>NZ_AUHY01000021.1 GCF_000423425.1 Meiothermus rufus DSM 22234 | reverse complement strand
TGCTCTGGGGATTGCCTTGTTTGTGCTGCCGCCGAGGAGTCCTAAACTCAATGGTCACGTGGAGCGGGTGCAACGGACCTTTAGGGAGGAGCTCTATACCCGGCCTCTGCCCCCCCGGCTCAGCGAGCTACAGGCAGAGCTGGATGCCTACCTGGACCACTACAACCGCCGAAGGCCTCACATGGCCCTGGGGGGTCTTGCTCCCTTGGAGTATTTAGCTAAGATGCAGGAGGAGTCGGTTCCCCAGTCTCACATGTGTTGACCGATTACAACCACTGGCGTTTAGCCCTCAGCCTGTTGTACACTAGCGCTGTCTGAGGCAGGGCGCACCCGCCCAGAGCAGGAAACCAGCCCCACAATCCGAGTGGTTCACCCGTTCTTGTAAACTGTTAAGAACGGACACCAACCCAGCGAGGCCCCGCCGGGTGGGGGCTGGCCTTACAGCGTAGAAGGAGGAATTATGGCCTACAGAGACGATTTCAAAACCCGCAAAAGCCTGTCGACCCAGATGGGCGAGGTGTTCTACTACGACATCCTGGAACTCGAGCGCCAGGGCATTGCCCCAGTCTCCCGCTTGCCCTTCAGCATCCGGGTTATGCTGGAGAGCCTACTGCGCAACCACGATGAGTACAAAGTGACCCGCGATGACGTAGTGGCGCTGGCCAACTGGCAGCCCGACCCTGGCGAGGTGAACGTACCGCTGATGCTGGCCCGGGTCATTTTGCAAGATTTTACCGGGGTACCAGCGGTGGTGGATCTGGCGGCCATGCGCGACGCCGTGGCCAAGCTAGGGGGCGACCCCGAGATGATCAACCCCACGGTGCCGGTGGATCTGGTCATCGACCACTCCGTGCAGGTGGATTTCTTCGGCACCAGCTACGCCTTTGCCCAAAACGTGGAGCTGGAGTACAAGCGCAACGAGGAACGTTACCGCCTCATCAAGTGGGGGCAGAACGCCCTCAAGAACTTCCGGGCCGTGCCCCCCGGTACAGGCATTGTGCACCAGGTCAACCTGGAGTACCTAGCCCAGGTGGTCATGACCCAAAAAGGGGAAGATGGGCGAGTGTATGCCTTCCCCGACTCCCTGGTAGGCACCGACAGCCACACCACCATGATCAACGGCCTGGGCGTGCTGGGCTGGGGGGTGGGCGGCATCGAGGCCGAGGCGGTGATGCTGGGCCAACCCTACTACATGCTGGCCCCCAAGGTCATCGGCTTCAAGCTCTATGGCGAGCTGCCTGAGGGAGCTACCGCCACCGACTTGGTGCTGCGGGTAACCGAGATGATCCGCAAGCATGGGGCGGTGGGCAAGTTCGTAGAGTTCTACGGCCCCGGCGTCTCCAAGCTGCCCCTGGCCGACCGGGCCACCATCGCCAACATGAGCCCGGAGTATGGGGCAACCATGGGCTTCTTCCCCATCGACGAGGAGACCCTGGCCTACTTGCGCCTCACCGGGCGGCCCGATGAACTCCTAGACCTGGTAGAGCGCTACGCCAAGGCTACCGGACTGTGGCGCACCGACGAGGATGCCCCCCTCTATTCGGAGTACCTCGAGCTCGACCTCTCCACCGTGGAGCCCAGCCTGGCCGGCCCTAAGCGGCCACAAGACCGCGTGGCCCTGGCCCAGGTCAAGACCAGCTTCCTAGAACACCTCACTAAAGACCCCAAGGAACGGGGCTTTGGCCTCAAGCCCGAGCAGCTGGATAAAAAGGTCACGGTCAAGCGGGGCCTGGAAGAGTTCGACCTGCGCCACGGTTCGGTGGTCATTGCCGCCATCACCTCCTGCACCAACACCTCCAACCCCTCGGTGATGCTGGGGGCGGGCCTGTTGGCCAAAAAAGCGGTAGAGGCTGGCCTAGACACCCAGCCCTGGGTCAAGTCGAGCCTGGCCCCCGGCTCCAAGGTGGTCACCGAGTATCTCGATGCCGCCGGACTCACACCCTTCCTCGAGGCTTTGCGCTTCCACACCGTGGGCTATGGCTGTACCACCTGTATCGGTAACTCCGGCCCGCTACCCGAGGACATTGCCAAAGCGGTGCGGGAGGGCGACCTGGTGGTGGCCGCAGTGCTCTCGGGTAACCGCAACTTCGAAGGGCGTATTAACCCTGATGTGAAGGCCAACTACCTGGCCTCTCCCATGCTGGTGGTGGCCTATGCCATTGCCGGGCGCATCGACATCGACTTCACCACCGAGCCCATCGGCTACGACCCCAACGGTAAGGCCATCTTCCTCAGAGACATCTGGCCTAGCCAGGAAGAAATCCGCCAGATCGTGCACCAGACCCTCGACGCCGAGATGTTCCGCCGCCAGTACGCCACCGTCTTCGAGGGCGACGAGCGCTGGAAAGCCCTACCCGCCCCCACCGGCCAGCTCTACCAATTCGATCCCGCAAGCACCTACATCCAGAACCCTCCCTTCTTCGAGAACCTGGGCCAATCCCGCGAAATCTCCGACATCAAGAGCGCTCGCGTGCTGCTGCTGCTAGGCGACTCCATCACCACCGACCACATCTCGCCCGCCGGCAACATCGCCAAGAACTCCCCCGCCGCGCGCTACCTCATGGGCCACGGCGTCGAGCCCGCCGACTTCAACTCCTATGGCAGCCGGCGCGGCAACCACGAGGTGATGATGCGTGGCACCTTTGCCAACATCCGCATCCGCAACCTGATGCTCGAGGGGGTGGAGGGCGGCTACACCAAGAAGCTGCCCAAGAGCGAGTTGGGCAGCGAGCCCGGCAGCGGCGAGCAGATGTTCGTCTACGACGCGGCCATGCAGTACAAGGCCGAGGGCGTGCCCCTGATCGTGATCGGCGGGATCGAGTATGGCAACGGCTCGAGCCGCGACTGGGCGGCCAAGGGCACCTACCTCCTGGGGGTGAAGGCGGTCATCGCCCAGTCCTTCGAGCGTATCCACCGCAGCAACCTGGTGGGTATGGGCGTACTGCCACTGGTCTTCCTCGAGGGCCAGAGCGCCCAGAGCCTGGGCCTTACCGGCTTTGAGACCTACGATATCCTGGGCCTCAAAGACCTTACCCCGGGCAAAATCCTCACAGTGGTGGCCACCCGCCCCGATGGCTCCAAGCTGGAGTTCCAGGTCAAGGCCCGTATCGATACCCCGGTCGAGCTGGACTACTACAAAAATGGCGGGATTTTGCAAACGGTGCTGAAGAACATGCTAGCGGAGAAGACCCAAGCCTAAGTGAAGGCAAGTCTGCCGTGGTCCGTATAGGGCCACGGTTTTCCTTAAGCAACAACTTTGTAACACCCGCCGGGTAACATGAGATGTTCGTTGAAAGGAGCATGGCTATGGCCTCCATACCCCCTTTACCCGGCCTCGAGTCCAAGTTGGTCCAGACCCCCCGCCTCAACCAGCACATCCTGCTCCGGGGCCCTTCCGACGGCGTGCCGGTGCTTTTGATTCATGGCAACGCCAGCAGCAACACCTTCTGGGAAGAGACCCTGCTGGCTCTACCAGAGGGGTACTGCGGCATTGCTCCCGACCTGCGCGGCTACGGTGACACCGAGGACAAGCTGATAGACGCCACCCGGGGCTGCATGGACTGGGTGGACGACCTGCTTTGCCTGATGGACACCTTGGGCCATCCCCGGTTTCACGTGGCCGGCCACTCCCTGGGGGGCAGCGTGGTCTGGGCCCTGCTGGCCACTGCCCCTGAGCGGGTATTGAGCGCAACGGTTATCTGCCCCGGCTCGCCCTTTGGCTTTGGCGGGACCAAGGACCTCGAGGGCACCCCCTGCACCCCGGATTTCGCCGGCTCGGGGGCCGGCATTGTCAACCCCGAGTTCGCCCGGCTCATCGGCGAGGGCTACCGGGCAAGCGAGCATCCCGCCGCCCCCCGCACAGTGATGAACCACTTTTACTGGAAGCCCCCCTTCCACCATCCCCGCGAGGAAGCCTTGCTTTCCGGAGTGCTATCGCAGAAGATAGGGCCACAAAAATACCCCGGCGATTTCATCCCTTCCCCTCACTGGCCGGGGGTGGCCCCAGGGCGGTGGGGCCCTGCCAACGCCCTTTCGCCCAAGTACGTGGGCCAAAGCGTGCAGCAGATGATTTCCGCCCTGGTCAAACCCCCCATCCTCTGGGTGCGCGGGGCCGAGGACCAGATTGTGAGCGATGCCAGTCTGTTCGATATGGGCACCCTGGGCCGGCTGGGGCTGGTACCGGGCTGGCCGGGTGAGGCGGCGTTTCCTTCCCAGCCCATGGTGGGGCAGACCCGCCAGGTGCTCCGGCGCTACGCTACCGCGGGGGGCTTCTTCCGCGAAGAGGTGCTCACCGACTGCGGACACTCCCCCCATCTGGAAAAGCCGGAGGTTTTCCACCCTCTGTTCCACGCACACCTCAGCTCGGCGAGGCCAGCCTGATGAGGGTTCGCCTCTCCAAGTAGCGCTCCAGCAGGAAAAGCCCTATGGCCAGCGCAAGCAGAACCCAGCGCAGGCCAAGCGGTTTGCGGGCCTCGAGGCTTTGTAACTCGGCAACGTCGGCCAGAAGCCGACCCCCACTGGCCTCGGCCAATCGGCGTAGGTTTTCCTCTCCGTCCTCAAGGCGCCACTCCGGCAAGGAAGGAAGCCCCAAGCGCAACAGGGGTTGCCCGTTTTCTAAAATCACCGCCTGGCCCACCGTATCCTTGGGCAGGCGGGCCTCGTAGCGCAACGGCCCGATGGGGGCTAAAGGCCATTGCTGCCCCCCCGTCTGCAGGCTAGGCCGCTCGAACTGCCCCTCCAGCAGCACCCGCACAACCCCAGCTTCCCGCACTGCCTGGACCCGAGGACGGGCCGGGGTCTGGGCCAGCCAGCGCACCAGTTCAGCCAAAAAGGCCGGGGCCTGAGGCCAGTCCTGCCAGGAGCGGGAAAGATCGGTGGCCAAGGCCGCCACCCGACCTCGAGCGCTCTCCCCTACCGCCAACACCACCTGCTCCCCCGAGCTGAGCAAGCTCTGGGCCCAAGGCTTGCTCCGGGCCGGCAGCAACACCGCCAGGGGAGGGGGGCGGGTGTCGCGGGTGATGGGGTGGGCCCCTACTGAGAGGGGAAAACGACCCTCCAAGGCCTCGCGCTGGAAAGCTCGCTGGGCCTCTTCTAAGAAAAAGCGGGGCAGGTCTTGCGGGCGAGGAACATCCCAGAAACTCCCCCCACCGGCTTGCGCCAGCTCGCGCAAAAACTGCCGGTCGGCATCGCTACCCAGGGCCACGGTGCTGGTTTTGATGGCGGGTGCAGCATCGCGGGCCTGGTCAAAGAGGCTGGGGGTCACATCGGCGGCCAGTCCGTCGGAGAGCACGATGACCTGCTTGCTTGTGACCGGCAGGCCCTCTAAAGCCTCCAGGGCCTCGAGGTAGGCCCGCTGTATCCGGGTCCCCCCACCCGCCGTAGTGGAAAGCAGCAGGCTTTCCGCCTCACGCCGGCCCTGCTCGGTCATGGGACGGGGTCGGAACAGCCAGCGCGGGCGGTCGGAGAAGACCACCACCCCGATGTAGTCCTGTGGCCGGGCCGAGCGGATGAGCTCGAGCGAACCCACCACCGCCAGACCCAGCTTGTCGGCCTCGAGCATGCTGCCCGAGACATCCAGCACCAACACTATGCCCACCCCCCCTGGCTCCTCTATCGGCTCCAAGGGCAGGTGGTCGGCCAGGCTGCTCCGCTCCCAGCCACCGAAGAATAGCCCCTGCGGGGTAGCGGTCCAGAGTAGGCTTCCTCCCTGGTTCAGAAAGCTCTGCAAGGCGTCTAGGTCGGGGGCCGACAAGTCCCGCACCCCCACCCCCAGAACCACCACCTCAGCCCGGATGGGCTGGCCCAGGGTCTGCCGCTCCTCCACCCAGAAGCCCTGGGTCTGCAGGTAGCGGGCTAAAGCGGCATCACCCAGCACCCAGACCCGAATCGCATCCGCAGGGGCCAGCTCGAGGCGGGCCTGCTCGCGACCCAAAGCGCTTTCCACCTGGGCGACCACCACACTGGGCCCCTCCAGGCGGAAACGGTAGCCTAGGCTGCTGCGGCCTGGTTGAAGGGATAGCTCGCGCTCGAGCACCCCCGCTGGGCCGGAAAAGCGCAGCCGCGCCACAACCGGCGCCGTGGCCTCCAGCACCGCCCGTACCTCCACGGTCTCGTCCTTAGGTGGGAGAGCCGGGCCAACCAGCGATAGGGAGAGATTCGGGCTAGGCGGCTGGTAGAGGGCATATATGGAAATCCCGATGGGCTCCGGCTGATCCTGAAACAAGCCGTCCGAAAGCAACACAATCCGGTCTGGACGCAGTTCCAGCGCTTTTTGTAGGGCCTCGCGCAAACGGGTACCCTCGCCCAGGTCGAGGCGACGGGCTGTAGGGGCAGCCACCTCCACAGCCGCGCTGGCAAAGGCCACATAACGGGCTCCCTGTAGCTGGAGCTGGGGAGCTACCTGCCAGACGGCCTCCCGAACTGAAGGACTCTGGTCCAGCAATACCACCGTGCGCAGAGGGGCCAACGGCACCGCCGGCCCCCAGTAGGCCAGCAGAAGCAAGCCGATGACCAGAACCCGCAGCCAAACCAGCACAGGTGTATTATCGCTGCTGCGCCGGGTAGCAAGTGCAAGGAACACCGCAGAGAAAACCCCCTGGAGGCTTCCAGGGGGTTCTTGTTGGTGGAGGCGGCGGGAGTCGAACCCGCGTCCAAAGACCCATCCAGCAGACTTCTACGTGTGTAGTTGGTGCTTGTTCGTCGTCCAGGCTTACGCCACCAACAGCGGGCCTGAACCGAGCTCCGTGAGGTTTCGCCCCTGGCTACGGAGCCTGGCCAGAAACTAGCCGACTTTGGGGTCGTTCATTCAGTACGCCATCGGCTGGGCTTCTGAAGAACGTCGCTGGCTTAAGCAGCGAGGGCGTAGCTGTTGCTACGAACGTTGCCAGTTATGGCTTTGCCCATTTTTACGAGGCCATGGGCTACCTCGACACGCCGTACTGCCTTCAGGAGTCCCTGTCGAAACCAAAACGCCCCCAGGCAAACCAAGATTATAGCAGATACCGCGCCGTCTTGAAAGGCCCAAGGCGGCCTCTTAGGCTATGGGCATGGGCAAGATTAACCCGCTTCTCCCCGAGCGCGAAACCCTGGTTCAGACCCTGGGCATTAAGCTGTTGGAGGCTAGCCCGCAAAAGGTGGTGGCCGAGATGGAGGTCACCCCCCGGGTGCACCAGCCTTTCGGCTTTTTGCATGGGGGGGCCTCGGTGGCCCTGGCCGAGACTGTGGCCAGCATCGGGGCCTACCTGGCCGCCCCCGAGGGCTATACCAGCTTTGGCATGGAAATCAATGCCAACCACCTGCGTTCGATGCAGTCCGGCAAGGTCATTGCTACGGCCACCCCACTGCACAACGGGCGAACCAGCGCGGTCTGGAGCATCGAAATTCGCGATGAACAGGGGCGGTTGGTCTGCATCTCCCGCTGCACCTTGGCCATCACGCCCATACGCCAAGGTTAGGCCGGTTGACAAGCCCACCGGCGGGCCGATAGACTCACAGCATATGCCGACCTCGAGGGAAACCCTCCGCCAAGAAGCCCTCTTTTTGGGGTACTTTTATTGGCCCGGGGTCCCCGTGAGGTCGGCGTAGTCGTGTAAAGGCGTAGCAAGGCTTCCGGGGAAATCCAAATCCCCGGAAGTTTTCTTTACGCCGGAAGGAGCAGCCATGCTGATCATTCTCAAACGCGGTTCGGGCAACAAAGAGATCGAGCAGGTGGTGCAGGAAGTGCAGGCTGTAGGCTACCGCGCCCACGTTTCCGAAGGGGAGCACACCACCTTAGTGGGGGCCATCGGCAAGGGGCCTACCCCGGAGTTGATCGAGCATTTCCGCGCTTTGGAGTCAGTACAGGACGTGATTCCCATATCCAAGCCCTACAAGCTGGCCTCCCTCGAGGTCTGCCCCAAGCCCACCGTGCTGCGTTTCCCCACCGGGGCCACCGGCGGAGGCGAGGTGATGGTTGCTGCGGGGCCCTGCGGGGTGGAAAGTCTGGAGCAAACCCTCAGCGCCGCCCACTATGTGCGCCGACACGGAGCCCAGATGCTACGGGGCGGAGCCTTCAAACCCCGCACCTCGCCTTACAGCTTCCAGGGGCTGGGCCAGGCTGGGCTGGAAATTCTAGCGCAGGCCCGCCAGGAAACCGGCCTGCCCATCGTGACCGAGGTGGTCGCTCCCGAGCAGGTAGACCTAGTGGCAGCCTACGCCGATGTGCTACAGATTGGAGCGCGCAACGCACAAAACTTCGCTTTGTTGCAGGCTGCGGGGCAGTCCGGACGAGCGGTGATGCTCAAGCGGGGAATGAGCATGACCTTGGAGGAATTCCTGATGTCCGCCGAGTACGTGCTGGCCCAGGGCAATATGAAGGTCATCCTGGTAGAGCGCGGCATCCGCACCTTTGAGAAATCCACCCGCTTCACCTTAGACGTCTCAGCAGTGCCGGTGCTCAAAAGCCTGACCCACCTGCCGGTCTGGATCGACCCTTCCCACGCCGCAGGCCGGCGTGACTGGGTCAGCGCCCTGGCTTTGGCCGGGCTGGCCGCCGGGGCCGATGGCCTCATCGTGGAAACCCACCCCGAGCCGGAAAAAGCCCTTTCTGACGCAGCCCAGCAGCTCACCGAGGCGCAGTTCGCCGAGCTGATGCAGCGCATCCGGGCCCTGCTGCCTGCCTTGGGCCGCCAGCTCACCCGCGAGCTAGAACCCGTCTAGCCCCACCGCACTTCCAGGTGATACGAGCGCTTATGAAGCCACTTTTTAGCAAGGTGGGTATCTTTGGCATCGGGCTTCTGGGAGGAAGCTTAGCCCTGGGGCTGCGCGAGCGCTTTCTGGCCGAGGAAGTGCATGCCTATGACCCCGACCCCAAGGCCCTCGAGGACGCCTTGGCCCTGCAGGTGGTGGATCGGGTGCACGCCAGCCTGGGGCCCTGGGTGGGGGAGCTCGAGCTGGGGGTGTTGGCTGCCCCGGTGGGGGTGCTGGTCGAAGAGGGCCGCCGGCTGGCCCCCCTATCCAGCCCGCAAGCGATCTGGATGGATGTGGGCAGTGTCAAGGGAGCGGTGGTGCAGGGCCTCACCGAGGTTCTGCCCAACTTCGTGGGCTCACACCCTATGGCCGGCAGTGAGAAAGCTGGGGTAGAGGCCGCCCACGCCGGGCTTTTGCAAAACGCGGTCTGGGTTCTAACCCCTAGCCCAAAAACCAACCCCACCGCTCTGAGCACGGTACGGACTTTGGTGGAAAACCTAGGGGCCTACCCTTTGGAGATGCCCCCCGAGCTACATGACCGGCTGGTGGCCCGCATCTCCCATCTGCCCTACCTACTGGCCGTGGGGCTCAACCGGTTGGTAGCCCAGGACCCTCACCAGGAGCTTTTGATGTTCCTGGCTGCGGGCGGCTTCCGCGACCTGACCCGGGTAGCCTCGGGCTCACCGCGCATGAGCCGCGATATGGTGGTGGCCAACAAAGAGGCCCTGCGGGGAGCTGTAGAGGACCTACGAGCAGTGCTCCTGGAGCTGGAAAATCTGCTCGAGCGCCCCGAAGAACTGCTGCAAGCCGCCCAGGAAGCCAAGCGTACCCGCGATGCGTTGCCCATCGTGAAGCGCAGCTTGCTGCCCAGCATGCACGAGCTGGTGGTACAGGTGCCGGATAAGCCGGGGCAGATCGCCACGGTCTCCACTGCCTTGGGCAACGCCGGGATCAACATCAAAAACTTCGAGGTGCTGGCCATCCGCGACGAAGGAGGGGCCATCCGCATGGGCTTTGCCACCCTCGAGGAGCGCGAGCAGGCCAGGGGCATCCTCGAGGGCATCGGCTACCGCGTGCGCTAGGCTCCCTGGGGCCAAAACTCGTGGATGACCAGCTCTGCCGGGCAGGCCACCCGCAGCGGCAGGGTAGAGACCCCCAGGCCACGGGAGATATAAGCTGGGGCAGGGTCGTCCACCCAGCCCCCGGCAAACTTCTGGCCGTAGCGGGAGGAGGTAAAGGTCGGGCCGTACCAGGGCAGCACCACCTGCCCGCCGTGGGTATGGCCACACAGGGTCAGGTCAACCGTAGGGGGCACCTGGTAGAGAAAATCGGGGTTGTGGCAAAGCAGCAAACAGGCCGGCCCCTCCAGACGGCCCTGCAGGGCCTGAGCAATATCAGGCTGGCCATGCCACAGATCCTCCACCCCGGCCAGGTAGAGATCGGGCCGGAGCTGCTGCCCTGCGTTGTGCAAAAAGCGAAGGCCCAGCTTTTCCAGGCGCTGCTCTAGCTCTAGTGGGGGGCGCATGGGCACCCTAGGGGGGTTAAAAGGGGAAGCCGCAGGGCCGGGCTGTAGGGGCTGGTAACCGGAATAACGGTAGTCGTGGTTGCCCCAAACCACCCAAACCCCTAAGGGCGCTTGAAGCCGCCCCAACCCGCTCAAAAAAGGCTGCACCCATTCGGGCCCACCATCGGTCAGGTCGCCGGTAATGACCACCAGGTCGGGGCGCTCGGCCAGGGTAGCCTCCACCCAGCGCCTAAGCGAGCCCCCCCGGATGAAAAACCCAATGTGTAGGTCGGAGAGGTGGGCCACCCGCAAAGGAAGCTGCAAACCCCGCAGAAAGCGCTGGAAGCGCCGTACAACGAAGGTATAGCCAAAAATCACCCCGTTATCCTACCCTGGTTGGAAGTCGAAGACCACCAACTCAGCGGGAGCGTTGAGGCGCAAAGGTAGGCCCGTTGGGCCTAAGCCTCGCGAGACGAACCCAGCCACCGGCGAGGCGGGCGGCGTGAACCACCCCCCCAGGTACTTTTGGCCATAGTACGAGGGTGTCCAGGGCGCCCCCAGACCCGGCAGGTACACCTGGCCCCCGTGGGTATGGCCGCTCAGCACCAGGGAAACCGGCAAGCCCCGGTAAAAGTCCCAAAAATCAGGGTTGTGGGCTAAGGCCAGGCTAGCCCTATCGGGGCGGAAGCCCCGCAAGGAAGCCTGGGGGTTGGCCTCTCCCTCCCAGTAGTCGTCTACCCCGCTCAGAAATAGGTCGTCCCGTACCCAAAGCCCCTGGTTGGTCAGCACCTCGATGCCCCGGGCCGCTAGGCGGTGTCTTAGGTAGCGTTTGGCCTGAGGCAGACCATTGTCGTGGTTACCCCAGATGGCGTAGACCCCCAGAGGAGCCCGTAGCCGCCCCAGTTCGCTAACCAGGGTCTCCAGGTCGGGGCTGGCCATCCGGTAAGCCTCCTTCAGCCAGCGCAGACGCAGGCCCGACTCGATCAGGTCGCCGGTAATGACCACCAGGTCGGGCCGCTCTTGATTGGCCGCTTGAACCCAGGCCCTGACCGAGGCCCCGTGCACCCAAGGGCCATAATGCAGGTCACTTAGCTGCACCACCCGCAAAGGCTGCCTTAGCCCAGGCAAAACCCGCCGATAGCGGCTGAGGCCAAAGCGGTAAGCCTCCCCCGCGGCCCACCCCCCTAGGCCTACAACGCCCAGGCCGAGCAGGAATAGAAAGCGGCGCCGGGTAAGCATGTTGAAGCGCCCCCTGGGCCGCCGGCATTTACCCCTTGTTTTTCTTGCGCTCCTCGCGCTCCAGCCTGCGGCGCTCGGCCCGACTTAGACCCCCATAGGCTGAGGCCGCCTTCTGCTGGCGCCGTACCGTGAAGGGATCGCGGCTGGGAGAAGGGGGAGCCGCACTGGTTGGGCTTTCCTGGGCCTGCGGCGCAGGCTGGGGGCTCACCTCCACTTGCAGGCGGAAAAGGAACTTGGTTACCTCGCTTTTGATGCTGGCGATCATCTCGTTGAAAAAGCGGGTGCCCTCGAGCTTGTACTCCTGGAAGGGGTCGCGCTGACCGTAGCCCCTAAGGAAGATACCCTGCTTGAGCACATCCATGTTGTGCAGGTGCTCCTTCCAGGCGTTGTCCACCACCTGCAAGGTCACAAAACGCTCCACTGCCCGCATCAAGCCCGGCCCCTGGGCATCGAGTTGGGCCTCGCGGGCCTGGTAGGCCGCGCGGGCCGCCTCTATAAGCCGCTCCACCCCCTCCTCGGCTTTGAGGCGGCGCAGACCTTCAAAGTCGAAGTCTTTGAGCGAGGGAATGTAGTCCACCAGGCTGCTTTTGAGGGCCTCGAGGTCCCAGTCATCGGGGTGCTGCTGGGGGTTGAGGTAGTTAGAGGCCACCCCATCCACGGTGTCCTCCATCATGGCCAAAGCCCCTTCACGCACCGCCTCATCGCTACCCAAGAGCACCGTGCGCCGCTGGGCATAGACCACTTCGCGCTGCCGGGCCATCACCTCGTCCAGGCGCAAAAGCTGCTTGCGAATATCGAAGTTACGATCCTCCACCCGCTTCTGGGCCCGTTCGATGGAGCGGGTAACCATCTGGTTTTCGATGGGCTCGGAATCATCGAAGCCCATCCGATCCAGCATGGCGATGACCCGTTCGGAGGCGAACAGGCGCATCAGGTCGTCGTCGAAGGAGACGTAAAAGCGCGAGGAACCGGGGTCACCCTGGCGGCCCGAGCGACCCCTAAGCTGGTTATCGATGCGGCGCGACTCATGCCGCTCGGTACCGATGATGTGCAAACCGCCCAGCTCTTTGACCCGCACCTCATCGGCAGCGCAGGTGTCCCGCAGGCGGCGAATCTCGTCGATGATGGCCGGGCGCACCCCAATTTCGGCGGCCAGCTTGAGGGCCTCTTCCTCGGCCCCCTGCACCAGCTTTTTAATGAAGAGCTCGATTTTCCATTCTGAGCGGGGCTCCAGACCCTCCTTACGCAAAAGATCGGCAGCTAGGTACTCGGCGTTACCCCCCAGCTTGATGTCGGTGCCGCGCCCGGCCATGTTGGTCGAGATAGTCACGGTCTTGCTGCGGCCCGCCTGGGCCACAATCTCTGACTCTTTCTCGTGGTACTTGGCATTCAAAACCTGGTGGGGAATGCCCTTTCGGATGAGCTCGAGGGTGTGCACCGCCCGCTTGAGATACTCCCAGGCTGTGCGGATACTACCCTTGGCAGGAATGGTGGCTTCGTACGGCTCCAGGTCGCTGTCGCGCAAGGCCCCTGGCCGCTCCAAGGCCTTGCGCAGCCGATCCCACTCGGGGCCGCTCTGCTTCTCGATAGCCTTGGCCAGAAGCTGGGCCCGGGCTTCGAGGCGGGGCAGGAAGTGGCGCGGGTCTTTGAGCATGGCAGAAAGCCGCTCAGACTTCTCCACCGAGATGGTACCCACCAGCACTGGCTGACCTTTCTCGTACTTTTCGGCAATCTCTTCCACCACGGCAAAGAACTTGCCTTTCTCCGTACGGTAGACCACGTCGGGAGCATCCTGGCGGATCACCGGGCGGTGGGTGGGAATACTCACCACATCCATGCCGTAGATTTCCTGAAACTCCTTCTCCTCGGTCTTGGCTGTGCCGGTCATGCCCGCGGTCTTCTCGAAGAGGCGGAAGAAGTTCTGGTAGGTTACGGTGGCCAGGGTCTGGTTTTCCCGCTCAATCTTGACGCCCTCTTTCGCCTCGATGGCCTGGTGCAGCCCCTCGCCGAAGCGACGGCCTGGCTGCAAGCGCCCAGTGAACTCATCTACAATGATGACCTGCCCATCCTGCACGATGTACTCTCGGTCGCGGAAGTAGAGTTCCTTGGCCCGGATGGCCTGGGTCAGCATGTGGGCCAGCTCCATATTCTCGGTATTGAAGAGGCCCTCCACACCCAGCAGCTTCTCCGCCTTGGCAATGCCCCGCAGGGTCAGGTGCACCGCCTTCTGCTTCTCCTCGATGGTATAGTCGCCCGTAGGCTCTTCCTTGCTGCCCACCGGAGGCTTCTCGCCGCGCTCGAGCTTCTTGGCGATCTCGGCCATGCGGTAGTACATATCGGTAGCCCGCTCCGCCGGCCCACTGATGATCAGGGGGGTGCGGGCCTCATCGATCAGGATGGAGTCCACCTCGTCGATGATGGCGTAGTGCAGCGGGGTATCGTGGCGCAGTACCAGCTGCTCGGGAGCCACCGCCATGTTGTCGCGCAGGTAGTCGAAGCCCAGCTCGCTATTGGTCACATAGGTCACATCGCACAGGTAAGCCTGCCGACGCTCCTCGGGGGTGGAGTGGTTCTGCACCACCCCCACCGTGAGGCCCAGGCCCCGGTAGATAGGCCCCATCCACTCGGCGTCGCGCCGGGCCAGGTAGTCGTTGACCGTAACCAGGTGCACCCCCTTACCGGAAAGGGCGTTGAGGGTCACCGCTAAGGTAGCCACCAGGGTCTTACCCTCACCGGTCTTCATCTCGGCGATCTTGCCCTCGTGCAAGACCGCCCCCCCGATGAGCTGCACATCGTAATGGCGCAGACCCAAAAAGCGCTTGGAGGCTTCGCGGGTCAGGGCAAAGGCTCTGGGCAGCAAAGAATCCAGGTCGGCCCCATCTTGGTGGGCTTGGCGCAGCTTGGCATACTCCGCGGCCAGGTCTTCGATACGGGCAACTTCATCCTCGAGGGCATTAACCGGGGCCACCACCTCTTTCCAGTAGCGGGCCACCTTGCGCTCGTTGTTATCCAAAAGCTTATTAATCCATGCCAGCATAACCAAACGCGATTGTACCCCTTCTGCATGAGAATGGGGGTTAGAAGGCTAGATGTGTAACGCCTCTTTACCTTTCCACCTGGAGTCCGGCATACACTTGGGTTATGCCCCTTGCCTTTCTGGCCCTGTTTCTTTTGGGCAGCCCCGCCCTAGCCCAGTTTTGCGACCAGCCCTTCGCTCCGGCCCGTCCGGGCTGGGAGTGGCAGTACCGCACCAGCGGCGAACGCAGCGGGGCCTATACCATCCGCAAAACCCAGATCACCGAGACCAGCTTTGTGCAGATTCGCCAGAGCAATAGCGGCCAGGAAACCTCCCGCTACCGTTGCTCGGCAGAAGGCCTCGCACCGGTGGACTTTGGCCCGGGCAACAACCGGGCCGAGCTGGGCGGGCAGCCGGTGAGCTACAGCCTGGAGGTGGTGCGGGTAAGCGGGGTGGCTATCCCCGACTACGACCGCTGGGCGGTGGGGAATAGCTGGAAGCTGGTGATGAGGTGCGGGGCAGCGGACAGCAGGGGCCGTTGCGCCTCCAGATTAGCGGTAGCCTCGAGAATCTCTACCAGGTGGTGGCCCAGGAAACCGTGGTCACCCCGGCAGGGCGCCTTACCGCCTATCGGCTCGAGACCAGCCTCGCTACCCGGCTAAAAGCCAGCGCCGGCCCCATCCAAATTCCCTTCAACTTCGAAAGCCGCGGCACCTCCTGGTATGCCGAAGGGGTGGGCCTGGTCAAGAGCATCCAGAAAACCCGCAACGGCGAGAGCATCACCGAGCTGGTCGCCCTGCGGAAGTAGAGGGGTCTTCCAAAGGCAAATAGGCTGCCGCCGGAACCAGCAGGGCCTCCGGCGGCGCCTTTTGGATATGCCAGGCAGCTAAAGCGATCATGGCCCCGTTGTCGGTGGCCAAGCCCTTTGGAGGAAACAACAGGCGCAACCCGGCCTCCTGCAAACGGGCCCGCAGCGCGGCGTTCTGGGCCACGCCCCCGGTGACCAAAAGGGTGCTAAGGCCGGTGTACCGGGCCGCCCGAACCACCACCTGGGCCAGGTGTTCGACCACCACCTGCTGGAAGCGCGCGGCGATATCGGCGGGGGCATAGCCCTGTTCCAGAGCCCGGGCCACCGCCGTTTTTAGGCCAGAAAAGCTGAAGTTAAAACCCTCCTGCCCCTGCAACGGCAGGGCCAGGGGAACCCTAGGGGCCTCCCCCTGGCGGGCCAGTTCTTCGATCGCAGGCCCTCCAGGATACCCCAGGCCCAGCAGGCGGGCTACCTTGTCGAAAGCTTCTCCTGCCGCGTCATCTAGGGTGGCGCCCAGCTGCCGGTACTGGCCCCAGCAGGGCACCTCGAACAGGTGGGTGTGGCCCCCCGAGGCCACCAGGGCCAGGAAGGGCGGGGTTACCTCGGGGTGTTCGGCCAGGGCCGCGTAGATGTGGCCCTCGAGGTGGTGCACCGGCACAAAGGGTTTCTCCAGGGCAAAGGCCAACCCCTTGGCATAGGTGAAGCCCACCAGTAAAGCCCCAATCAACCCCGGGCCCCGTGTAGCTGCCACCCTATCCAGCTTGGCTGGCACCAAACCCGCCTCGGCTAGGACAGCCTCCACTAGCCCGTCGATCACCTGGACATGCTCCCTCGAGGCTAACTCCGGCACCACCCCCCCGTAGACCTGGTGCAGCAGGGTCTGGGAGGCCACCCGGTTGACCACCACCCGGCCATCCTGCACCAGACCCACCCCGGTATCGTCGCAGGAGGTGTCGATGCCCAAAATCCACACAACCCGATTGTACCGCCCCACGCTGGGGGCAAGGGCAATTGCTCACCAACCCCACTTGGCCTAGGTGAAAAGCCGGTTAGTATGGGTTCGTGAACGATCCTCGAGCGGCGCTTTCCGCTTTGCAAAAAGAGCTTTCCCAGGTGCTCTTCGGGCAGGAACAGGTCATTCGCGAGCTGCTGGCCACCGCTGTAGCCGGCGGTCACGCCCTGCTGGAGGGGCTACCCGGGCTGGGCAAAACCCTCCTGGCCAAAGCCTTTGCCCAAGCCAGCGGGCTTTCCTACCGCCGCATCCAGTTTACCCCCGACCTCTTGCCTGCCGACATCACCGGAACCGAGATTTTGGAGGATGGGCAGTTCGTCTTCCGGCCAGGCCCCCTGTTCGCTCAGGTGGTGCTGGCCGATGAGATCAACCGGGCCACCCCCAAGACCCAGTCGGCGCTGCTCGAGGCCATGCAGGAGCAAAGCGTCACCGTAAGCGGCCTGCGCCACCCCCTGCCCGAGCCCTTTTTGGTGCTGGCCACCCAGAACCCCTTAGAGCTGGAGGGCACCTACCCCCTACCCGAGGCCCAGCTCGACCGCTTCATGGCTAAGATCAGCGTGCAGGCCCCACCCCGCGCGACCTGGGTGCGCATCCTTTCCGAGGAGCCTACCCCACCTTCGGCGGTGGAAGGGTTGGACTTGCTGGCGGCTCGAGCGGAAAGCCGCCAGGTGGTGGCGAGCCAGCCAGCGCTGGAGGCCATCGCCGACACCGCTCAGCTTTCCAGCGAGGAAAAGCACCTACGCATGCCCCTCTCCCCCCGAGGGGCTAAGGCCTGGCTGGCCTTGGCCAAAGCCCTGGCCTACCTCTCGGGCCGGGCCCACCTGGAGTGGGACGACTTGCGCAACGCTGCCCTGCCCGCCTTGGCCCACCGCCTGCTCCTGACCGAGGAGGCCCAGTTCGAGGGCCTCCAAGTAGCCCAGGTTATCCAAGACCTGCTGCGCCGCACCATGCCCAAGTAGCCCCTTGGGGTAACATGGCCCTATGTCGCAGCGCTACGTTGGCCAACCCATGAAACGCCTCGAGGACGGCAAGCTGATCCGGGGCCAGGGGGTCTATCTGGACGACCTCCGGCTGGACAACACCCTCTACCTGGCCCTACTGCGTAGCCCCTATGCCCATGCCCGGCTGAGCACCATCCAGACCGAGGAGGCCCGGGCCATCCCTGGGGTGGTCGGGGTGTACACCGCTCAAGATCTGCCCGAACTCCACGCCCCAGCCTCGGCCCCGCGCGATGCCAAAGCGGTGCCCCACCCGCTTTTAGCTCAGGGCCAGGTGCACTACCAGGGCCAGGCTGTAGCCGCGGTGCTGGCCACTTCACCGGAAGCCGCTATAGAAGCGGTACAGAACATTTTCGTGGACTACCAGCCTCAGCCCGCCTACCCCGAACCGCTGGCCGCCCTAACGGCCCCCCCCATCCACCCCAGACTGGAAAGCAATCTGGCGCTACAGCGCAAGGTCGGCGCAGGGGACGTAGCCACAGCTTTTGCCCAGGCCCACCAGGTGGTGAGTGGGCGCTTCGTGCAGCAGCGGGTAGCCCCCACCCCACTGGAGCCCAGGGGGGTTCTGGCCAGTTGGGACGGTATCCGCCAGGCCCTTACCGTCTGGTCGAGCACCCAGATGCCCCATAGCCTGCGCAGCGCCTTGGCCCAAGGCCTGGGCCTGGCCGAAAATCAAGTACGGGTGATTGTGCCCGATGTGGGCGGGGCTTTCGGGGCCAAGATTAACGTCTACCCCGAGGAGATGCTGGCCGCCTATTTGGCTAAGCACCTAGGCCGTAACATCAAGTGGGTGGAGGGACGCAGCGAAGCCTTCAACGCCACCATCCACGGGCGGGCCCAGGTCGCCGAGCTGGAGATGGCCTTCGACGCGGAGGGCCGGATTCTGGGCCTGCGGGGCCGGGTGGTGGCCGACCTGGGAGCCTACGCCCTCGAGACCACCCTGGGCAACGCTCCCGGCACTCTCCTGATGCTGCAGGGCCCCTACGAGATTCCTGCCCTCGAGCTAGAGCTGCTGGCGGTCTACACCAATGCCACCCCCACCGGGGCCTACCGCGGGGCCGGACGGCCCGAGGCCACCTACTACCTAGAGCGGCTCATGGACATGGGGGCCCGGGCGCTGGGCCTCGACCCGGCGGAGATCCGCCGCAGGAATTTCATTCGAGGGCCCTTCCCCTACAAAACCCACACCGGGGCCCGCTACGACTCCGGGGCCTACGCCCAGGCCCTGGAAAGGCTGCTCGAGGCCAGCGACTACCCAAAGCTCCGCGCGGAACAGGCCCAGGCCCAGCGCCAGGGCCGGCGGATCGGCATTGGGCTATGCAGCTACGTGGAGATCACCGGCTACGGCTGGGACACCGGCGGGGTGCGGGTCAACCCCGACGGCAGCGTGACCCTCTTCACCGGTACCTCGCCCCACGGGCAGGGCACCCAGAACGCCTTTGTACAGATTGTGGCCGACCAGCTCGGCATCCCCCCCGAGCGCTTCCAGGTGGTGCAGGGCGACACCCTGGTCATCCCCTACGGCATGGGCACCGCCGGCAGCCGCACCCTCTCGGTGGGGGGCTCGGCCATCCAGAAAGCCGGGGCCATGGTGCGCGACAAGATGGCCCGCATCGCCGCGTACCTGCTCGAGGCCGCCCCCGAGGACATCGAGCTGGGCCCCCAAGGCTGGGGGGTGCGCGGCACCGATAAGGCGGTCAGCCTGGAGCAGATACTGGCCGTGGCCTTCAACCCCCGCAAACTGCCCCCAGGGATGGAGCCGGGGCTGGAGGGGCAGGCTAGCTTCGTCTTGAAGGAGGCCAACTACCCCTTTGGCGCCCACCTGGCGGTGGTTGAGGTGGATCCCGAGACCGGAGCGGTAAAAATTCTGCGCTACGTGGCGGTGGACGACTGCGGCACGGTGGTCAACCCCCTGCTTTTTGAGGGCCAGCAGCACGGGGGCATTGCCCAGGGCATCGGGCAGGCCCTTTACGAGGGCATCCTCTACGACCCCGAGGGCCAGAACCGAACCGCCAGCCTGCTGGAGTACGCCCTGCCCAAGGCCGACCAGATGCCCCCCATGGAGCCTCATCACCTGCAAACCCCCTCCCCCACCAACCCCCTGGGGGCCAAAGGGGTGGGCGAGGCCGGGGCCATCGCCGCTACCCCGGCAGTGGTGAATGCGGTGCTGGATGCCCTGGGTGTAGCCCACCTGGACATGCCCCTCACCCCGGAAAAGGTCTGGCGCCACATTCCGCGCTAAAAACCCCACTTGCGACAGGCCTTTATTTGTGAAGCTGACCCAAGGTTTCTTCCCCTTCGACCCGCTAAATTAAGGGCCATGACCCCAGAGTTCATGACCACCTTCTCCCCCGAGGCCAGGGCCGAAGCCGAGCGGGTATTCCGTAGTTTTACCGCACGGCGCGGTAGCTACGTGTGCTACCCCGAAGACGAGGCTAAGACCCTGTATTTTGTGGTCGACGGCTGGGTACGTCTTTTTCAGCTTGGCCCGCAGGAGGAGGAAATCACCCTAACGGTGGTGGGGGCTGGGGAGATATTCGGCGAAGGCGCGCTATTGCCAAACGAGCGCTATGGGGTGTTCGCCGAGCCCCTCACCGACTGCGAGCTGCTAGCTGCCTCGAGGGAAGACCTTCTACGGCTCACCACCCGCTTCCCCGAGGCCCAGGCCGCTTTTGTGCTGTTGCTCTCACGGCGGCTGCGTAAGGCCGAAGAACGTTTGCGCGACCTGCGCTTTAAGGAGGTGCTGCCCCGGCTAGCCAAAGCCCTACTGACCGCCATGCGCCAGGGTGAGGAGGGCCTCGAGGTCACCCTCTCCCACCAGGATCTGGCCCACCTGGCCGGCTCAACCCGGGAGACCATTACCAAGGTGCTGGGCGAACTAGCCATGCAGGATGCCATCGAGCTGGGCTACCGGAGAATTCTGATTCTCAAGCCAGGGGTTTTGCAGCAAATCTCGCTCTAAACCCACCGGGGGTTTATGCCACACCTTACGCTGTGGTCTAGCCGCACCCAGTAAAATCCCCTAGCCATGTCTGATGCCCTGCGCCCCTTTCTGCCCTATGGTCTGGCCGACCTGCCCGCTTTGCTGGAAAAGCCCAGGGCTGCCCCCCGGGAAACCCTTAGCGCCAGGCTGGTGGCCTATTTACAGCGCTTGGGCGCCCCTCCCGCCAGCCTCGAGGCGGCCCGCCGGCTGGCCCATCCCCAAAGCCGGGCCTTGGTTACCGGTCAACAGGCTGGCCTGCTCTCTGGCCCAGCCTACACTTTCTACAAAGCCCACGCTGCCCTTCGGCTGGCTCAAAGCCACGACCAGCCGGAGCAGCCCGTGGTACCGGTGTTTTGGGTGGCCTCACAGGATCACGACACCGCGGAGATCAGCGGGGTCGAACTTCTCGACTTCGAGGAACGGGTACACCCTCTGCGGCTGGCCCTGCCCCCAGCCCGCCCCGCCGGGCGTATCCGTTTTGAACCCTATTTTCCCCAGGTCTGCGCTTTACTCCAGCGGTTTGGCGGGCAGCCAGAGGTGAGCGAGCGCATCTGCCGGGCCCTGCGGGGCCCTTGGAGCTACAGCGAGGCCTTTGCCCGCTTGATGCTGGAGTGGCTAGGCCCCCAGGGGTTGGTGCTGTTCGACCCCATGGCCCCCGAGCTGGCCCCGCTGTTTGTGCCGGCTCTGGAACGGGAGCTGGACGACCCGTTGGCCTCTGCCGAGGCCATCAACCGCGCCGCCTCGGCCATGAAGAAGGCTGGCCTCGAGCCTGCCCTGGGCCGGGGAAAAGCCGCTACCAACCTGTTTCTAGAAGGGCCCGATGGGGTGCGGCGGCTGCTGCGCTTCCGCCAGGGCCACTTCGAAGACGGCCAGCGAAGCTACACCCCTGCCGACCTGCGCGCCCTTCTGGCCCAGGACCCCGCCCGCCTCACCCCGGCGGCAGGCCTGCGCCCTGTACTGCAGGACACCGTACTGCCCACCGTGGGCCTGGTGGTGGGGCCTGGGGAGCTGA
Source organism: Meiothermus rufus DSM 22234 (assembly GCF_000423425.1). Classification (GTDB taxonomy): domain Bacteria; phylum Deinococcota; class Deinococci; order Deinococcales; family Thermaceae; genus Meiothermus; species Meiothermus rufus. Next base: position 22,758 of record NZ_AUHY01000021.1, on the reverse strand, counting down.
AATACGTGGCCGAGCTGGGCGGGGTGTATGCCCTGCACGGCCTAAAGCCCCCTGCGGTGATCCGGCGTTTGAGCGTTGTGGTGCTCGAGCCCCCCATCCAGCGCATCCTGCAGAAGTACGGCCTCGAGGCCTGGGTTTTCCAGGCCGACCCAGAAGGCGCCTTCAAAACCGCTCTGGCCCGGCAGGAAGCTCGCGTACAAGCCCTGCAAACCCACCTGGAGCGCATTAACGCCGAGCTCGAGGCTCTCGCAGCCCTCCTCCCCGACCCCACCTTAGCCCGCCCCCGCCAGCGAGCCCAGGTGCGCATCCAACACGAGCTAAGACGGCTGCAAAACAAAATCCTGAGCCAAGCTTTGCGCCAGGAAAACACCATCGGTGCTCAGTTCGCCCGGTTACAGCGCCACCTGGCCCCTCCCGACCCTCAGGGTCACCCCATCCCCCAGGAACGGGCCTATCCTTTCCCCATGTACCTGCTCAAGCATGGTGGGCATGTACTGCAAGCCCTTCAGAAGCTACCTGCCACCGGACAGCATACCCTGCCCTTGGAATAGGCAAATGCACAAGAGAGTTCCCCAGGCCTGGGTATACTTGGCAAAGGTTTTGGGCATGGCTCGCCTCTGGGTGCTGCTCTTCTTTTGGCTGGGAGCCGCTTGGGCCCAGCCCGACCTACTCCTGCGGGTACTGCTTAGCGAGGCTCCTGCTCAGGGGGTGCAGGTTGGCCCCCATCTGCGCAACAACGCCCTGGGCAGCCGGGACTTCCCCGCAGGCAGCCTGCGGGTGTGGGCTGGGGCGGGCGAGGTGGTGCTGGAAGGACAAGGCCAGGGGCCTTGGGTGGAGCTGGCCTCACCCGAAGGCTTTACCCTGGAAGGGCGGCCCTACCGGGGCAACCTGCTGGCGGTCTGGCAGGGGGGGCGCCTTCTCTTCATCAACCGGGTCTGGCTCGAGGACTACCTGCTGGGGGTGATGCCGGGTGAGGTTCCGGCCTCCTTCCCGGAAGCGGTCTTGCAGGCCCAGGCCATTCTGGCCCGCACCTTTGCCCTCTATCGCCTGAACCCCCAGGGCCTTTACGACCTCTGCGCCACCGAGCGCTGCCAGGTCTACCGGGGCCGCCAAGTCGAAACCCCCCGCCACACCGCAGCAGTCCAGGCCACCCGAGGCTTAATTGTGAGCTACCGGCAAAAACCCATCACCGCGGTCTACCACGCCGACTCCGGCGGTCACACCGCCGCTTCAGCCGAGGTCTGGGGCAACAGCCTGCCCTATCTGGTGGCCCGCCCCGATCCCTTTGCCCAAAGCCCTCACAGCGCCTGGAGCCGCAGCCTCTCCCCCGAGGCGGTGGCCCAGGGTCTGGCCGCTTTGGGCCTTCAAGTGGGCAGCGTGCAAACCGTGCAGCCGGTTCTACTGAGCGAGAGTGGGCGGCCCCTTCGCCTGCGCATCAGCGGCAGCGGGGGAAGCTTAGAACTCGAGGCCCCCCTGGCCACCCGCCTTCTGCGCAGCCTGGGCCTGCCCTCTACCCGGGTGCGCTTTGAGGGCTGGCAGGTCTATGGCCAGGGCCTGGGCCATGGTGTGGGCATGAGCCAGTGGGGCGCCCGGGGGCTGGCCCTGCAAGGCTGGGACTTTCGCCAAATCCTGGGCTACTACTACCCCGGCACCTTCCTGAGCAGCTTCGAGGTGGTACAGGGGCTGCCCAGCCCCTCTTGGGCCCAGGCCTGGGGCTGGTCTAGGCCCTAGGCCCCCTCGGTCGGGGAACGGGGGAGCGTGCGCCCCTTCGGTAGCCTGCCCGGCTTGACAGGGCCTCGAGGCTACGCTAATATTTAGGAATCCTAAATATAGGAGGTGCGCCATGCGTAAGTCCCTCTGGTTAGGCTTGTTTCTGGTCTTCCTAGCCCTGGGCCAAGGCAGCTCTTCTTATCCGGAAGGATATCGCTTCTGGACGCACATCAAGAGCATGGAAATCGGGCCAGGCCACCCTCTTTATGAGGCTTTTGGCGGTCTGCACCACATTTACGCCAATCCCCAAGCCCTTGCCGGCTATCTCTCGGATCGCCGTAGCTTCCCCGATGGCTCGGTGATCGCCTTCGACCTGCTCGAGGTGCGCAAGGAGCAAGGGGCCACCCTGGAAGGTCCGCGCAAGCTGGTAGGGGTGATGGTCAAGAACAGCAGCCGCTATGCCCGCACGGGCGGCTGGGGCTTCCTGGCCTTTGGGCCGAATAAGGCACCGCTCAGCATCGACGCCCAAGCCTGCTTCACCTGCCATCAAGGTGCTGCCAGCAGCGATTATGTGTTCAGCACCTACCGCCCCTAGCGAAGGCTCTACAATGAACGCGTGAACCTCGAGGACAAACTCAGCGCGGCCCTGGAACGTCTGGCCCAGGGTCAACGTGCCTTGTTGTGGGCCCAGGCCTATCCTCTAGGCCTTACGCCTACCCAGGCCCTACTCCTGCTCCATCTGGCCCGCAAACCCCAAGGGGTTGCCGCCCTGGCCGAAGGCCTGGCCCTGAGCCCACCCACCGTGAGCGAGGCTTTGCAAAGCCTCGAGGCCAAAGGCTGCCTACTGCGGGAAAAAGACCCTACCGATCAAAGGCGCCGGGTCTTGCGGATTAGCCCTCAAGGTCAAGCGCTAGCCCAGCACCTCAGCCATTGGGATGCCCCGCTGCGCAAAGCCTGGCAAACCCTGGAGGCCCCCGAACGCCTGTTGCAAGACCTGCTTTTTATCCTGGCCCACCTGGTGCAAGAGGGCCTGATGGGCGAAAGTGGTATGTGCCTGACCTGTTGTCACTATAGCTACACCCACGGCCAGGCCTACTGCCGCCTGCTGGAGCAACCTCTCCCCCCTGCCGAGCTACGCCTCTTCTGCCCCGACCACGCCCCACAAAGTGCCCCTTTACCACCTGTTTAATCCGCCAGGGGGTATATTTGAGCTATGACCCTACGAAAAACCCTGCTGAGCTGCTTGATATGGGGGCTCACCAGCCCAGTTTTGGCCTCCCCCGCCCAGGATTTGTTCGACCAGGCCACCTTCCTCATCGGTTTTTACTACAACGGCCCGGCCAAGGTGGCTCCCTTCCGCGAGCTCAGGCGGCAATACCAGCCCCAGCTCGACCAGCTCTGCGCTGCTGAAGGGGAAAAGTGTGGCTTCGACAAGGCCCGGCAGGTCATCGCCCGTATCGTGCAGGAGATCGCCGACCCCTTCACCATGCTGATGACCCGCGAGCAGCTCATCGACGAGCAACGCTATGGGGCCGGGCTGGGGCCAGCCACCGCCCGAATTGGGGTATGGGTGCGCGAAACCCCCCGGGGCTTGGTGGTGAGCGAGGCCTTTCCCGGCGAGCCCGCCTTTGAGGCAGGCTTGCGGCGGGGCGACCTGATCACCCAGATCAACGGCCAGCCCGCCCGCCTGGCTAACCTGCAAGCCGCCGAAGCCGCCGGCAACCCTATCCGCCTCAGCTACAGCCGGCAGAACAGCCCCCGCACGGCCCAGCTCACCCCCCGGGTAGCCGAGGCCACCATGCAGCCCCGGCTCGAGATCAACAACAACATCGCCTACCTGCGCATCTATCATCTCTTTAGCTCGGAGCGCTTCTCCCCTGCCGAGCGCATCCACGCCGCAGCCCGCCGTGCCGAAGAGGCCGGGGCTAGGGGCTTGGTGATTGACCTGCGCGACGCGCTCACCGGCTACGATTCTGAGGCCCTGCTGGCGGCCAGCGCCTTTATCGGAAGGGGGGGCTTCATCTACGACCGCCGCTTCCAAGGGCTAGACGAGACCTACACCGTAGAGAATGGACGGCTATTCGTGCAGCCGGAAGGGGAAGAAAAAGAGGAGCAAAGCGCCCTCGAGCAACCCTACCTGGCCCGGCTACCGGTGGTGGTGCTGGTCAACCGCCACACCTTCAACGCCAGCGAGATGCTCGCCTACTTCCTCCAGGCCGCCGGGCGGGCCAAGGTGGTGGGCGAGCCCACTGCCGGGGCCTTGGGCATGTCTGGTAGCGCAGAGGGCCCCCTGATCAACGGCGAGTTCATCGCGGTCTCCTCTTTGCGCATGCGACACCTCGACGGCACGCCTTTCCCCTTCAAACTCACCCCCGATGTACTGGTGGAAGACGATCTAGAAGCCCTGGTGGCCGGGCGCGATGTGATCCTCGAGCGCGCCTTGCAAATGCTGCGGTAGGTGGTGCTATGGAACGACTGGGTACTTTTTCCACTAAAGCCCGGCAGGCCGTACTGACCCTGGCCTTGCTGCTGGGCTCGTTTTCGCTGGCCTCACCGGCTCAGGATCTCTTTGACCAAGCCAGCTTCTACGTGGAGTTTTACTACTACGGCCCGGCCAACCAGAACCTCAAGGAGCTGACCCGGCGCTACCAGGTGGAGCTCGAGCGCACCTGCGCGCCCCAACCCGAGACCTGCCCCTACGACCAAGCCGTGCCCATCATCCAGCGCATGGTGGGCGAGCTGCAGGACAACCACACCTACTACCTCAGCCCCGAGGCCTTGCGGGGAACCCGGGAAAGCCGCCAGGGCAACGCACCCTCTCGCACTCTGCGCATCGGCATTACCCATGTGCCGGTACCCGGCTCGCGCGACCGGCTGATCGTGGACGTGGTGGAAGGCGGCCCTGCCGACGAGGCCGGGCTGGCCTACGGCGACCGCATCATCGCCATCAACGGGCGCGCTTTGGAAACTTTCACCAGCGATCAGGAAACCACCCAGTTTTTGCTGGAGTCGGTGCAGTCAGGCCGGCCGGTGACCCTCACCATCCTGCGGGGGCCCGAACGCCAGCGCTTGGAGATCACCTTAGTCGGACGTGAGATCAACCTAGCCCGCTTCCCCTCCCTCAGGGTGCGGCCCGACGGGGTGGGCATTTTGCGCATCCCCGACTTCGACGCCCAAGGCCAGGTAGGCCGCCGGGTGCACGAGCTGGTGCGGGAAGCCCAGCAGAAAAACCTGCGGGCTTTGGTGCTGGAACTCAGGGGCAACAGCGGGGGCTTGCTCAACGAGATGATCTACGCCGCGGCGGCCTTCCTCGAGGAACCCTACGTGGCCCTGGTTGACCGCTACCAGACTGAGCGCACCGAGTTCCGCATCCGCGAGGGGCGCCTCTCCATCACCCGCAACGACCAGAGCGATTCGGCCAACCTGCCGGTCTACGCCCGCTGGCAAGGCCCCTTGGTGGTGCTGGTAGACGAAAACACCGCCTCGGGCGGGGAGTACTTGGCCTCGGCCATTCAACGGGCCCGCCGGGCTCCCGTGGTAGGAACGCCCACCCTAGGCATTGGCAACACCACCACCCGCCCCCTCAACCTGATCAATGGCGGGGCCCTCAGCATCTCCTACAACCGGGCCTTCTTCGCCGATGGCACCCCCTACCCTGCCCGAACCACTCCGGACTTCACCGCGGAAAACTCCCTAGAGCAACTCGCCAACACTGGGCGCGACCTGCCGCTGGAAAAGGCCCTCGAGGCCCTGGGCATCAAGCCGCCCAGCCGCTAAAGTAAAAGGAGCGCCTTTTGGCGCTCCCCTCGTACCCCCTTCCCTGACCTTGGTTAGGATAGGGTGGTCTTAGCGCACCAACTCCACCAACGCCAGCTGGGTTCCATCCCCTCGGCGGCGCTCAGCCAGCTTCAGCACACGGGTATAACCACCGGGCCGGTCGGCGTAGCGGGGAGCGATTTCCTCAAACAGCTTTCTCACCAGCTTGGGGTCGTGCAGGTCACGCAGCACCAAGCGGCGCAGATGGTTACGTCGGGCGTAGGCGGCCAGCTCTTCTGGGGTAGCCAGGCGCTCGCCTTCCTGCAAGGGCAATTCCTTGCCGTCCTTGTCGCGGCGCTTAGTGAAACGAACGTTATCGGGCACCGTTAGGGTAGGGGCTTTTTTAGCGGTATTGATGAGGTGATCCACATACCCCGCCAACTCCTTGGCCTTGGGGATGGTGGTGGTAATCCGGCCCTCCTCCGAAAGCAGCAGGCTCTTGGCCAGGTTGCGGAACAGGGCCACCCGATGCGAGGAGCTCCGGTTGAGTTTTCGTCCAGCTTTGCGATGACGCATGGTCGCTTCTCCTATTCCTTCATCGCCAGCCCGTGTTGGGCGAGGCAGTCCTTAATCTCCTGCAGGCTGCGGTCGCCGATTCCCGGTACCTTCTTCAGTTCCTTTTCGGAAAGGGCCAGCAGGCTTTCCACCGTCTCGATGCCCTCCTCCTTGAGGTTATGCAGCACGCGGGTGGTGAGGCCAAGGTCGTCCAGGGTCAGCCCCACCGCCCTGGGCGCCGGGGCCTCTGGAGCCACCGATGGAGCGGGCGGGCTAGCCGGCGGTTGGGCGGGTTTTTGCTCGAGGCGCACTACGGGCGACTGGTCAAAGTAGCCCAGCTGCTCCCGCAAAATAGCCACCGACTTCTGCAACGCCTCCATCGGAGAGACAGCCCCGTTGGTCCAGATGCGCAAGGTCAGCTTGTCCAGGTCGGTGCGCTGGCCTAAGCGGGTATCCTCGACCTGGTAGGCCACTCGGCGCACCGGGGAGTAGAGGGCATCTACCGGAATGGAGGAGATGCGGTCTTTGATGCCGTGTTTCTCCGCCGGCACATACCCCACCCCCTCGTCCACCCGAATTTCCATCACCAGCTTACCCTTTTCCTCCAGGGTGGCGATGTACAGGTCGGGATTGACAATCTCGGCGTCGGGTGGGCACTCGAGGTCGCGGGCATACACCACCTTAGGCCCAGTGGCCCGCAAGGTCAAGGTCTTGGGTCCACTGCCCGGTTCGGAAAAGCGCACGACTAGCTCTTTAAGGTTGAGGATGAGCTGAATGGCGTCTTCCTTCACCCCAGGAATGGTGGAAAACTCGTGCAACACATCCTCGATGTAAACGCTGGTAACCGCCGTACCAGGAATCGAGGAAAGCAGAATACGGCGCAGGGGGTTCCCCAGGGTTACGCCGAAACCCCGCTCGAGGGGCTCGAGCACAAACTCGCCGTAGTTCCCATCGATGCGGGCATTGAAAACAGGGGCTTTGGTCTTGGTGGTTTCCAAACTAGAACCTCCTCGGAGGTACCAATAACAGTTGGGCCAATGGCTCTTGGCGGCCTAGCGGGAGTAGAACTCGATTACCAGCTGCTCATTCACCGGCAGTGAGAGCATCTCCCGCTCGGGCAGGCGCAGGAAGCGCCCCGTCATGGTGTCGGCGTTGAACTCGAGCCAAGGGAAGGCTTTACGGTTCTTGAAACGCTCGACGTTTTGCACAATGAAATCCATCTTCTTGGCCCTCTCCGAGACCCTGACCTCATCGCCCGGACGCAACCGGTAGCCAGGCACGGTAATCCGGCGACCATTGACCAGAATGTGGCCATGCCGCACAAACTGGCGTGCCTGGCGGCGGGTCGAGGCAATGCCCATGCGGAAGACCACGTTGTCCAAGCGGCTCTCCAAGAGCTGCAAAAACACCGTACCGGTCACGCCCTTCTTGCGGCTGGCTTCCTCAAAGAGGTTGCGGAACTGGGTCTCGGAAACGTCGTAGATGAAGCGTAGCTTCTGTTTTTCCCGCAGACGCACCGCATAGTCCGACGGACGCCCCTTGCGCTTCTGCCCATGCTGGCCCGGCGCATACGGGCGGCGATCGAGATACTTCTGTACTTTCTCGGTCTCGGCGATGTTCACCCCAAGGTGACGCGCCACTTTTACAATCGGTCCTCTATAACGACCCATATCGTTTCTCCTATCGGGGGAAGGGACTGCTCCTCCGGGTTCCCAAGGTTAGGGGGTGAAGCAGGGAACCAAAGTTTCACCCCAGCAAAAAGGGCTTAGGCGGTTTTACGGAACTTCTTGCGCGGGCGGCAGCCGTTGTGGGGCACTGGCGTGTCATCCACAATCGAACGTACCTGGAGGCCGCTAGCCTGCAGGGCCCGGATGGCTTGCTCGCGACCCGCACCGGTACCACGAACCACCACGTCCACGCTATTCATGCCAAAGGCCTGCGCCTTTTTAGCCGCATCCATGGCAGCTAGCTGGGCGGCGTAGGGGGTGCCTTTGCGGCTGCCCTTGTAACCGATCACCCCACCCGACGACCAGGTCACGGGGTGTCCATCGGGGTCGGTAATGGTCACGATGGTGTTGTTGTAGGAAGCATGGATAAACGCCCGCCCGGTTGGGACCTGGCGCTTAACCTTCTTTTTGCGACTGCTCGTAGCTTTCTTCTCAGCCATACTCTCCTCGCGATATGCCCAGGCAAAAATGGGGGGTGGGCGCTTCCAGGAGTCTCAACTGGCGTGCATCCGATGCGCTATAGCCGCATCCACATTCCAGCTTTGCACTTGGGGTTTACTTCCGGGGGGCCTTCTTCTTACCAGCCACGGTCTTGCGGGGGCCTTTGCGGGTACGGGCGTTGGTACGGGTACGCTGACCGCGCACCGGCAGGCCACGGCGGTGGCGCAGACCACGGTAGCATCCGATATCCATCAAGCGCTTGATGTTGGCCGCTACTTCAGCCCGCAACTCGCCCTCGAGCTTATAGGTGTTCTCGATGAACTCGCGCAGACGGGCTACTTCAGCCTCGGTCAGGTCCTTAACGCGGGTAGCTGGGTTTACGTTGGTGGCCGCCAAAGCTTCCTTGGCCCTGGCCAGGCCCACCCCGTAAATGTAGGTCAGCGCAACATCCACCCGCTTGTTACGGGGAATTTCCACACCAGAGATTCGAGCCATTGTTCACCTCCTTTCAGCCCTGACGCTGTTTGTGGGTCGGGTCCTCGCAGATCACGTACACGCGCCCGTGGCGCCGGATAACCTTGCACTTATCGCACATTTTCTTGACTGAGGTACGTACTTTCATGGGTCGCTCCTCCAACTCTAGAGGCTTCTCTGCCAAACCCGCCCTACCTGCGGTAGACAATCCTCCCCCGGCTGGGGTCATACGGGGTTATCTCCACCACCACTCGGTCTCCGGGCAGAATGCGGATATAGTTCATGCGCATCTTGCCAGAGATATAGCACAGAATCTCGGGCCCATTATCGAGCTGAACCCGAAAAGTGGTGTTGGGCAGGGCCTCGGTGATCACCCCTTCGGCGCGAATTGTATCCTTCTCTTTCGCCAAGCCGCTCCTCCTAGCCGCTCGAATCCTGGTGCTAAGGCCTCGCCGGCACAGATTTCTGGCTCCCCGTCAGGAGGCGAGGGCCAGATTCGGTAATCAGCACCGTGTTTTCGTAGTGGGCTGCCAGGTTGCCTTTACCAACCGTGGCGGTCCAACCATCCGCCAATATTACCATCTTAGCCGGGTATAAAGCAACCATGGGCTCGAAAGCCAGGGTCATTCCCGGGCGCAGCTTGGGGCCTTTGCCAGGCTCGCCATAGTTGGGCACCTGCGGGTCTTCGTGCAGCTCGCGCCCCACCCCATGGCCCACCATCTCGCGAATGCACCACAGCCCGTGCTGCCGCTCCACAAAGTCCTGCACCATAGCGGCCACATCGCCGATGCGCTTACCCGGTTGCAAGAGCTCCAGGCCCACCCAAAAGGCCTCTTCCGTTACCCGCATCAACCTCTCGGCCTCGGGAGAGACCTTACCGATGGCGTAGGTACGGGCCATATCGGTGGTGTAGCCATCGTAGGTAAAAAGGAAATCGATCTTCAAAAGCTGGCCTTCCCGCAGGGGACGCTTGGAGGGGAAACCATGCACCACCACATCATCCACCGACATGCATGTCGCACTGGGGTAGGGCACCTGTCCCCCAGCCCGGTAGCCGATCTGCGGCGCCTTGCCCCCCACCTGGTGGATGGCCTCGAGGATCATCTGGTCAAGCTCATAGGTACTCACCCCAGGGCGAATGTGGGGCTCTATCTGGGCAAAAATCTGGCTGTGAAGTTGGCCGGTTTTGGCCATCTTCTCGATTTCCCAGGGCGACTTGATGTAAATGGCCATGGGTTATGCGCGAACCCCCAGGGCTTCCTGGATGGCTTGGTAGACCTGGTCCACCGAGCCCAGCCCGTTGATCGCCCTCAGGCTGCCGGTGCGGGCGTAGTAGTCCACTAGCGGCTGGGTTTTCTGCTGGTATTCCACCATGCGGGCCCGGATGGTTTCCTCGTTGTCGTCCGAGCGGCCTTCCTGCTGGGCCCGTCCCAACAAGCGGCGCACCAGTTCCTCTTGTGGGGCGGTCACCAGCAGCACGCCCAGCAGGCGGATGCCCCGCTCCTGCAAAAGCCTATCCAGGGCCTCGGCCTGGGCCAAGGTGCGGGGAAAACCATCAAAAATCACCTTGGGGTCGGGCATGGCAACCAGCTCCTCTCCAATTAATCCCAAAATGATTTCGTCGGGAACCAGTTTACCCGCATCCATAAGGGGCTTAGCCAGCCGGCCCAGCTCGGTGCCCCGGGCTACATGACTACGCAGAATATCGCCGGTAGAAAGCTGCTTAAAGCCCAGCTCGGAAGCCAGGCGCTTGGCCTGGGTACCCTTACCCGCCCCCGGTGGGCCCAGGAAGATTACCGCCTCTGCCATATGACGCCTCCTTCTTTCTAGCGGGTACGACCCCGCAAGCGGCCCTTGGTCAGGAAGCCCTCGTAATTGCGCATCTGTAGCTGGGCCTCAATCTGCCGCAGGGTATCCAGGGAGACCCCCACCACGATCAAGAGGCTGATGCCGGAGAAGTGGAAGGCCAGGGTGGTCACCCCGGTTAGGTTTTGCATGATGGTGGGCAGCGCGGCCACAATCCCCAGGAAGATAGCCCCCCACAGGGTCAGGCGGGAGACGATGTGCTCGAGGAACTTAACCGTGGGATCACCTGGGCGGATACCCGGAATAAATCCACCATACTCACGCAGATTCTCCGAGATGCGCCGCGGGTCGAACTGCACTGCAGTGTAGACGTAGGTAAAGCCAATGATCAGCAATACCTCGATAAGCAGACCAGGAAAGCGGTTGGGCGTAAAGAAGTTGGCGACCCCCTGAGCCACCGGCGAGTCGGGGAAAACCCCGGTAATAAAGAGCGGAAGCTGCAACAGTGCCGCGGCAAAGATGATGGGAATAACCCCCGCGGCGTTTAGCTTGATGGGAATATAGGTGGCCTGTCCCCCGAACATCTTGCGCCCTACCTGCTTACGGGCGTACTGCACCGGAATGCGCCGCTCTGCTTGCTGTACCGCGGCCATAAAGGCAAAGGAGAGCACGATAAAGACCAGGAAGAGAATCAAGGCGATCAGGTTGACCTCGCCGGTACGCACCAGGCCAAAGGTGCGGCCCAACTGGGGCAACCAAGAGGCCACTATGCCAGCAAAAATCACCATACTGGTACCGTTGCCGATACCGTATTCAGTGATGCGCTCAGCCATCCACAACAACAAGGCGATGCCAGCGACCTGGGTCACCACCACCACGAAGTAAAAAAAGAAGCCCGGCTCCCATCCCGGCAGCAGGAAGGCCCCATTGTTGGAACCCAGAAAAGCGGTGGCTAGGAACAACCCCTGCACCGCCCCCAAGGCGATACCGGCAATACGGGTGTACTGGGTGATGATGCGGCGGCCTTCTTCCCCTTCTTTTTGCAGCTTCTCCAGAGCCGGAATAACCGTTACCAGAAGCTGCATGATGATGGCAGCGGTGATGTAGGGCATGATGCCCAGAGCAAAAATCGAAAACTGCTCGAAATTGCCCCCGGAAAACAGGTTGACCAAGCCCAGGGCACTGCCCGCCTGGGTACCCAAAAACTCACGAATCTTGCTGATGTCCACCCCAGGGGTGGGAATGAAGGTACCCAGGCGGTACAACGCCAGCACCAAGAGCGTAAACAGGATGCGCTTACGCAGCTCGGGGATGGTGATGGCGGAACGGAAGGCCGCGAGCACCTTAGGCCTCCTCGAGCACAACCGCTTCGCCGCCCGCCGCCTTGAGTTTCTCGATGGCTGCCTGGGAGAACTTATGGGCGTGGATTTTCAAACCCGCAGCCTGCCCCATGGCCAGCACCTTAACCGGATACCCCGGGCGCACCAAACCGGCTTGAGCCAGGGCCTCAGGCCCCACCTCACCCGAGGTGAAGTGCTTGGCGATGGCCCCCAGATTCACCACCTGGTACTCCACCCGCTTAAGCTCGCCGTGGGACTGGCCTTTCATACCCCGCTTGGGCAGGCGCATCAACAGGGTAGAGCGCCCCCCTTCAAAGCGGGCCGGGTTCTTCACTCCACCCGAGCGGGATTTCTGCCCTTTGTGCCCCCGCCCGGCGGTTTTACCATGGCCCGAACCAGGGCCACGGCCCACCCGCTTATGGCGCTTATTAGCCCCTAGATTAGGACGAATATCACTCAGTTTCATTCCAGCACCTCCACCAGGTGGGCCACCTTGCGAATCTGGCCCCGCATGGCCGGGTTGTCCTGCACCTCGCGCACACGGTGCATCTTGGTCAGCCCCAGAACCTTGAGCGCGGCTTTTTGGTCTTTAGGGTAGCCGATGGGGCTTTTGACCAGCCGAACCTTGATGGTCGCCATTAGGCCACCTCCTCACCTTTGCGTAAGCGCTTGACATCGTCCCAGGTCTGGAGTTGGCGCAAGGCTTCCATGGTGGCATAGGCGATATTGACCGGGTTGCGCGAGCCCAACTCCTTGGTCAGGATGTCGGTGATGCCGGCCAGCTCGAGGATAGCCCGGGGCACCTTCCCCGCGATTACCCCGGTTCCCGGGGCCGCAGGCCGCAACAGAATGGTGGAGGAACCCCAGGTCACGCTGATCTCGTGAGGAATGGTGCCATTGTGCAAGGGCACCTCGATCATGTCGCGCCGAGCGTAGTTGTTGGCTTTCTGCACCGCCATGGGAACCTCTTTGGCCTTTCCCAGGCCCAGGCCCACCCGGCCCTGCCGGTCACCCACAGCCACTAAGGCCCCAAAGCGGAAGCGGCGGCCTCCTTGGTAGGTTTTGGAGGTGCGGCGCACGAAGATCATCTTCTCTTCAAAATCGGTCTCAGGCATGTTGGCTCCTTAGGCTAGAACTCCAGTCCCCCTTCACGGGCTCCCTCGGCCAGGGCCTTCACCCGCCCGTGGTACTTAAAGGGGCCCCGGTCGAAAACCACCTGGGTAATCCCCTTGGCTTTGGCCACCTCGGCAATGGCCAGCCCCACCTTTTTGGCTATCTCGGTTTTGTTCCCCGAGAGCTTGAGGGATTTGCTCGAGACAGCCGCCAGGGTATGGCCTTTGCTATCGTCGATGATTTGCGCGTAGATATGCTGCAAGCTGCGGTGAACGCTAAGACGCAGGCGCCCCGAGGCCTTGACGGCATTGCGTACCCGGAACTTGCGGCGGTCTTTGGTGGACAAACGTGCCACAACTTCTCCTTCCTAAACAAACCCCATACCGACGGGGCTACACTTACTTACCGGCAGCCTTGCCTGGCTTGGTCTTGACCACCTCGTTGGCGTAGCGGATGCCCTTAGCGTGGTAGGCATCGGGCGGACGCACAGCCCGCACATTGGCGGCTACCTGCCCTACCAACTGCTTATCAATCCCAATCACCCGTATCTTGGTAGGCTCAGGCACCTCAAAGGTGATACCGGGAGGAGGGGTGACGATATCCTTGTGGCTATGGCCCACGGTGAGCTCGAGGTTCTTACCCTGCAAGGCTGCACGGTAACCGGTGCCGCTGATGATCATTTCTTTTACATACCCCGCCGAGACGCCCTGAATCGCATTGGCAATCAGGGTACGGGTAAGGCCGTGCAGGCTCTTGTGGGTGCGGCTGTCAGAAGGGCGGCTCACCACGATGCTGCCGTTCTCGTTCTTCACGGTAAAGTCAGCAGGCAGCGGTACGGTCAGCTCGCCCTTGGCGCCCTTGACCTTGACGTATCCCGCAGCTACATCCACGGTCACGCCTTTGGGCAAAGGAATGGGTTGTCTTCCAATTCGGGACATGGCTTTCTCCTTACCTAGGCACGAGGGGCTACCACACCTCGCAGATTACCTCACCGCCTACGCCCAGTTTGCGGGCCTCGCGGTCGGGCATGAGCCCCTTAGAGGTCGAGATGATGGCTAGGCCCAAACCCCGGCGCACATTGGGGAGGTTCTCGGCCGTCACATAGACCCGACGGCCGGGGCGGCTCACCCGTTGGATATGCTGAATGACCTGCTCGCGGCGAGGGCCATACTTGAGGAACAGGCGCAAAAAGGGCTTGCCATCCACTTCTACCTGCTCCACTCCCTTCAGAAAACCTTCCTTGACAAGGATGGCGGCAATTTGCTGCTTGAACTTGGAAGCAGGCACATCCACGCTCTCCTTGTAGACCTGGACCCCGTTACGAATCCGGGTCAGCATGTCAGCAATTGGATCACTAAGCATTGCGGAATCTCCTTCTTTTCAAGCGGCTCTGTTTTGCCTTGGAGGTTTGCGGAGCCCGGTCTTGGTCAAACCGACCAACCTGCCAGCCCAGAACATCCACCAGAGCGCGCTCGAGAACTGGCGCCGCGGTATCGGTAAAAACTTACCGACCTACAGCACCCCTCACCAGCTGGCCTTCTTAACCCCAGGCAGTTGCCCCTTGTGAGCCATCTCGCGGAACTGCAAACGCGACAGACCAAAGTAGCGAATGTACGCCCGGGCTCGTCCCGTCACCGCACAACGGTTTTTGTGGCGGGTAGGGCTGGCATCGCGAGGCAGCTCTGCCAAAGCCGCGTAATCGCCAGCGGCCTTAAGCGCCGCCCGCTTAGCCGCGTACTTGGCCATGGTCTTGAGTTTGCGCTTCATTTTCTCCACCTGTGACTTCTTAGCCATGCGTTCACCTCCTTTCTAGCTCTACTTGCGGAAGGGAAAACCCAATAGCTCCAAAAGCGCCTTGGCTTCTTCGTCGGTCTTAGCCGTGGTAACTACCGCGATATCCATCCCTCGCACCGCGTCCACCATGTCGTAGGTGATCTCGGGAAAGATGGCTTGCTCGCGTAGACCCAGGTTGTAGTTGCCGCGGCCATCGAAGGAATTGGGGTTAAGCCCGCGGAAATCGCGGATGCGCGGGAGAGCGATGTGAATGAGTTTCTCAGCAAAAATCCACATGCGATCTCCCCGCAAGGTCACCCGTAGCCCAATGGGCATTCCCTGGCGCAACTTGAAGTTAGAGATAGACTTTTTGGCCCGGGTGATGGCCGGCTGCTGACCGGTGATCACCGCGAGCTCCTTGCCGGCTTTCTCCAGAATCCGGCTGTCGTCTTTGGCCTCACCCAACCCCTGGTTGACTACAATCTTGACCAGGCGGGGCACCGCCATAACGTTGTCGTAGCCAAAACGCTTCATCAACTCGGGGCGGATTTCCTCGAGGTAGCGTCTTTTGAGGGCAACTTCCAGTGGCATCTTCAACCCCCTTACTTGGTATCCAGAACGCCGCCGCACTTGGCACAGGCACGCACCTTAGTGCCATCGGGCAGCAACTTCTTGCGAATACGGGTCGGCTTTTCGCAGCTTGGGCAGATGGGCATAACCTTCGAGGCGTGAATCGGTGCCTCGCTCTCGATGAAGCCCCCCTGGGGGTTGCGGGGGTTGGGCCGCACCGCTCGCTTGATCATGTTCAGCCCTTCGACCACCACCAGGCCCTCCTTGGGCATCACTGCTTTAATCTTTCCGGTCGCGCCACGCAAGCCTTCCTTCCCGGAAAGAACCACTACCGTATCCCCTTTTTTGACGTGTACTTTAGGCATCACTCCTCCGATTTTGCCTTTTGGGGCCGAAATAGCCCATCCCAAGACACCAAATGAAAAGTGTAGCAGAATCCGCCCCAAAAAGCATCCGCTTGTTTGAGTCTTGCCGGCCATAGCCGCCAAGCTGGGTGCGGGACAAAAGACCCCAGGAGGCCTTTTGTGCATCGGAGCACTTGCCTACGGCAAGAACCCGCACCCTGTTTTCCCACCCTGCCCTGCTGGAACTTGGTC
The DNA here is from genome assembly GCF_000423425.1 of Meiothermus rufus DSM 22234. GTDB lineage: Bacteria > Deinococcota > Deinococci > Deinococcales > Thermaceae > Meiothermus > Meiothermus rufus. The sequence continues at coordinate 6,897 of NZ_AUHY01000021.1, read as the reverse complement.
TGCCGGGCAAGGGCCATCTCGATCCCTCCAAGGCTGCTTTAGGGCCGTCAGAGCACCTCAGGCGCCAGCGAGACGATCTTCATAAAACCGCGCTCGCGCAGCTCACGGGCTACCGGGCCGAAAACACGGGTGCCCCTGGGCTCGTTCTGGGGGTTGATGATCACTGCGGCGTTGCTGTCGAAGCGGATAGAGGAGCCATCTGGCCGGCGAATTTCCTTGGCTGTACGCACCACCACTGCCTTGACCACATCCCCTTCCTTAACCATTCCCCGGGGAATGGCTTCCTTCACCGAGGCCACAATCACATCGCCCACGCTGGCATACTTGCGGTAGTGCCCCCCCAGTACGCGGATGCAGGCTATCTTACGCGCCCCGGTGTTGTCGGCGACATCCAGCACGGTTTCTTGCTGAATCACGCTTTACCACGCTCCTTGCGCAGCAGGTAGCGCTCGACCAGGTCCATGCGACCTTCCTCGAGCCGCCCCACTACCACAAACTTTTTTCTCTTGGATACTGGCCTTGCCTCGCGAATCTCCACCACATCCCCCAGCTTGTACTGGTCGTTCTCGTCGTGGGCAAGGTACTTCTTAGACCGCTTGATGACCTTTCCGTACAGGGGATGGCGCATCTGGCGCTCGACCAGCACCGTTACGGTTTTCTGGGCCTTGTCGCTTACCACCACCCCGGTCAAAACCTTTTTAGGCATGGCCACTCCTTTCCCGGGTTTTCTCGCCCAGAATGGTCAGCATACGGGCAATCTCGCGCCGAAGTTCGGTCAGCCGATGGTTTTTGTCCAACTTGCCGATGCTGGCCTGAAAGCGCAGTTCCATGAGCTGCTTTTTGCTTTCCTGAACGCGCTTTTGCAGCTCCTGCACCGTTAGCTTGCGCAGCTCACTGGGCTTCGTCGTAGGCATCGCGTCTCACCACCTTGGTCTGAATAGGCAGCTTGTGTCCAGCCAGGCGCAACGCCTCGCGGGCTTGCTCCTCGGTTACCCCCGAGACCTCAAACATAACCCGGCCCGGCTTCACCACCGCCACGTAGCCTTCTACATTTCCCTTACCCTTACCCATCCGCACCTCGAGGGGCTTCTTGGTGTAGGGCTTGTCGGGGAAGATGCGGATGAAAATCTTGCCCCCACGGCGGAAGTGGCGCACCATGGCCACACGGGCCGCCTCGATCTGCTGGCTGGTAATCCAGCTTGGTTCCATGGCCACCAGGCCCCATTCGCCGAAGGCCAGGTAATCGCCCCCTTTGGTGGTGCCCCGCATCCGACCCCGATGGGCCTTGCGGTATTTCATACGCTTGGGCATCAACATGGCTTACTCGCCCCCCTCCTTGGCCGCAGCCCCAGCCTTGCGCACCGCCGAGCGACGGCGGGGCTTGCCCTCTTCACGCTCGCGCTTAGGTGCTGCCGGGCGGGCTGCAGGTGCCGCACCGGGCACCACCTTCTTCCCTCCGATGACCTCGCCCATAAAGATGTAGGCCTTGACCCCCAACGAGCCATAGGTGGTCTCGGCTCGAGCGGTACCGTAGTCGATGTTGGCCCGCAGGGTATGCAGGGGCACCCGGCCCTCCGCCGCCCATTCCACCCGGGCCTGCTCCGCCCCACCGATGCGACCGGAGACCACAATCTTGGCCCCCTGGGCCCCAGACTCGCGCACCCGCTGTACAGCCTGCTTGATGCTGCGGCGCACCGCAAAGCGACGCTCGATCTGCTCGGCCACGCGCTGGGCCACCAGAGGCGCGGAAAGATTGGGATTGCCCACCTCCTGCACGTTCAAGGCCACGGTCTTTCCGGGAAACTTACTTTGCAAGGTCTCGCGCAGACGTTTGATGGTCTCGCCCCCACGCCCAATCACCACCCCGGGCTTGGCTGCATAGACCGTGATGGCGATGTTGTCAGCAGCCCGTTCAATATCGATGCGGGCTAGGCCAGCCGGCCGCAGCTCCTGCTCGATGAGCTCGCGAATTTGCAGGTCCTCCTGCAAGGCCTTGGCGTAGGTCTTCTTGCCCGCGTACCAGCGCGACTCAAACTCGCGGGTGATACCCAGGCGCAATCCGATGGGATGGATCTTGTTACCCATTCTTCTCCCCCACGATGATGGTGATGTGGCTGGTACGCTTCTTGATCAGGTTGGCACTTCCCCGGGCTCGAGGCAGCATCCGCTTGAGGGCTGGCCCTTCGTCTACATAAGCCGCCTTGACGTAAATTTGATCCTCGATCATGTTCTTGCGGTCGTCGTTGATACCGTTGGCCGCCGCCGATTCCAGCACCTTGGCCACCACCTCGGCAGCGCGGTGCGAGGTGTACTTGAGGATGGCCCGGGCCTCCTCGAGCTTCTTGCCCCGGATCAAGTCAACCACCCGACGCACCTTGCGCGGCGACATACGAACGTAGCGCGCAGTGGCACGGGCATAGGTATGGGGCACCTCATCCTTAACCGCTTTTTCCCTCTGGCGCAACGAGAGCCTGGCGTAGCGAATCAGCCCCGCCGAGCCAGGGTAGTGCACATCCCGCACATCCCGGCGAATATCGCTGCGCTCTCCTTTTTTCAAACGCTTCTTAGCTTCCACCGTTCACCCCTTACTTCTTGGCGGTCTTGGCCTCGCGGCTGTGACCCTTGTAGGTGCGGGTGGGCGAGAATTCACCCAGCTTGTGGCCCACCATCTGCTCGGTAATGTAGACCGGCACATGCTGTTTGCCGTTGTAAACCGCCAGGGTGTGGCCAATCATCTCCGGCACGATGGTGGAGCGGCGGCTCCAGGTCTTGATCACCCGCTTTTCGCCTTTGGCGTTCATCGCCTCGACTTTTTCCAGCAGGTGGCTTTCCACAAAAACTCCTTTTTTCAAACTACGTGGCATAGTTCACCTCTATTTGCGACGAGACACGATGAGCGCACTCGAGGGCTTCTTCTTCTTGCGGGTCTTGAGACCCTTGGCCTGCTGCCCCCAGGGCGAGACCGGCGGACGACCACGCGGCGCGCGCCCCTCACCCCCACCGTGCGGGTGGTCGACCGGGTTCATGGCCGTACCGCGCACATGGCCCTTGCGGCCCAACCAACGGGTACGCCCCGCCTTACCCAGAACGATGTTCTTGTGGTCGGCGTTGGAAACCACGCCCACGGTGGCGTAGCATTCCCCATGCACTTTGCGCAGCTCGCCCGAGGGCAGCCGCAACACCACGTAATCGCCCTCGCGCCCTTGCACCTGGGTGCTGGTGCCCGCACTACGGGCCATCTTGGCCCCCTTGCCGGGCTCGAGTTCCACGGCATGGATCACCGTACCCACTGGGATAAAGCGCAGGGGCAAAGCGTTGCCCACCGCAATGGGCGCCTCGGGCCCACTCACCACGGTGCTGCCCACACTCAAGCCATCCGGGGCCAGGATGTAGCGCTTCTCCCCGTCGCGGTAGAACAACAGGGCGATGCGGGCGGTACGGTTGGGGTCGTACTCAATGGCGGCGACCCGGGCAGGGATGCCCACCTTATCGCGGCGGCGGAAATCGATGATGCGGTACAGCCGCTTATGCCCACCGGAAATGAAGCGGCTGGTGGTGCGGCCTTGATTGTTGCGCCCCCCCGTCTTCTTCAAGGGTACGGTAAGGCTCTTCTCCGGACGCTTCTTGGTTAGGTCGGAGAAGTCCGCTACCGTCATAAAACGGCGCGATGGGGTGTAGGGTTTGAACTTTTTGACTGCCATTTTTCTTTCCTCTCACCTGATACGGGCCGACCGAGCTGCCCTGGTTCCAAGTGAATGTTGCCCTTTGCCTCGGTCTTTTAGGAGGGCGCAGGAGAACCTCTAGATCAGACCCTCCAGGGCTTCGATCTTCTGGCCGGGAGCCACTTTCACGATGGCCTTCTTGCGGTCGGGGCGCTTACCGGCAAAGCGGCCCAGGCGCTTGTCCTTACCTCGTACGTTCTGGGTATTGACCTGCACCACCTTAACCTTAAAGGCGGCCTCTACCGCACCGGCAATCTCGGTTTTGCTGGCCTCGGGGTGCACCCAAAAGGTATAGACACCTTCGGCGAAACGACCATAGGCCTTCTCCGACAAAACCGGTTGAATGATGATGTCATGGGGCGTTTTCATCTCTCCTCACCCCCCGTCATAGCGACCCGGGCCTGCACACCCTCCCAGGCACTGGCCTCCATCACCAGCGCTTCCTGGCGCAAAATGTCGTAGACATTGAGCCCTTCGGGAGGCAACACCCGCACCTTAGGCAGGTTGCGGGCCGCACGGGCCACCTTCTCGTCGCGGGTGACCAGCAAAATGGAAGAACCCTCGAGGTTGTGGGCTTTGAGCCAGGCCACAAACTCCTTGGTTTTGCCGTTTACCCCCTGAAACTCTTCCACCAGAAAGAGCTTGCCCTCCCGGGCCCGATCGGCCAGGGCCATACCCAGGCCCAGCTTGCGTACCTTTTTGGGCAGGGTGTAGCTGTAGTCACGGGGCTGGGGACCAAAGACCGTACCCCCCCCCACAAAAATCGGGGCCCCGTAATCGCCGTGGCGGGCCCGACCGGTATGTTTCTGGGCATACATCTTCTTGGTGGTAAAGCTCACCATACCCCGGGTCTTGGTAGCGGCAGCACCCCGGCGACGCGAGGCCAGTTGCCAGCGCACCACCTCATAAAGCACGTGACCATTCACCTTTTCGGGGAGATGAGCTTCCACAGTCTTATTGCTTCCAATGACCGGAAGGCTATACATCACTTACCTCCCTTTGCCGCCTTGATGGCCGGCACTTTGCGGGTCTGCCGCACCACCACCAGGCTGCCGTTGGCCCCGGGCACCGAACCTTTGACCAGAATCAGGTTCTCGCCCTCGAGCACATCCACCACCTCGAGGCCCTGGATGGTCACGCGCTCATTGCCCCAGCGGCCCGCCATCTTCTTTCCTTTGAACACCCGGCCCGGCGTCTTGCGGTTACCGATGGAGCCAGGATGACGGTGAACCTTGTGCGCGCCGTGAGAGTCGTAACCCCCGGCGAAATTCCACTTCTTCATCACCCCGGTAAAGCCGTGCCCTTTAGAGGTTCCGGTTACATCCACCATCTCTCCAGGGCTAAAGATACCCACCGTCACGGTATCGCCCTCCGGGTTGAAATCGCGCAATTCCCGCAGATAGCGCATGGGCTCTACCCCAGCCTTTGCGAAGTGCCCTTTGGTAGGCTTGTTAACCCGCTGGGGTTTCTGGGGTAGGAAGCCCAGCTGAACCGCTTGGTAGCCGTCTTTCTCCACGGTCTTGCGCTGCACCACCGGGCAAGGACCCGCCAGGATTACCGTAACCGGTACGGCCTTGTCCCCCTTCCATATCTGGGTCATGCCCACCTTGGTTCCCAGAATGCCCTTCATCAGCGGCCTCCTACCATCTTCAGCTCGATCTCAACCCCGGTGGGCAGGTCGAGGTTGCGCAACCCATCAATGGTCTTGGGCGTGGGATCAGAGATGTCCACCAGACGGTTATGGGTACGCAGCTCGAAGTGTTCCCGGCTGTCCTTGTGCTTGAAAGGGCCCCGCAGCACGGTGAAGCGACGGATGCGGGTCGGCAGTGGCACCGGGCCGGCCACCTGGGCCCCGCTTTTACGGGCGGTTTCCACAATCTTGGCCGCCGAGGCGTCCAAGGTCTTGTGGTCGAAACCCCGAAGTTTGATGCGAATCTTTGGCATTCAGGGCCTCCTCTTACTCGATGATCTTGGACACCACGCCAGCCCCTACGGTGCGGCCTCCTTCGCGAATGGCGAAGCGCAGACCTTCCTCCATGGCGATGGGCTTGATGAGCTCCACCGTAAAGGTCACGTTATCCCCCGGCATCACCATCTCCACGCCCTCCGGGAGCTGCACCACCCCGGTCACGTCGGTGGTGCGGAAGTAGAACTGCGGCCGGTAGTTGGTGAAAAACCCGGTGTGCCGACCCCCCTCTTCCTTCTTCAGCACGTACACCGAGGCCTCGAACTTGGTGTGCGGCGTCACGCTACCGGGCTTGGCCAGCACCTGGCCCCGCTCCACATCCTCCCGGCCAATCCCCCGCAGCAACAGCCCTACGTTGTCCCCAGCAATCCCCTCGGTCAGGGTCTTGCGGTGCATCTCCACCCCGGTCACCACCGTCTTCTGGGTCTCGCGCAGGCCTACGATCTCCACCTCGTCCCCGGTCTTGATCTTGCCCCGCTCGATCCGCCCGGTGGCCACCGTACCCCGTCCGGTGATGGTAAATACGTCCTCCACCGGCATCAAAAAGGGCTTATCCACATCCCGTTGGGGCGTGGGAATGTACGAGTCAATGGCGTCCAAAAGCTCCCAGATCCGATCCACCCACTCGTTCTCCCCACGCTGGGTCTTGGGGTTGGCCATCATGTGTTCCAGCGCCTTCAGCCCAGAGCCCCGGATGATGGGGGTCTCATCCCCGGGAAACTCGTACTGGTTCAGAAGGTCGCGAATCTCCATCTCCACCAGGTCCAACAGCTCCGGGTCATCCACCATGTCCACCTTGTTCAGGAAGACCACAATGTAGGGCACCCCCACCTGCCGCGACAGCAGAATGTGCTCCCGGGTCTGGGGCATGGGACCGTCGGTCCCCGAAACCACCAGAATGGCCCCGTCCATCTGGGCCGCCCCAGTGATCATGTTCTTCACGTAGTCCGCGTGCCCCGGGCAGTCCACGTGGGAGTAGTGCCGTTTCTCCGTCTCGTACTCCACGTGGGCCGTGTTGATGGTGATCCCCCGGGCCTTCTCCTCCGGCGCCTTATCGATCTGGTCGTAGGCCTGTACCTCCACGTTAGGGTTGGCCGCCGCCGCTACGTAGGTAATCGCCGCCGTCAGGGTGGTCTTCCCGTGGTCTACGTGTCCGATGGTCCCCACGTTCACGTGGGGTTTGGTGCGCTCAAATACGCCTTTCGCCAT
>NZ_AUHY01000020.1 GCF_000423425.1 Meiothermus rufus DSM 22234 | reverse complement strand
GCCAACCGCAACAACACCCTCAGGTCCTGCACGATGGCCTCGAACACCCCCGCTGCCAGCCAGCGCTGGGTTTGCTGATAAACCACTTCCCAGGGCGGTAAATCCCCCGGCATCATCCTCCACGCGGCTCCGGCACGGACTATCCAGCGCAAACCGTCGAACACGTCCCGCAGGGCATATTCCCTTTGGGGTGCGTCCTCGCGCATCAGGGTCAGGTAGGGGGCCACGAACAGCCACTCCTCGTCGCTCACGTCGCTCGGATACCGCTTTCGGCTCATCCCTCCAGCTTAGCCCTAAAGTTCATAACACCCTCTAGGCCTAGTCGCCTGGCTGCGCCAACGTGAACGGCAATCGCAAAAGGAACTCGAGGAGTCCCTGCGCCTGATGCGGCTTTTGGAAGAAGGCAGCCTGAATATCAGCTCGGCTGTGGACCCCCTGGAACTCACTGAAAGCGCTATGGACTCCTTGCATAACCTCAAAATCGCCCCTCACTTGGCCTTTATCCGTTTTCGCGAGGGCAAGCCCGTAGTGGTCAGCGCGCGGGGGGCCCTCGAGCGCTATAGGGGGCGGCACCTACCCCAACAAAAGCTCAGCACCCACGCCAGCCTCACCGACACCCTGGTCGTGGGCAACTACCTCGAGGGTATCCCGGAAAGCGCGGGCTGGTCTACCGCGGCCGTACCCGTCTCGGCTCGGCAAAAACGACCCTTGGGGGTGGTCATTCTAGCCCGGGAGGGCAACAAACCTTTTCAATCCGACGAAAAAGCCATGGCCAACTCGCTGGCCCGGGTCATGGGAGCGCAGCTTGGCCAGATGGAGGCCCTCAAACACCTCGAGGATGCCTACGACGGCACCTTACGGGCCTTGGGTCTGGCTCTGGAGTTTCGCGATCACGAGACGCAGGGCCACGCCAAGCGGGTGGTAGCCTGGTCCGACTAGCTCGCCCAAGACCTGAATCTAGACCCGACCACCCGTAAGTTCCTGCGCTGGGGCGCTTATCTACACGATATCGGCAAGCTTTCCATCCCCGACCACATCCTGCGCAAGCCCGATAAGCTTGACCCAGAAGAGTGGGAAATCATGAAAAGCCACGTAGTCCGAGGTTGGGAAATGCTCTCGCGAGTTCCCTTCCTGCCTCAGGAAACCCTGGAGGTGGTGCGCCATCACCACGAGAACTGGGATGGCAGCGGCTACCCCGATGGCTTGAAAGGACAGGACATTCCCCTACTGGCGCGTATCTTTGCGGTGGTGGATACCTTTGATGCCCTCTATAGCCCCCGGCCCTACAAGCGGGCCTGGCAGCCAGCCGAAATCATCGAGGAGCTAAACCGCCTAAAGGGGAAAAAGCTAGACCCCAAGCTGGTTGATATCTTCCTAGAGCGCATCACCTCCCCCTCTGGCAAAGCCGCTATGGCCGCAGCCAACCCCAGTAAACCCAACCCTAGGGTCTAGCACACACGCAAAGGGGCTAACTGGGGGTGCGACAGGTCGGCATCTCCAAGACAGCTAGCCAAAAGGGCTGCCGAACACCCTAGCCAGTGAAAAGACAACCCCGCCACAAACTAGGCTGCGGCGGGGTTAGGGAGCTGGAACTTAGTCGCCAGCCTTGGGCTCGAGCTGCCCAGATGCCTCGTTCTTGGCCCCGTAAAGATTCTTAATCAGGACAAAGCTGACCAAAGTGGTCACGGCAGGCACCACCAGCAACAGCACCCACAGCACCCGGTTGTCACCCAAGGGTGAGCCCGCCTGCTGGAAGTCAATCTTGTAGCCAGCCAGGGTAGCCATGATGAAGAAGACCAGTACCCCCAAGGTTACGCTGGTACGTAGGGGATGCTGGCTAGGCAGCTCAAGGTAGCGCTGCTTGTCGGAACGGGTATCCACAAAGGGAAGCAGCACCGCCGCCAGGATGAGAATCCCCGGTACCACCACCCCACCTAAGAACTCCGGGCTGATCAGGGCACCAAAGAGGCGGAACTGCCACTCCGAAGGGATCACCTGCAGAATCCCGTAAATCCAGAGGAAGTACCAGTCCGGTTTAACCGCAGGGGTCTGCGGGGTGGGGGGGCCGAAAGCCTCGATAGGGTGAGCAATGAAGACCCCACCAATGAAGGAGACCACCGCTAGGTACAGCAGGAAGACGATGCTCATCATGACCAACTGTTGGGGGTACATGGGCACACCCAGAATTTTGCCTGGGGCGATTCGCTCGGCATACTTGGGCTGGGTGTGCTTCTGCTTGATCATGATGACCATGTGTAGGCTAATCAAAGCAATCAGCGTCAGGGGCAACCAGAGCACATGCAGGCTGTAAAGCCGCGGAATGGCCATCTCTGAGCCAGGGAACTCCCCACCGAACATAATCTGGGCCACAGTAGGGCCCACCCAAGGAATGGAGGCCCCGATGCCGTAGCCAATGCGGGTGGCAGTCACGGCGTAGTTGTCGTAAGGCAGAGCATAGCCGGTAAAGGCCGTCACCACTGCCAGACCCAAAAGCCCCAGGCCCACCAACCAGTTAAGCTCGCGGGGTTTCTTGTAGGCCCCACTTAGGAGCACCCGCAGCATGTGCAAGAAGGCCGCAGCAATCATGATATGGGCCGACCAGTGGTGAATGCTACGAATAACCGCGCCAAAAGGCAGGGAGTCGATGTACAGCACGCTGGCGTAGGCTGCAGGCACGGTACGCCCATCGGGTAGCTCGGTGGGGCGGATGGAGGGCTCGTAGTTTAGGGTGAGAAAGATGCCGGTAAGAACCAGGGTGATGAAGGCAAAGAGGGTTATTTCCCCTAGAAAAAACGAATGGTGTACCGGAAAAGCCTTCCGCAGGAACTTGTGGTATAGACGAGAGATTTCCAGTCGTTCGTCGAGCCATTGGTACATAACTCACCTCAGGTTTCCACACCTACCGGGCCGGTGAACTCACCTGCGGCCACAATCTGACCACCCTCGAGGCGGATAGGCAGGGCCGGTACAGGGCGGGGCGGAGGACCCGAGACCACCTTAGCTCCATGGGCAAAGTCGTACATACCCCCGTGGCAGGGGCAAAGCCCCACCTTACGGTCGGGCAGCCACTGGCTCACGATGCAGCCTAGATGAGTGCACACAGCGGAGTAGGCTACAATCCCCTCCACCGCGTTTTTTCGCGTCTCCTCGTCGAGCTCCTCGGGGCTGTAGCGCACCAGAAGCACCGTGTTTTTGGCATCCCCACTCTTCACCACCTTGCTCTGCGGATCCATGGGGTGGGCCAGGATCAGGGGATCGCCGGGCTTTATGTCGTCGGGTGTAATGGGTTTGCCCTGGCCGCTGCCCTGGGCAAAGACCAGTATGTCTCCAGGCTTAAGTGGCTCTTTGTCAGGGGTAACCACCTGCCTGGGGCGCAGGGAACTACCCACATAGAAAGCGGAGACCAAAGAAAGGCCAATTCCCGTACCGATGGCCGCTTTGAGTACGGCCCGTCGGCGGGAGGAACGCAGTCTGGCTTCACGTTCGTTCATAAGCTCACCAGGGCACTTCCGAGTGCTCGTCCTCCGTGACCACTTCCTCACGCTGATAAAACTTCTTGTAGATGGCCAACAAAGCAGCGATGATCAGCGCCATGGCGGCAAAGAACCCTCCTTGCAGCCAGGTGGGGTTTTGACCGCTTTGGGCACTGTACACCAGAAGCTGCACGAAAAATCCACCCATGGCGGTCAGCAAAAGCACCAACACGATACCTGCCACCAAAGGCGAGGTGCTGGGCTCGGGAAAATGCCGCCCTGGGCGAAGCTCCTGCCCCTCCAGCCAGGCCGAGATATAGCCGATGGCTCCGTAGATGAAAAGCACCGCGGCAAAGGCCATCAGACCAATCTGGCCGACCGAGAGCTCTTCTGGCTTATGACCCGTTAGAACCGCAATGCGCTGGCCGTTGAGGTAGCTCATCAGAAACAAAGCCGCCGAGAAGAGCAGGGCAAAAAAGGGAATGATGGTGTCGTTACGGTACATGAGGCCTCCTTAGCGGGCAGCCTTCACTTCGGCCTCGGCGATGGCGCCGAAGCTATTGCCCCAGGACGAGCGCACGTAGGTGAGAACCGCAGCCACCTGCTGGTCCGAAAGCTGAGCAAAGGCTGGCATGGCATTTCTGCCCTTTAGGACAGTGTTGATAACGTGGTTCTTATCCCCTACCTTGGGGTTACCAGCCAGCGCAGGGAAAACCCCGGGCAGGCCCTGCCCCGTAGCCTGATGGCAACCGGCGCAGTTTTGCGCGTAGATACCTTCGCCTTCCTTAGCCAAGGCTGCAGCATCGGCAGGGGCCGCGGCCTGAGCTCCCTCGCCATGCCCGCCATGGGCGCTGGCTTCGCTGGCGGGAGGGGCTACCTCGCTGATGATCTTCTGCGAGGCCGGGGTCAGGGCAAAAAAGCCCCACACCCCTCCCAACACCACTACCGCGGCTAGGGCCAAAACCCAGCTAGGAAAGCGCTCGGGCTGCACCGGTACATCGGGGTCGCCCACCTTCAGGGCCACCTCGAGCTCCCCCTGGACCTCCATGCCCTCCTCCAGACCCTGCACCAGCACATCGGGTAGGTTGTTGACCTTGAAGGGGATTTCTCGGATCTCCCGGCCACCCCCTTTGAAGTAGGTCTCTACCCGAAATAGGTGTTCGCCATCCGGTATCTGCCGTGTATCTAGCTTTAGTTTGAAGGGGGGCTGCCGGATGACCTGGATGGGCTCGGGCTGGTCGTCGAGGTAAACTTCGATTCGTTCAATCGGCATTTTGGCTCCTTCCTAAAAGCCAGACCCTGGGGTCTGGACGCTGTATAAAGACTAACAGAAACCCCCTGGAACAACTATAGGTTGGGGCATAGGGGCAAATGTCCTGGAATCAATACAAGCATCTGGTTCAACGGTAGAGTTCTCGGGCAATGACCAGCTTTTGAATTTCACTGGTACCCTCGTAAATCTCCGTGATTTTGGCATCGCGGTAATAGCGCTCCACCCGATACTCCCGGTGGTAACCGTACCCACCCAGCACCTGCACTGCCTCGCGGGTCACGCGCACAGCGGTATCGGAGGCGAAAAGCTTGGCGGTAGAAGCCTCGAGGGTATAGCGCTCTCCCCGGTCTTTTTTGTTAGCCGCCTCGAGGACTAAGGCGCGGGCTGCAGCAATTTGGGTGTGCATCTCGGCCAGCTTGAAGCTTACCCCCTGGAACTCCCGGATTTTCTGCCCGAACTGGAAGCGGGTATCGGCATAAGCCTTAGCAATCTCAAAAGCAGCCCGGGCCATACCCACGGCTTGGGCCGCAATGCCGATGCGCCCTGAGTCCAACCCAGCCAAGGCCTGGGCCAACCCTCGCCCCTCCTGGCCCAGCAGGTTCTCTTGGGGGACAAAAACCCCATCAAAGCGCACCTCGCAGGTGTGGGCCGCATGGAGCCCCATCTTGTGCTCAGGGGGGCCAAAGCTCAGGCCAGGCCAGTCTTTTTCCACAATAAAGCTGCTGATACCGCTCTCGCCACGGGCCATCACCACGTAGACCTGGGCCTGTCCCCCAGAGGTCACCCAGCTTTTCTGGCCCTCGAGCACCCACCCCCCCGGTACCTTGCGGGCCATCAGCCTGAGCGAGGCTGGGTCGGAACCGGCATGGGGTTCGGTCAGGCAAAAAGCTCCGATCCATTCGCCTTTGGCCAAGGGCACCAGATACTTCTTTTTCTGGGCCTCGGTACCAAAACGGTTCAGCATGTACTGGGGCAGCCCAGAGGTCACCGAGAGAATTACTGCCACACTGGGGTCAGCCGCAGCGATTTCCTCTAAGGCCAGCGCCCAGGTCACCGAGTCCAGGCCAGCCCCTCCCCAAGCCTCCGGGGTGGTCATGCCCAAGAGGCCTAGTTGGCCTAACTGTCTGAGCTGCGGCCAAGGATACTCGCCGCTTTGGTCGTAGGCTGGGGCCATCGCCCACAAGACCTCGCGGGAAACCATCCGCACCATGTCCAGTACCAGTTTTTGGTCGGTGGTTAGAATAGCCATGAATATATCGTATCACGAGGCCAGTGAGGAAAAAACGTTATAGAAAGACAAACCCCATACTACCTAGCCAAATGGGAGAGCTAGTAGCCAAACAACAAACCCCGCCGCTTAGCGGTGTGCACAGCCCGGCTGAACAGGGCAATGCCTAAGGCCAGATAGGCCAGGCCGTTAAGAAAGGCCAGGGCCAAAGCACCCCAGTCCAGCCCTGCGCTGCTGGACATCATCCCTCGAGCCAGACCAGCGCCCGGTACCAGGGGAAGGAAGTAGCCCAAGGTGCGCAGCCAACCCTCGCTTTCCAAGGGGTACTGCAGGAGAAAAATCAACAGGAATTGGCTGATCCCCAGAAGCTGCTGCACCCGCTTGAAGAGCAACGCCAGGCTAGCCATGGCAAAACCCAGACCATACCCCCCGATAAGCACGGTGAGAATGGGCAGGAAAACCAAAGGCGGCAAGGATAGGCGCGCCCCGGTAAACCACATCAGCACCAGACCAACGCTGCCGATGAGCAGGAGCTGGGTGCCTAGGCCAGCCAGGTTGCGTAGCAGCAACAGCGGTATTGGGCCATAGGGGGTGAGGAATACCTGCTCCAGGGTACCGGTCTGGGCCTCTTCGGAAAGCCCAAAAGAGAGGGAGTTGTAGGCAAAAAGGGTCAGGGTCCAGAGCAAAAAGCCCGCCAGAATGGCCTCGGTGCGCTCGCCGAAATTGGCCCCAGGGCCGGCCAGGTATCTGGCCCCCAGGTAAAGCAGCAGAAAAAATAGGCTCAGGGTAATCACCCCACCCACAAACTCGCTGGGGTAGCGGCGCAGGTTTATCCAGCTTCGCTTGAACTCCACCCAAAGCAGGTCAAACATGGTTCACCACCTTCAAAAACACCTCCAGTAGGTCGGCCTCAGCCCGGGCCACCTTCTTGATGGGCAGGGGCTTCAAAGCCTCCAAAAGGCGCCAAAGCCCTTCGTTGTCGCCCTGATAGACGTAGGTAGGCCCTTGGCCCTCGAGGCCCAAAGAGCGGAGGGCGGCTAGTTGTTGTGGCGAAAGAGGGGTGTCCAGCTCGATCAGGTAGTGCTCTCCGGCAAAGCGGGCCAAGACCTCGGCGGTGCGCCCTTCCAGCACAATGCGGCCCCGCTGGATGATGGCCACCCGCTGGGCCAGGCGCTGGGCTACCTCGAGCTGGTGGGTGGTAAGCAGGATAGCCTTACCGGACTGGGTCATCTCCCGGATCATCTCCTCCACCCTCAGGGCGCTTTCCACGTCCAGGCCTAAGGTGGGTTCGTCCAAAAGCAACACCTCGGGATCGTGCATCAGCGCCACCCCCAAGGAGAGTTTCTGCTGCATGCCCCGGGAAAGGTGGCGCACCTCGGTATGGGTTTTTTCCTTGAGCTCCAGTTTCTCCAGTAGCTCGAGGGCCCGCCGCTGGGCCTCCCTTAGCCTAAGACCCCGGGCCACCCCAAAGTAGACCAGGTTCTCCAAGGGGGTCATGCGCCAGTAGACGTTGCGGTTACCCTCGAGCATCGCCCCCAGGTGCCTCAGGGCCCAGGGGTCCTGGTGGGGGTTTTTTCCGAGAAGCCGCACCTGACCCCCATCGGGGTAAAGCAGACCGGCCATCATCTTAACCGTGGTGGTCTTCCCTGCCCCATTGGGCCCCAAAAAGGCCAGCACCTCACCGGGGTAAAGATGCAGGTTGACCCCGTCCACTGCCCTCAATGAACCAAAGCGTTTTTGCAGTTGGGTCGCTTCTGCTGCGGGGATCACTGGGTGAAGTATACCCACTCTGAAGCGTCGTAAGCATGGGTAGACTGGTAAGGCTGTGGTAGCTGAGCGTACCCAAAACGACTTTTACGCCCAGGTACTCCGCCAGCCCCAGGCCGTGCTGGCCCCCATGGCCGGTTATACCGACGCCCCCTTCCGCCGGCTGGCTCTGGAACATGGGGCTGCCTGGACGGTTAGTGAGATGCTTCTGGCTCGGGGCCTTCTGGCCGGGGAGCGCCGCTCGGTAGCGCTGGGGGCCCCTTTCCCTGGTGAAGAGCGGCTGGTCGTCCAGTTATTCGGCGACGACCCCGAGGTGCTAAGCGAGGCCGCAGCCCAGGTGGAGCGCCTGTTCAAGCCCGTGGCCATAGACCTGAACATGGGCTGCCCAGCCCCCAAGCTGGCGGGACGTGGGGGTGCTTGCCTGCTGCAAACCCCTGAGCGGGCCTATGCGCTGGTGCGGGCTATGCGCCAGGGCACCCGGCTACCGGTCAGCGCCAAGATACGCCTAGGTTGGGACAAAGACCAAAGCCTGGAGATCGCCCAGGGCTTGGAGGCCGCTGGAGTGGCCCTGATCACTGTCCATGGGCGCACCAGCCAGCAGCGCTACCAAGGCCAGGCCGACTGGGAGGCCATTGGCCGGGTGGCCCAGGCGCTGCGGGTACCGGTCATCGGCAGCGGGGATGTCACCCGCCCTGAGGAGTACTTTGAGCGCCTACAGACCGGCGTCGCAGGGGTAATGATCGGGCGCGGGGCAGTGGGCAACCCCTGGATTTTCCGCCAGATTACTCAGGGCCGTACCGATCCCCCCTCCCTCTCTGAGCGCATCCAGACCGCTCTACGCCACGCTTTTCTCAATGCCCAGTGGTATGGCGAGGCCCAGGGCCTGCGCCAGTTGCGAAAGGTGCTCTACCGCTACTTCCCCCATCACCCTGCGCTGCACCCCGCCCTCAAGCAGGTGGCCTCCTTAGAGGAGCTGCAAAGCCTCCTTTCCCGGCTGGCTAGGCCCTAGCGCAGAATACCCTGAAGCACCTGGGCTACCAAGCGCTCGAGGATGCCGGGAATATAGGCCCTGAGCCCCAGCTCCACGCTTAATCCACCTGCCCCAGGGAAACCCGACAGACCCAAGCGCACCTCATTGGGCCTCCGCTCATTGGGCGATAGCCGCATGTTGAAGGCCGTCTCGGCCACGCCCCGACCCCCAATCAACAAACGCAGCGGGCCTTCTAGGGTGAACCCGACGGGGTTGGGGTTTTCCACCTCGAGCACCAGGCGGATGGCCAGGCCATCCAGACGAATCTCGAGCAGGCGGATACGGGGTAGCTGGAAGGCGAACTGCACCCGCACCTCGCGGTCGAGCAAGGTCAGGGGCCCAATGGGCACTACGGCCGGGCCAAGCTGGGCCCTAAGCTCCCCCAGCAAGCGGAAGCGGGTGCTCTGCCCTGCCAAAAGGCCTGCCAAAACCCGGGTACCCTCCACCAACGGCACCACCAGCCGGGTCTGGGCCTCGCGGCTAGCCCCTGCCGGAATCTCCAAGGCTGGCAAGGTAAGGCGGAAAGCCGTACCGCCCAGCTCCGCGGTGAGGGTACTGTCCAGCAAGGGCAGGCTAAAGCCGTTAGGATTGGTCAGGCGCAGGCGAAGATCGAACTCCCCCCGACCACTAAAAGGGTCCAGCGAGATCAGGTTGAACTGCAAGAGCTCCACCTGAGGGGCCTGAGGCCGAACCACCTGGGGCACACAAGCCCCAAGCACTAGGGCCAATATAAGCAGTAAAGGCAAGCTTCGCTTCATCGTTCCCAAGCTTACTCCATCGCTGTTACTACAACGGCTCAGATGCCGCAGTCTGCCGTCCAGCCCCGGGCCCGGAAGTCCTCCAGAAGGGGCTTGAAGGCTGGCCAAAAAGGGCTTTCCTGGGGATAGGGAGGTCGCGGGTAACCTCCAGGCAACCCCAGGTGACGCAGGGCCTGCTTGAGCAGGATGAAGCCTCCCTGGGCCAGCACCCGGCCAAAGGGCTCGAGCTCAGCCTGCAGAGCCTGGGCCTCTTGGGCTCGGCCAGCCTGCCACAGCTCCAGCAACTTTTTTATAGGGCCGGGGGGCCAGGTTGGCCACGGCCAAGATACCCCCCTTCGCCCCCAAGGCCAGGGCCCCTAAAAAGGTGGGGGCGTGCCCGGTGTAGAGCTTCAGGTCGAGCTTTTGCGCGGTGTAAAAAGCCATGCGGGCCAGCTCCCCGCTAGAGTCTTTGAGGCCACCAATCCTGGGGTGCTTGGCCAGCTCCGCCACCACCGTCAGGGGAAGCTGGGTCTTGGTATTGGCTGGCACGTGGTATAGCCAGACCTCAGCTAAACCCTGGTCGGCCAGTTCGGTGAAATAGCGCAGCAGACCATCGTGGCCCAGGTTGGCCTCGTAGTAGCGCGGCGGTGTGACCAGCACCCGCCCCCCCACCTGAGCGGCCTCCTCCAGGGCCTGGGTAGCCTGGGCCAAGGTCTCTTCCATCAGACCTACCATAGCCGGCTTTTTGGGGCTTTGCACGGCTAGGCCGGCGGCCCGCTCCTCGCGGGTGAGGTGTACGCCTTCACCGTTGGAACCATAGAAAAGCAGCCCGTCTACCTGGGGCTCGAGGGCCTGGGCCAGCGCGCGGAAAGCCTCGGTATCGAGGTGGCCTTGGGTGTCGAAGGGCGTGGGCAAGGGAGGGATGATCATGGGTCAGCTCCTGGGGTGGTTATGGGCCAAAGCTTTAGCGCCCCCGGTAAACCAGCATAAACCACAACCCCAGATGAACAGCCAGGGCCAGCCCAACCAGGGGGAGGCCCCAGCCACTGCCCTGCCACCCCAACCACCCCCCCACCCCCAGGGCCAGCAAAACCAGCAGACCCCAGCCCTGGCTATAGGTGGGGCTTCCGGGAAAGAAAAGCTGCACCCAGCGTCGCCAGGCACGGTGGGTATGCCCGTCCTTGGGACGGGGCAGAAAAAAGCACAGCAGGTGGTACAGGGCCAGCAGCAAAAGCAGGGCCAGGCTCAGCCAGGCCCACCACGAACTGGGCCAGATAGGCAGGCTACGCCACTGCTCTAGGAAATCGGCCCCTAGCTCACGCAGGCTGTCCAGCATGAGGGCAGCGGTGAGGTCTCTGGGAGTGGGCACAGCCTCCCGTGCCAATCCAGCCGCCTGGTAGACTGGCGTCCAGAGATCGCCGCCCAGCCCCAGAGCCTCCCGCACCGCCGCGGAGGAAGGGGCCTGCTGGTAGGCCTGGGCCAGGGCCTCGGGGGTACCCCGGCCTACCAACACATAGGTCCAGGGTGGGGCTTCCGCATAAAGCCGCTGGGCCTCGCCGGGGTTCTCCTGGGCCTGGGCATAGGCCAGAAGACCCCGCAGGGCTGGGGTATTGGCCAGGCTGCGCAAGGTTTCCTGAGCCGCGCTCGAGCGCAGGGTTCCCCGGGCCAGGCTGTCCTGCTGCAAAAGGGCCTCGGCCCGGAGCAGAAAGCCCCAGCCCAGCAACGCCAAGATCACCAGCAAGAGCAGCAGCAACAGCAAGGTGCGCTCCCCCCCGGTGGTGTAGGCCAGCATGCTGTGCCGCAGGCGCAACAACGGGTGGCCCAGCCAACCGGCCAGCCAACCCCCGCTCTGGCGCACCCCGCGAAGCTGGGCTGGCAGGTAAATGAGGTTTAGGTATAGAAGCATCCAGGCATAAAGGCCCAGCAGTACCCAGGTCGCGATGGCCAAACTGCCTGAGCTGAAAGGGTTTTGCCAGCTGGCTACCTGGCGCAGCGCCTCGCGATAACGCTGGCTTAGGTCGGGTCTTCCCTGGGCCTCGAGCCAGTCCGCCTGCTCTTCCAGCAGGGCTACAGCCCCGGGCACCTGGGGCAGGTATTTTAGGAAGAAATCGGACCAGGCTAGGCTTTTCTCCAACCCCTGGCTACGCGCTATGCGAATCTGTTCCAGCCAGGGGGCCAGCCAGCGCAAAACCCCCGAACCCCAGGCCAGCTCGGGCCGGTGGCCCCGCTGCAACAGATCCCGCCCGGCAGCCTCGAGGTCTTCTGGGCGCAAGCGGGCCGGCTCCTGGCTGAAGTAGTACCAGTAGGGCCTTGGACTGGGGGGGCTTTGATCCAGGGTGGAGGCCTCCGCCCCTAAGGCCTCCTGGTAGGCGGGAAAAACCCCCAGGCCCTCCCAGGAACCCTCGTAAGGCTTACGATCAAAATCGGCCAAAGCCAGCCGCCGCCCGTCCTCGAGCAGCACGCTCAGCCCGGCGTCAGCCTCCAAGGCCCGCACCTCCCCTGGAGGGTAGTGTTGGGCAACCACCCGGGGGTTTTGGGCGTCTATCTCCAAAACCAGGGGGCCTCGAGCGATGAAAATTCGCGAGCCTACTTGTTTGGGGCCAACCCAAGTACCCGGAAGAGGGAGCTTCCAAGAGCCCAAGACTAGCCCTTCGGGGGTCAGCGTAGCCACCGGTTGCGGAAGGGAGCGCACCTGGGTCTGGGCCTGCACCACCTGTGCACCCACCTGGATGCGCAGGGTATACAGTCCAGGGCTGGGCGGTGTCCAGGTAGCGGCGATACGGCCCTCTAGGCTTTGCAGGTCCACGGCAAAGCTAGCGGCCTGGGAAGAGATCTGAAGGGTATAGCGACCGGGAGGAAAGCCCTCCCCCCGGACCTCCAAAGGCTGCCCCACCAGGGCCTCAGGGGGGAGGCTTAGGCTTTGCGCCAGGGCCATACCCAGCCATACAACCGCCGCGATCCAACGCATGGCCCCATTCTATTGCACCCTTCCCCCAGTCTCTGGCGGTATACTGGCCTCTGGGTCTGCCATGGGTAGGCCTGTGGAGGTTTTGTCAAATGGCAGAGAAAAAGCCGGTATACCTCACCGCCGAGGGCAAAGCGCGGCTCGAGCAGGAGCTGGCGTATCTAAAAACCGAGAAGATGCAGCAAATCGCCGAGGAGATGGGCCGGGCCATCGCCGAGGGCGACCTGCGGGAAAACGCAGGCTACGATGAAGCCCGGCGGGCCATGTGGCAGAACAACAGCCGGATCGCCGAACTGGAAGATATCCTCAGCCGGGTGCAGGTGGTGGAATCCGGCAACGGGGTGCCCAGCGAGGTTCAGCTGGGGGTCACCGTGGAGCTTGAAACCCCCAGCGGCCAGCGGATGAGCATCACCATGGTGGGCAGCCACGAGGCCGATGTGTTCAGCGGCAAAATTTCCAACGAATCTCCCTTGGGCCAAGCCCTGATGGGCAAGCGGGTGGGCGACGAGGTGCAGGTCAAAGGCCCTAAGGGCAGCCAGACCTATGTCATCGTCGAGTTGATGTACGCCTAGGGCCTCGCGGGCTCAGCCTATGCGGAAGGTGGTGTGCTTGGCCTTGTGGTCGGGCTCTACATGAATGGTGGTGTGGACCTGGTCTAGCTGGGCCTGAAGGGCCATCTCGAGGCGGTCGCAGATCTGGTGGGCCTGTTCTACCGAGGTAGCCCCAGGAACCACCAGGTGAAACTCCACAAAGGTGCGGGGACCAGCCCGCCGCGTGCGCAGGTCGTGCACCTCCAATACCTTTCCCTCGGAGGCTAGGCCCTGAAGGGCGCGGTTGAGAGCCAGGCGTATATCGGCCAGCTCCTGTGCAGGAAGGGCCTCGTCCATCAGCCCTCCCACCGAGTCCCGCACCAAACGCCAGCCCACCCACAGGATGTTGCCCGCCACCCCAATGGCCAACAGGGGATCGAGAATCCACCAACCGCTGAGCCAGGCCAGCCCAACCCCTACCAGCACCCCCAGCGAGGTCAGCACATCGGTCAGGATGTGTTTGCCATCGGCAATAACCGCAGGAGAGCGGGCTTTGCGTCCCCGAACCAGCAAGAACCAGCCCAAAGCCGCGTTCAGGCTCGAGGCGGCCAGCGAAAACAACAGCCCCAGGCCCAGCTCTTGCACTGGCGCAGGGCTCACCAGCCTGGGCCAGGCCTCGCGCACGATGGCCAGGGCCGCCAATACGATCAGCACCCCTTCCAGCACAGCCGAAAAATACTCAGCTTTGGTGTGTCCGTAGGGGTGGTTGTGGTCCGCCGGACGGCGCGAGACCAGCACCGCCACCAGGGCCGCCCCTGCCGCCACAATGTTGACCACCGACTCCAAAGCGTCGGAGTAAAGGGCCACCGAGCCGGTAAACACATAGGCCAGCCACTTTAGGGCAAACACCAGGCCCGCCACCACCAGGCTCAGGCTAAGGGCTTGTACCGGGGTCATACAGAGGGTGGATCGCCTCGAGGCCTATCAAAACTACACCGATTCCAGCGAGTAGCGGTTCACGTCCTTATACAGAAGGTACTTGCTCTGGGTCTTGCCCAAAGCCCCAAACCACTGGGGGCAGTACGAGGCCATCCAGATGACATCCCCGGCCTGTACGGTATACCAGCGCTCGCCCAGGCGGTACACCCCACCCCCCTGCAAAAACAACAGGCCGTGCTCCATCACATGGGTCTCCACAAAGGGCAGGTGGGCCCCGGGGGCAAAGGTCATGGTGTTGACCGCCAGGTCGAAGGAAGGGGTATCGGGCAACAGTAGGCGCACCTGCAGGGCCTCGTCGCCCAGCAAAGGGTTGCTGGGCACCTCGGGCTCGTAGCCCAGCACCGGTGAAGGGGCCTCGGCGCCGGCCAAGGACTGGTAGGGCTTGTCGAAGACCACCATGCGGCTTGGGCCCTGGCTGCTGAAGCGGTGCGGGGTGTTGGCCGGTAGGTAGGCAAAGCCATGCGGCCTGAGGGTGTGCCGCACCTCCCCCACCTCGAGGCTCACCTCCCCCTCGAGCACGTAGGCGAAGCGCTGGATATCCAAAAGGCTCAACTCACCGCTGCCCCCGGGCTGCATCTCCACGGTATACATCTGAAAACGAGCCCCTAGCTCGGGGGAGATATGCACGATGCAAGCGGTCTGGTGCCAACCGGGCAGAAAAGCCCGCACAAAGGTGTCTGGGGTCAGAAGGGCGTGGTCGGGGGCCACGTGGGTACGGGTGAATCCGCTCAGGCTCATGGGTTCCTCGTCAGCAGGCGAACCTCGCTAGGCCGGGTTATTTTACCCTCCCAGTAGATGGGCTCACCTCTAAGCCAGGTGCTTTGCACCACTCCTTGAAACCTCCGGCCCAGGTAGGGCGACTGGGGGTGGCGGTAGCGCAGGTGCTGGGGAGTGAGGGTATAGCTTTGCGAGAGATCCACCAAGGTGAAATCGGCCTCGTAGCCCAGCGCAAGCTGCCCTTTTTGCCGCAGGCCAAAGCGCTTGGCAGGGTTCAGGGCCACGAGGGCAGCCAGGTGCTCTAGGGCCAGCCCCCGTCGTTGCCAGCCTTCGGTAAGCATCACCCCCAGGGTGGATTGCACCCCAGCGATCCCCCCCCACAGGGCCAAAAAATCGGGGCCCTGCTTACTTTCGGGTGGGCTGGGGGAGTGGTCGGAGGCCACCAGGTCTACCGTACCCTCCAGCACCGCCGCCCAAAGCCCTTCCTGCTCCCTCTGGGAGCGCAGCGGGGGCGCACACTTGGCCAAGGCCCCCAGCCGCTCCAGGTCTTCCTCGGTAAAGGCCAGGTAGTGAGGGCAGGTCTCGAGGCTTACATCCACCCCCCGGGCTTTGGCCTCGGCAGCCAGCACTACCCCGGCCCCTGCGCTGATGTGCACGATGTGCAGTTTGCAACCGGTCTCCTGGGCCAGCAAAAGAGCCCGCTGAATAGCCTCGAGCTCGGTGAAGAGTGGCCTCGAGGCCAAGTAGTCGCGCCAGGTGGTGGCCCCGGTCGCCCGCAGACGGGCAAGATGGGCGGTCAGGGCCTCCGACTCGGCGTGCACCGCCACCGGCAGCCCCAGCTGAGCCGCGATACGCATGCCTTCGTAGAGCGTGCCGTCGTCGCAGGGGGGAAACTCTGGAAGGCCAGAGTGGCACATAAAGGCCTTGAAGCCAATCGCCCCGCACTCAGCCAGCTCGGGCAGGTGCTCCAGGTTACCCGGGGTCAGGCCACCCCACAGGGCAAAATCGGTGTAGGACGAAGCTCGCATGGCCGCCAGCTTGGCCGCGAAGGCTCTGGCCTCGAGGGTACAGGGCAGCGAGTTGAGGGGCATATCAAAAAAAGCCGTACCGCCCCCCGCAGCCAAAGCGGCGCTGCCGGTTTCTATCCCCTCCCAGTGGACCCGGCCAGGTTCGTTGAAATGCACATGCACGTCGATCAAGCCGGGAAAAACGTAAAGCCCCTGGGCCATAACCTCCCGGCGTGCGGGCTGGTCAATGGCCGGGGCTATCTGGACAATCCGCCCCTCCAGCACCCCTAAGTCGGCCTGCACCACCTTGCTTTGGGTAACCAGGTGCCCTCCGCGGACGATCAGGTCGAGCATGGGTGTTCCTCCTGAGCCAGCATCCGCAAAAAAGTCCGTCCCACCCGCAGTGCAGCGGCTACATCCTGCAGCCAGACCGACTCCTGGGGGTGGTGGGAAAGCCCACCTGGGCTGCGGATGAAAAGCAGGGTAGCCGGGCAAATGGAAGCCATAATCATAGCATCGTGGCCGGCTCCCGAGACCAGCCGGTGCAGCGGCAGACCCTCGGCCTGCAAGGCCCGCTCCAGCAGGCTGTTTAGCCCGGCATCGCAGGGCACCGCGGCCTGCTCGTAGAGGGTCTGGAAGGCCAGCTCGAGGCCCCGGCGCTGGGCCACCTGCTGGGCTCGAGCCACCAGGTGGGCCACAGAACGGCTGCGCACCTCGTCGTCGGCATGGCGCACATCCAGGCTAAGCTGCACCTCTCCCGGAATCACATTGGCCGCCCCGGGTCGGGCGGTAATCATCCCCACCGTGGCCACCAGTCCTGGCTCGGCCCGGGCCTCGCGCTCCACCAGGGTCATCCACTCGGCCGCCCCGGCCAGAGCGTCCCGCCGCAGGGCCATGGGGGTGGTGCCGGCATGGCCAGCCTGGCCGCGGAAAACCACTTCCAGCCGGCTCTGCCCCACGATAGCCTCTACCAGACCCAGCGGGGCCCCCAAAGCCTCCAGCACTGGCCCCTGCTCGATGTGGAACTCCAGGTAGCCCCGCACGTGGGCCGGGTCATAGGCAGCCTGGGGCAGACGGGCCGGCTCGAGGCCAAATTCCCGGAGGGCCTCGAGCACCCGCTGGCCTTGGGCGTCCTGCAAATCCAGGTACTCGGCTTCAAACCGGCCTGCTACCGCCTTGCTGCCCAAAAAAGGCACCCCATAGCGCACCCCTTCCTCCTCGGAAAAGGCGATAACCTCTAAGGCCACTGGCAGGCGCTTCCCCTCCAAGGCTTTCACCAGGGCCAGCCCCAACACCACCCCCAACACCCCGTCGTAGCAGCCCGCGTCGCGCACGGTGTCCACGTGTGAACCCAGCAAAAACAAGGGGGCCCCGGGGGCCTGGCCGGGGTAGTGGCCAATCAGGTTGCCCACCGCGTCCAGGCGCACCGTCATACCCAGCTCCTCCATCCAGCCGGCCAGCTCGGCGTGCACCTGGCGCATGGGGGGCGAAAGAAAGGTGCGGGTTAGCCGGCCTGGCTCCTCGGAGTAGCGCCCAAGCCTCTGGCAGCGCTCGAGAACTTCCTGAGCCAGCACCTCGAGGTCCATAGGGCTAACTCCCACGGTAGGTGCTGTAGCCGTAGGGGGAGACTAAGAGGGGCACATGGTAGTGGCCCTTGGCCTCGGCCAGACCAAAGCGCACCACCACCTCATCCAGAAAAGGGGGGTCGGGGAGGTGAACCCCCTGGGCACGGAAGTAGGCCGCCACATAAAAAACCAGTTCGTAGACCCCAGTAGGCAGGGTCTCGCCGGAAAGCAAAGGGGCCTCGGTGCGGCCATCGGCGTTGGTGCGGGCCTGGGCCACGAGGGTGCGCTGGCCCGCAGGGCCGATGCGGTACAGCTCGAGCTCGAGGCCCGTGGCCGGATGCCCGTGGGCCGTATCGAGGACGTGGGTCGTAAGCCGGGCCATACGCCAGTATCCTACCGCGGAGCCCCCTGGGCCACCCAGGCCCCCAGCCGGGCCCGCTGGGCCTCACTCAGGGGCGGAACCCCTGGCAGCAACAGGGGCATGTACTGGCTGTCCACCGACACCTGTTTGATTTTCTGGGCCAAGGCCACAATCTGCTCCGGGGTCTCCAGCACCACCCCCCCTGGGGCCGAGGCGAAGCCGGGCTGGGTGGGCCGGGTTGCGTGACACATCTGGCAGTGGGCCTGGATGATGGCTTCGACCTCGGCGAAGGGCACCGGCTCGGTGGCCACGGGAGCCTTTTTAGGGGCGGTCAGGTAGAAGGCCACCAGGAGTAATGCCGCCGCCAGCACCAGCAGGTAAGGCATGGCCCCACCCTCCACCAAGGTTTTTTGGTGGGCCTTCTCGGTCACGTTGATAAAGTGCCGCACCGCCACCCCCGCGGCAAAAAGCAGTATCAGAATCAGCCACTGGGCCCCGTGGCTATAGGTGGTGGGGAAGTGGTGGGCGATCATGGTGAAGAGCACCGGCAGGGTTAGGTAGTTGTTGTGGCGGGAACGAAGCTGCACCCAGTTCACAAAGCCGGGGTCGAGAGCCTCCCCTTTTTGCGCCGCCTGCACCAGCTTCTTCTGCGAAGGAATGATGACAAAAAAGACATTGGCCGCCATGATGGTGCCCAGCATGGCCCCGATGTGCATAAAGGTACCCCGCCCGCTGAACACCTGGCCCAGCCCCCAGGCCGCCAGGGCCACCAGTAGCCCCCCCACCAACAAGAATAGCCCCGGACGGTAGAGCAGCTCGGTGCGGGAAAGGCCCGCGTAGACCAACCAGGCCAGCACCAGGCTTCCTACCGCGATGGCGATGGCCACCCCGGCAGGCAAAGGGCTGCCGGGCGGGAGCAGAATGGCCCGGGGATCGGCGTAGTAGACAATCACCAAAAGCAAAAACCCGGTGACCCAGGTCAGGTAGGCATCCCACTTGAACCAGTGCAGGGTGCGGGGTAGCTGGGCCGGAGCGGTCTTGTACTTTTCCAGGTAGTAGATGCCCCCGCCGTGAATGGCCCATAGGTTGCCCGAAAGCTCGGGCCGCACCCCTTGGCGCTCGAGGCTGTTCTCTAAAAAGATGAAGTAGAAACTAGCCCCAATCCAGGCGATGCCGTAGATGATGTGCAGCCAGCGCACCACCAGGCCCAGCCACTCCCGGGCGTGGGCCTGCCAGCCATTGGCCAGCGTCAGGTAGAGGCCCAGAGCGAAAACGGCTAAAATGGCCAGAATCCAGGGCCATTTCACCAGGCGCAGTCGGTCTTGGTGTAGGGGGTTCATATAGCCTCTTGTAGAATGTCGGCTAGACGAAAGCGGGCAATCTGGTAGATCTGTTCCAATGCCGTGTGGAACTCGGCCTCGAGGTCGTTGTGCAGCCGGTCGCGCAGGGCCTGAAAGACCTCGGCCTTGCCCTTACCCCGCACCGCCAGGATGAAGGGGAAGCCGAAGCGCTCACGGTAGCGCTGGTTGAGGGCAAGAAGATCGGCGTACTCCTCCGGGCTCAAGGCATCCAGGCCAGCCCCCTGCTGCTCCTGGGCCGAGGCCGGGGCCATGCGGGCTTTGCTACCTAGGTCGGGGTGGGCCCGGATCAGGGCAAGCTGGGCCTCCCGGGGGGCGGCCTGCACCACCGCCACCAGGCTTTGGTAGAGGGCCAGGGGGCTAGACCAGGGGCGCTGGGCCCAGGCTTGCTCGGCCACCCAGGGAGAGTGCTCGAAAACCCAGCCGATGGCGTTCACAAAGGCTTCGCGGGAAAGCTGGTTGAGGGTGGCTAGGTTGATCATCGCGCTCAGCTACGGTAGGCCCAGCCCACCAGTCGGCGCTCGAGCAGGGCGAACACCCCATACAAGGCGATGCCCATGGCGGCAATCACCAAAAGGCCACCGAATACCAAGGGCACGTTGAACTGGGAGCTGGCTGAAGTCATCATGTAGCCGATCCCCTTCTGCGAGGCGGCGATCTCGGAGATCACCGTGCCCACGAAGGCCAGGGTGATGGCTACCTTGAGCGAAGCAAAGAAATAGGGCAAGGAGAAGGGTACCGAAACCCGGGTAAAGGCCTCGAAGCGGCTCGAGCCCAACACCTTTAGCACCTCCCGCAGCTCGGGAGGCACCGAGGCTAAGCCGGTAGCCACGTTGACCACAATAGGAAAGAAGGAGATGAGGAAAGCGGTCAGGATGGCCGGCACCGTACCAATCCCAAACCACAGCACCAGCACCGGCACCAAAGCTGCCTTGGGCACGCTGTTGAAACCCACCAAGAGCGGGTAAAGGGCCAGATTGAGGGGCCTCGAGGTGCCCACCGCCGCGCCCAGCAGCACCCCAGCCCCCACCGCCAGGGCGAACCCCACCAGAGTGGTCCAGAGGGTCTGCCAGGCGTGGCCCAGCACCGCCCCCCAGACCGGGCGCAGGGCCTCTAGGGCTTGGGAGGGGGCCGGTAGCACGAAGGGGGGAATTTTGAAAAGCCGCACCGCCAGTTCCCAAAGCACAAACAACCCCAGCGTGGCCCCCACCGCCGCCAAGGTGTCCTGGGTCCGCCTCATGGGCCCACCCCCCGCAGGGTGCTAATCTGGGTGCGCATTCCACCAATTTGCTCGCGCAACTCCCGCACGATGTGGGCGAAGTCGTCCTGGTAGGTAAGCTCGAGCGGCCTAGGACGGGGAAACTCTACCCGGCGGGTATAGGCGATGCGGCCCGGGCGGCTGCTCATGGTGTGGATGGTATCGCACAGGTAAACCGCCTCGCGCAGGTCGTGGGTAACCAGCACCACGGTGGGGCGGCGCTGTAGATAGAGCACCTGCATGGCCTGCCACAGCTCCTCGCGGGTAAAAGCGTCCAGAGCGGAAAAAGGCTCGTCGAGTAAAAGGATTTCCGGTTGGTGAATCAAAGCCCGACACAAGCTAGCCCGCTGCTGCATCCCCCCGGAAAGCTCCCACACCCGGGCGTTTTCAAAGCCGGAAAGCCCCACTGAGGCCATCAGCTCGCGGGCTGCCTCGAGGTAAGGCTGGGGGTTCCGGCGGAAGGCCCACTTGTGCTGGGGAGAGACCTCGAGGGGCAACAAAATGTTCTGCAAAACCGTGCGCCAGGGCATCAGGGTGGGGTTTTGGAAAGCCATCCCGATGCTGGCGATGGGGCCACGCACCGGCTGGCCGTGTACGGTGGCCTCCCCGCTGCTGGGCGGACGCAGCCCCGAGATCACCCGTAGCAGGGTGGACTTGCCGCAGCCCGAAGGGCCCACCAGGCCCACAAACTCCCCCTGGGCGATGGAGAGGCTGACCCCCTCCACCGCCAGGTAGCCGTTTTCGTAGCGCAGGCTAACGTTGCTGAGCTGAATGAACGCCATGCCTCCCCTAGCCGGTGTCCCCTAGCTTAGCACACCTACCTAGCGCAGTGAGCCGGTCACCCGGCGTTCGGCAATGGGTGGCAAAAAGCGGTCGGTCCAAAGCTGCTCAAGCCGCAGGGTAGCGGGCAGGCCAAAAGCCTTGCTTACCGCCTGGATATTGCGCTCCATCCGCTCGCGCCGTACCGAGCCCAGCCCAAAAGCCCGGCTATCGGCGGTCAGCACGTGGGAGTTGAAGGCCAACACCAGGCGTTCGCGCTCGAGGGCTTCGTTAATCAGGCCATCGCGGCGCTTGACCGCAGCGATACCCTCGTCTGGGTTGGCAATGACGTCCTTGAAACCCCGCACCAGCGCCCGCAGGAAAGCTGCAACCGCCTGCGGGTTGGCCTGGGCAAAGTCGCGCCGCACCACCACGGCGTTACCGTAGAGGTCCTGGGTAAAATCAGCGTACTTCAGAACCACCAGGTCCTCCGGTTTGACCCCCAGATTCTTAAGATTGAGCAGCGAGGTAAAGTAAAAACCGGTGATGGCATCGGCCTGGCCCCGTACTAGGGTAGGCTCCCGCAGGGGAACGTCCACGTTGATAAAGTTGACCCGGCTGGCATCTATCCCGGTGGCCTCGGCAAAAACCGGGAAAAGCCGCCGCCCCGCGTCGCCCGCTGGTGCGGCTAGGGTCTTGCCCACTAGATCAGCAGGCCGGCTGATGCCCCTACCCTTGAGGGCGAAGACCGCCGCTGGGGTGGTGTTGTAAACCATGAACACCGCTAGCAGTTGGTTGCTGGGGTTACGCACATTGAACTCGATGAGGGAGTTGATGTCGGCAAAGCCCATCTCATAGTTACCAGCAGCAATACGGCTAATCGCGTCGGCTGAGCCAAAGCCCCGGTCAATGGTCACGTTGAGCCCCTCGGCGGCGTAGTAGCCCTTATCCAAGGCCAAGAGGAAGGGAGCCTGAGGCCCCTGGAAGGCAAAGTCCAGGGTAAAGCGCAGGTTGGTGCGCGGCTGGGCCAGGGCTAATCCGGCCAGCAGCAGACCGATGAAAAAAAGGGCTTTTGCTCTCATGCGAACCTCCAAAGGCGCTGTGCGCCTGGGGCATAGTATAAGCGTCATACATTTTTTCGACAAATGTACGGCTTTCCCTGCTCACCTTACACAAAGCAAGGACTAACCGGGCATATAACGGCCATACTGATGACGTATGCACCATTTTTACTGCACAACCTGCACAGGCAGCGTGGCTTCAGCCCAGTTGGTTTCTTTTTAGCCCAAATATACATCGCGCACGGCTTCTAGGGTACGCTCGAGTTCCCTTGGCCCGTGGGCAGCCGAGATGAAGGCCGCTTCGAACTGGCTGGGGGGCCAGTAGACCCCGCGCTCTAGCAGGCCGTGGAAGAAGCGCTTGAAGGCCTCGGTATCGGAGGCCACCGCCTCGGCATAGGTGTGCACCGGCCCTGGGCGGAAAAAGACCGTAATCATCGAGCCTACCCGGTTGATGGCCACTGGCACCCCAGCCTGGGTAAAGATTTCCCTAAGACCCTGCTCCAAAGCCGCACCGTAGGCCTCGAGCCGGGCGTAGGGCGGGTCCTGGGCCAGAGCCTCCAGGGTAGCCAGCCCCGCGGCCATAGCCACCGGGTTGCCGCTCAGGGTGCCGGCCTGGTAGACCGGGCCGCTGGGGGCCACCATCTCCATGATCTCGGCCCGTCCGCCATAAGCGCCCACCGGCAGACCTCCGCCAATTACCTTACCCCAGCAAACCAGGTCGGGCTTCAGGTCCAGCAATTCCACCGCCCCACCCGGGGCTAAGCGGAAACCGGTCATTACCTCGTCGGCAATCAGCAGGGCCCCGTACTGCCGGGTCAGGCGGTGGAGCGCCTCCAGGAAAGCCGGTGTGGGCACCAACACCCCGGCGTTGCCCACCACTGGCTCGAAGATGACCGCAGCAATCTCCTCCCCCCGAGCAGCAAAGAGGGCCTCGAGGCCCTCAGGGTCGTTGTAGTCGGCCACCAGGGTACGCTCAGCAAAAGCCGGAGGTACCCCCGCACTGGAAGGAGCGCTCTGGGCCGTTCCTCCACCTGCGGTAAGCAGGCCCGAACCGGCCTGCACCAGCAGGCTGTCAGCGTGGCCGTGGTAGTTGCCACGAAACTTGACGATAAGCTCGCGCCCGGTATAGCCACGGGCCAGACGCAAGGCACTCATGGTGGCTTCAGTGCCGCTGGAGACCAGGCGCACCCTCTGGCAACTGGGGTAGGCGGCCAGAATTCGCTCGGCCAGCCGTACCTCGCGTTCGGTAGGGGCCCCGTAGCTCAGGCCTTCCTGCACAGCCTCCTGGATGGCGGCCAGCACCTGGGGATGGTTGTGCCCCAGAATCATCGGCCCCCAGGAACCCACGTAGTCCAGCAGCCGGCTGCCATCGGCATCCCACAGGTAGGCCCCCTGGGCCCGGGCCATAAAGCGGGGAGTACCTCCCACAGCGCGAAAAGCCCGTACCGGCGAGTTGACCCCCCCAGGGATGAGCTGCTGGGCCCGGGCGAAAAGCTCCTCTGAGCGTTGGGTTTTCATGGGGGCCACCTTAGCACTGTGTCCCGGGAGCCGCAAGGGATCTTGCAAAAAACGAAAGCCTACCAGCAGGCCACCCCGGAGCCAAGGATAAACGTACTCCAGGCTTGGGACAGACTTGATCTCGCAGGGAAGCCCGCCCTGACTCTGACAGATTTGTGACACTCATCAGCGGTTTTTCGTTATTGATTATGGTTAGCGAATGGAGCGGTTGGCGCTAATCGGAACCTCACAACGACGCCAGGGCACCCAGGCCCTCGAGGCCTGGACAGCCTGGCTGCAGCAGGCCTGGCCCTCCCCGCGGGTACCCGAGGGGGTACCCCTGCTGACCTGCAACCGGGCCGAACTGGTGCTGGCCTTGCCCCCTGGCCTGAGCCTGGAGACCCTGCGGCAGGAGCTCCTGCCCCCTGGGCTTCCCCGGGGCTACGCTTTCGTCGGCGAGGCGGCCCTGGAACACCTCTGCCGGGTAGCGGCCTCGCTGGACTCGCTCAACCCCGGCGAGGATCAGATCATGCAACAGGTACGCCAGGCCTTCGAGGAGGCCCGCCAACAGGGCACGGTGGGGCCGCTGACCAGCTTCGCCTTCCAGCAAGCTTTGCGCACAGCCAAGCGGGTGCGGCGAGAGGTACCGCTGGCCCCGGCCCACACCTCGCTCTTTAGCCTGGCCCGGCCCGCGCTCGAGGCCCACCTGCCTACCCCGGCCCGGGTGGCGGTGCTGGGGGTGGGTCAGATGGGCCGCCTGGCCGCCATCAGCCTGGCGGAAAACCCCCAGATTCACCTGCTTCTGGTGAACCGCAGCCTGGACAAGGCCCAAGCCCTGGCCGCCGAGCTGGGGGCGGAAGCCATGGGGCTAGAAGCCTTCCTAAAAGCCCCACCCCCCCTGGACGGACTGGTGGCGGCTACCCCGGTGGAGCACCTGATCGGCCCAGCCTTCCTGCAAGGCCAGCCGGGGCTGCGGGTAGTGGTGGACCTTGGGCTACCGCAGAATGTGGCCCCTTTGGAAGGCCACCCGGCCCACCTGCTGAACCTCGAGGCCCTGCGCCGGCTGGGCGAGGCCCGGCGGGCCCGGCTACAAGCCCACCTGGCCCAGGCCGAGCGCATCATCGCTGAAGAGCTGGAAGAGGCCCTAGCTGCCTGGGCCGAACGGGCCATCGCCCCGGCCATCCAGAGCCTGCGGGCAGCCTACCGGCGCACCCTGGAGGAAGCTGTGGGCGAGCTGCTCGAGCCCGAGCTGTTGGAGCGGTTGGCTCACCGCTTTGCCCATTTCCCGGTCAAGGGCCTGCGGGGCCTGGCCCGCAAACACGGGGCCGGGGCGGCCCTGGACTTCCTGCAGGCCGCCGGGCTGGAGGGGCCCCATGCCTAAGGTGCGCCTGGCCACCCGGGGGAGCCGGCTGGCCTTATGGCAGGCAGAGTGGGTCAAGGGCCAGCTCGAGGCCCAAGGCGCACGGGTGGAGCTGGTGGTGGTGGAAACCCAGGGTGACCGGGAGCATCGCCCTTTTGCCCAGATGCAGGGCCAGGGTTTCTTCACCAAAGCCATTCAAGAAGCGGTGCTGACGGGTGCCGCCGATCTGGCGGTGCACTCCCACAAAGACCTGCCCAGTGCCAGCCCCCCTGGCCTGGTGGTGGCGGCCATCCCCCCCCGCGAAGACCCCCGTGAGCTGCTGCTGATCCGCCCCGAGGCCTGGAACCCCCAGGAACCCCTGCCGCTATGTCCCGGGGCCCGCCTAGGTAGCAGCGCCATACGCCGACAGGCCCAGCTACGGCAGATGCGCCCGGATTTGCAGCTAGCCGAGCTGCGGGGCAACGTGCCGACCCGGGTGGACAAGCTGGCCCGGGGGGAGTACCAGGCCATCCTGTTGGCCCATGCGGGGGTGCGGCGGCTGGGGCTGGCCCTATCGGCCTTTCACACCCGGCTCTTGGAACCTGAGGAGCTGGTGCCGGCTCCGGCCCAAGGGGCCCTAGCCCTGGAGTGCCGCGCCGAAGACCGCCAGCTGCAAACCCTGCTGCAACCCCTAAACGACCCCCCGACCCAGGCCTGCGTGGCCGCCGAGCGGGGCCTGATGGCCCGGCTGGCTGGAGGGTGCCAGCTCGCCCTGGGGGCCTATGCCCGAAGGGTGGCCGGGGGCCTGGAGCTTTTGGCCTGGTACGGTGGCCAGCAGTACCAGGCCCAGGCCCCCAGCCCCCAGGCCGTGGCGGAGGCGGTTTTTCAACAAATACGCCAACACCATCCGGAGGTGGCTCCATGCGAATCGCCCTGACCCAGTCCGAAGGCCGTCTGGAAGGCCTAGAGGCCCAGCTCGAGGCTTTGGGCTTGGAGGTCTGGCGGGTCCCCCTGGTGCGCACCCAGCCCCTACCCCAGGCCGACCTCTCTCCTTTGGAACCTTGCCGCTGGTGGCTATTCACCAGCGTGGCCGCGGTACAAGCCGTACAGGCGCTGGGGGCCTCCTTGGCCGAGCGCTGGCTAGGGGCCGTGGGGCCGGCCACCCAGGCCGCCCTCGAGGCCGCCGGAGGACGGGTGGTGCTGGTAGCCCCCGAGGGCCATGCCCTTAGCCTGGCCGAGGCTTTCCTGGCCCGGCGCCCCTTTGGCTGGGTGGGGCTGCCCCTGGGGGCCCAGGCCCGGCCCACCCTGGCCCAGCGCCTGACCCAGGCCGGCTACCAGGTGCGCAGCGTGGTGGTCTACGAGACCCTACCCCAGCCCTGGCCTGCCACCCTTCCCGCCCCCGACCTACTGCTTCTGGCCAGCCCTTCGGCGGTGGAGGCCGTGCCTGAATCCATTGGAAGACAAAGCCACGCCCTGGCCCTGGGTCCCACCACCGCCCAAGCCCTCCTGGAACGAGGCTGGCCCCACACCCAGGTGGCTCATCCCAGCCCGGAAGGCATTTTGCAGACAGTTCTTCAGCTGCGAGGTGAAGCGTGCTCGAGCTAAAAAACTCCCAAAGCCCGCCTCTGGACGACCCCGTTTTGCCCAAGCGCCCCCGCCGTCTGCGGGCCAGCCCGGCCCTGCGCGATAGCCTAGCCGAAACCCGGCTTTTGCCTAGCGATTTCATCGTACCTTTCTTCGTGGTGCCTGGGCGCCAGATTGAAGAACCCATCCCCGCCCTGCCCGGTGTAGCCCGCTTGAGTGTGGATCGCTTTCTGCCGGCTCTCGAGGCTGCGCTCGAGCAGGGCCTGCGCTCGGCCCTTCTGTTCGGCGTGCTACCGGAAAGCGCCAAAGACCCCCTAGGCCAGAGCGCCGCCGACCCCCAAGGGCCGGTGCCCAGCGCCCTGCGGGCCGCACGGGAAGCCTTTGGCGAAGCGGTGGTGCTCTATACCGACGTCTGCCTCTGCGGCCACACCACCCATGGCCACTGCGGGGTGCTCAGGGAAACCCCCCGCGGGGTGCAGATCGACAACGACGCCTCGCTGCGCCACCTGGCGGCCATGGCTTTGGCCCACGCCGAGGCCGGGGCCGACTTCGTGGCCCCTTCAGACATGATGGACGGGCGGGTAGGCTATCTGCGCCAGGCCCTAGACCGGCACGGCCACAGCCAGGTGGGCATCCTCTCCTACGCGGTCAAGTACGCCAGCGCCTTCTATGGCCCCTTCCGCGAAGCCGCCCACAGCGCCCCCAGCTTCGGGGACCGTGCCACCTACCAGATGGACGTGCGCAACGCCCGGGAGGCCCTGCGGGAGGCCGAGCTGGATGAGGCCGAGGGGGCCGACCTGCTGATGGTTAAGCCAGCCCTGGCCTACCTGGACATCCTGGCCCGGCTGCGCCCCCGCACCCAGCTTCCCTTGGTAGCCTACAACGTCAGCGGGGAGTATGCCATGCTCAAGGCGGCGGCCCGGGCCGGGGTTCTGGACGAGGGCCGGGCGGTGCGTGAAACCTTGCTGGCTATCAAGCGGGCAGGGGCCGACCTAATCATCAGCTACCACGCTCAGGAAGCCTTGGCCCAGGGCTGGATTTGAAGGAGGTGGAGGTGGGCTGGTTGCGGCGAAACTGGGTCTGGCTGGCCTTCGGGCTGGTGGTGCTCTTCCTGGTGGCCCAGGTGGTCTGGTGGATGCTCTTCCAGCGGCAGTATATCCAGCAGAACCTGGAGTACGCGGGTACCGCCTGGCTGCAGGAAGCCGCCCTGGTGCAGCGGCTTTGGGCGGCCACCCAGCCCGAGCAGCGAGGGGCGCTGCGCCAGGAGCTGCGTCAGGCCTTCCCCCACCTCGAGGTCGAGGGGGAGCGGGTCTATGTGCGCCCCGAGCGGCTGGCCGCCTACCGGGCAGAGCAGATGCGGCACCTGCGCATGCTGGCTTTTGAGGTGCCGGTCTTTTTGCTGGTCATGCTACTGGGCCTCTTAATCATCGCCCAAAGCCTACGGCGCGAGCAGGAGTACAAGCGCCGGCAGCAGAACTTCCTGCTGGCCGCCAGCCATGAGTTCCGCACCCCCCTCAGCACCCTGCGCCTGCTGGTGCAGACCCTGCTCTTGCGCGAACTGCCCGTGGAAAAACAGCGCCGCTACCTGGAGCACATGAGCCAGGAGATTGACCGATTGGAGGAGCTCTCGGAGCGGTTGCTGGCCACCTCGAGGCTCAGCCAGGGCTTGGGCCAGGTTCGGCCCGAGCGGCAGGATTTGAACCAGGTGGTTGAGCACTGTCTGAATCGGCAAAAGGGGGTGCTCGAGGCCCGCGGCGCGCGGCTTCACTTCGAGCCCAGCCCCCAGCCGGTACCGGTTGACCTCGACCCCGAGGCCTTTGGCTTGGTGCTTTCCAACCTGTTGGACAATGCGGTGAAGTATAGCCCCCAGGCGGAAAAACCCATCTGGATACGGGTCAAAAGCGAAGGGCATCGGGCCCGGCTGGAGGTAGAAGACCGGGGGGTGGGCCTGCCCCGCGGCCAGATTCAGCAGATTTTTGAGCCCTTCTACCGGGCAGGCGAGGAGCAAACCCGCCACACCCGCGGCCTGGGCCTGGGCCTCTACCTGGTGCGGGCCATCAGCGAGCTAATGGGGGGAAGCGTGGAGGCCCAGGCCCTACCCCAAGGGGCCCGCTTCGTGCTGCGCCTGCCCTTAGCCCAGCCCCTCCCCGAGGCCCAGCCGGAAAGGAGCCCCGCTTGAAGCCCCAGGTACTGGTGGTGGAAGACGAGCCCGCGCTGGCCCAGGCCTTGGCCGACAACCTCGAGGCCGAGGGGCTGGCGGTGAGCATCGCCCGCGATGGGGCCCAAGCCCTGGAGCGCTGGCAGGCCCTGGAGCCCGACCTGGTGGTGCTGGACGTGATGCTACCCCGGCTCGATGGGCTCGAGGTCTGCCGCCGGATGCGCGCTTTGGGCTACACCACCCCGGTGCTCTTCCTTTCCGCCCGGGGCCAGCCCGAGGAGCGGGTGGAGGGCTTGCGGGTGGGTGGCGACGACTACCTGGGCAAACCCTTCCACCTGCCGGAGTTCTTGCTGCGGGTGCAAAACCTGCTGCGCCGCCGGGCCCAGACCCGCACTGCCCCCAGCTACCACTTCGCCGGCCACCGCATCGACTTCGCAAGCTGGACTGCCCACCTCAAAGACGGCCGCAAGGAGCCCCTGAGCGAGCGCGAGCTGGCCATCCTGCGGCTGTTCATCGAGCGGGCGGGAGAGGTGGTCAGCCGCGACGAGATTCTCGACCGGGTCTGGGGCCAGGAGGTCTACCCCAGCAGCCGCACCATCGACAACTTCGTGGTGCGCCTGCGTCGGCTGTTCGAGCCCGACCCGCAACACCCAGTGCACTTTCACACCGTCTGGGGGGTAGGCTACCGCTTCACCCCCACCCCTGAACCCAAGGACAAGGAGCCATGAACCCCCACCCTTCCCTCTTCCTGCGTGCGGCCTGGGGCGAGAACACCCCTCGGGCCCCCCTCTGGCTGATGCGCCAGGCGGGCCGCTACCTGCCGGAGTACCGGGCCATTAAAGCCCGGGCCAGCTTCTGGGAGATGGTGCGCACCCCTGAGCTGGCCGCCGAGATCACCCTCCAGCCGCTGCGCCGCTTCCCTTTGGATGCGGCCATCCTCTTCAGCGACATCATGACCCCGCTGCCCGCCATGGGGCTAGAGGTGGCCTTCAACCCCGGCCCGGTGGTGGCTGAGCCAGTGCGCACCCAGGCCCAGATTGAGGCTTTGCACCTCCCCGAGGCCGAGGCCATCGCCCCCTTCGTGGCCCAGGCCATCCGCCTGGTCAGGCGGGAGCTACCCCCGCAGGTAGCCCTGATTGGCTTCGCCGGGGCCCCCTTGACCTTGGCGGCTTACCTGGTGCAAGGGGCCGGTTCAAAGGACTACGAGGTCTTCCGGGCCTTTTTGCATAGCGAGCCAGGGCTGGCCGAGCACCTCCTGGAGAAACTGAGCGAACTCACCCTGCGCTACCTGCGGCTTCAGGCCCAGGCTGGGGCCCAAGCCTTGCAGGTGTTCGATACCTGGGCGGGCCTTTTAGATGAAGCCCTCTATCGCCGCTTCGGCCTACCCTACAACCGGCGCATCCTCAAGGGCCTGGCCGGGCTAGGCCTGCCCCGCATCTACCTGGCAGTAGGGGCAGCCCACCTCTACCCGGCCATGGCCGAACTGCCCTGCGAGGTGCTGAGCGTGGACTGGCGAACCCCCCTGAATAGGCTGCGGCCCTTGTTCCCTGGCCGCACCCTGCAGGGGAACCTCGACCCCAGCGTGCTCCTAGCCCCCCCGGCCACTATCGCCCGAGAAGCCCGGCGGGTGCTGGAGGCCGGCCTGGGTGGGGCCCATATCTTCAACCTGGGCCATGGCCTCCTACGCACCACCCCTCCCGAGCACGTGGCCTTTCTAGTAGAGACCGTTCAGCAATTTCCCCGAAAGGAGCTGGTAGATGGAACCCCGTGAATATAAGGAAAAGGAAACCCGTCGCATGGTGGACCTCGACCCCGCTGGCCTGATCTCGCGCAAGGCCCCCGACCAGGCCAAGCGCCAGTTCATGAACTACGCTTTCTTCAAGCTCGAGCCGGAATTCCGCCGATTGCCCCGGGAGGAGATAGAAGCAGCCAAAGAGGAGTTTGCCCAGGTCTGCCAGGCCTGGGCCAGCCGGGGTCAGGGCTTTATCCTGCGCACCTACAGCCTGGTGGGCCTGCGGGCCGACGCCGACTTCATGCTGTGGCGCATCAGCTTCGACGTGCAGGACTTCCAGGCCATGCAGCGGGAACTCAACCACACCCGCCTGGCCGGCTACCTGCGCCAGCCCTACAGCTTCCTCTCCATGCAAAAGCGCTCCATCTACGTCGACCGCTTCAACCCCGAAGGTGAAGGGGTTCAGCTTCTGCCGGGGCAGGGGAAGTATCTCTTCGTCTACCCCTTTGTCAAAACCCGAAGCTGGTACGACCTCTCGCCCCAGGCCCGCCAGGGCATGATGGACGAGCACATCTACGTCTCGGCCCCGTTCACCGGGGTAACCCTCAACACCTCCTACTCCTATGGCATCGACGACCAGGAGTTCGTGGTGGCCTT
Organism: Meiothermus rufus DSM 22234; assembly: GCF_000423425.1. Lineage (GTDB taxonomy): Bacteria > Deinococcota > Deinococci > Deinococcales > Thermaceae > Meiothermus > Meiothermus rufus. Next base: position 14,111 of record NZ_AUHY01000020.1, on the reverse strand, counting down.
CGACTCCAACTACCCCCAGGAGTTTGTGGACCTGGTACACCGCCTGCGCTTCACCGAGGCCAGCCAGTACACCCTGCGCGATACCCCCATGTTCACCTGTGCCCAAAAGGGCATCCGCGAGATTCTGGAGGACCTGGCGTGAACGTACTGCTGATGGCTTATGGCACCCCTTACCGGCGGGAAGAGATCGCCCCCTACTACACCGACATCCGCCGGGGCCGTCCCCCCAGCCCCGAGCTTCTGCAGGAGTTGGAAGAGCGCTACCACCTGATCGGGCGGAGCCCCCTGAGCGAGATTACCTACGCCCAGGCGGTGCGCCTCGAGGCCGCCCTCAACGCCACGCTGCCCCTTTACCCCAAACCCTTCCAGGCCTCCCCCGGCCCCCGGGTACGGGGCCCGGCCCGGGTCTACCTGGGCACCAAGCACTGGCACCCCTTCATCGCCGAGGCGGTGCGGGCCATGGCCGAGGATGGGGTCAAACAGGCCGTGGGTATCGTGGCCGCCCCCCACTACTCGGCCCGTAGCATCGCCGAGTACAGGGAAAAGGTGGAGGCGGCTCTGGCCGAGCTAGGCCATCCCTTTGCCTTCCGCTTGGTGGAGGCCTACCACGACCACCCCAGCTACATCCAGGCCCTGGCCCAGCGGGTGGCCGAGCAGCTCTGGCGGCTGCGCCAACCCAGCCAGGCCCTTTTCCTTTTCACCGCCCACTCCATCCCCGAGCGCTCGGCCCAGGATGGGCGCTACCAGGCCCAGGTGCGGGAGACCGCGGCCCGGGTAGCGGCCACTTTGGGTCTGGCCCACTGGGACACCGCCTGGCAGTCGGCTGGCCGCACTCCGGAGCCCTGGATTGGGCCGGATGTGAACGAGCGACTGGAGGCCGCCGCGGCCCAGGGGTTTGGCGAGGTGGTGGTGACCGCGGTGGGCTTTCCTTCCGATCACCTCGAGGTTTTCTACGACCTGGACTACGAGGCCCAGAATACCGCCGCCCGGCTGGGCCTGCGCCTGCTGCGTACCCGCAGCCTCAACGCCGAGCCGGACTACATCGAGGTACTGCGCGATCTGGTGCTCAGAGAGTGGGCGGCCTGGACGCAAAAGCCCGTTGCTTGATACCACCCCAGCAACACCCTTGGCCCATATCTGGCGAGGCGAAATTATGAAGGGTTGGCCCACAGCTAAAACCTGGCTTTCTCGGGAGGTGGCCCAGTGGCCCATCTGGTGATTGTGGGCGGAGGGGTAGCGGGGCTGGCCGCGGCCTACCAGGCCCGCCGTCTAGCCCCCCCCCTGCGGATTACTCTGCTCGAGGCCAGCCCGCGGCTGGGAGGTAAGGTGGCTACCGTGCGGGAGGAGGGCTTCGTGCTGGAGGGGGGACCCGACGCGGTGGTGCGCTACAAACCCTGGGCCCTGGAACTCATGCGCGAGCTGGGGCTGGAAAAAGAGGTGGTCAGCACCCTGCCCGCCCACCCCTCAGCCCTCATCCACGACGGCCAGCAAGCCCAGCCCATCCCCCCCGGCTTGCAGATGGTGGTGCCGGGCGACCTTTGGGCCCTAGCCAAAAGCCCTTTGCTAAGCCCTTTGGGTAAGGCCCGGGCGGCCCTTGAGTGCTGGCTACCCAAAGGCCCCCCAGGCGACGAGGCCTTCGGGGCCTTCATGGTGCGGCGGCTGGGCCGACAGGCCTGGGAACGGCTGGTGGCCCCCCTCACTGGGGGCATCTACGGCGGCGACCCCTATGAGCTTTCCACCCTGGCTGCTTTTCCCCAGCTCAAGGCCCTGGAGCAAACCCACGGCAGCCTGATCCGGGGGGCCATCCAGCAGCGCCGCCAGCGAGACAGCCGCGAGACCGGCGGCCTCTTCGCCTCCCTTCTGGGCGGGTTGGGCCGGCTGGTCGAGGCCCTAGAGGCCCATCTAGAAGGGGTAGACATTCAGCTATCCAGCCCGGTAGAAGCCCTCGAGCAAGCCCAAAGCTGGCGGGTGCACACCCCTCTAGGTACCCTTCAGGCCGATGCCGTGGTGCTGGCCACCCCCGCTCAGGTCAGCGCCCGGCTGCTAAAGCCCCTTCACCCCAGCGCTGCCGCTGCCCTGGAGCAGATTCCCTACGCCGACTCGGCCACCGTTAACCTAGCTTTTCCCCGCGAGCAGATCCCCCCCCGCAAAGGCCACGGCATGCTGATGGCCGCTGGGGCTGGCTTCCGGGTGCGCGGCTTCACCTGGAGCGACCAGAAGTGGCCTCTTCGTACCCCAGAAGGCTACGCCCTGGTACGGGCCTACTTCTCCGGCCTAGAGGCCGACGAACGCCAGCTAGTGGAGATGGCCCTGGCCGACCTCCGCCGGCTGTGGGGCCGGGTACCCTCACCGGTTCGCACCTGGGTCTTCCGCTGGAAAGAGGGGCTGCCGCGCTACACCGTAGGGCACCAGGAGCGGGTCGCTGCAGCCCTACAGGCCGAAGACCTCCCTGGGCTCTACCTAGCCGGCGCAGCCTACCAGGGGGTGGGGCTGCCGGAGGTGATTCGCACGGGGCGGAGTGCGGCTCAAAAGGCCCTGGCCTACCTCGAGCTGGCCCCCGCCCCAGGCTGAATCACACACCAGAAGCCCGGCGCTTACGCAGCAGGCTGTGGAAGGTTTTCATGGCCCCCAGGGCCCTGGGAAAACCCACAAACAGGGCCGACTGGAGGATGGTCTCGCGGATTTCCTGCTCGGTAGCCCCGTTGCGCAAAGCCCCTTCCAGATGGGTGGCGATTTCCTTAGGCGCCCCCAGGGCAATCAGGCTGGTGATGGCCAAAAGCTCCCGGGTCTTTAGGTCGAGGCCGGGGCGGGCCAACACCTCCTCGTAGGCGAAGTCGCGGATATAGGCGTATAGGTCGGGGTCTACCTCGAGCAGGCTCTGCTCGATGGCCGCAAACTTGTCGCCCCAGATGGCTTTGCGAAGGCTCATATGGGCAGTCTGCAGGCTCCGGGACTGCGCGTCAAGAGTGGTGGCCGTCCAGGTAGGCCACCACCCAGGCCAGTTCGCCCACGGCCTGGGGGTTTTGCCGATAGGGATCGAAGAGAATAGGCTTCACCCCCGCCGCCTTGGCCCCCTCCAGGTCGTCCTCTGAGTCGCCGATGTGAATGGCCTCCCAAGGGGCTACCGCCAAAGCCTCGAGGACTATATGAAAAAAGCGCGGGTCGGGTTTGGCTACCCCTTCCAGGGCAGAAACCCCGATGTAGTCGAAAAACCCAGCCAGTCCCACCGCCCGCAACACCCCAGGCAGTGTCCAGTCCCAGTTGGAAACCACCCCCAGCCTGAACCCCCGCGCCCGCAGCTCGGCCAGCACCTCCTTGGCCCCCGGCACCAGGGGCCAAACCTCAGGGCTTTGCCAGTTCTGGCTTAGGTAGTCCGCCACCTCCTCGGCATAACGCCCCAGGCCAATCCCGTTCATAACCTCCCAGTGAAAGCCCCGCCAGAACGCAAGGGCACGGGCCTCGTCGGTAGCTTGCATATGGTGCTCGGCATAGTGGGCATAGGCCTCGCGCATGGCCTGGGGTAGCCGGCTCAAATCGGCTTTGTGAATCAGCCCCCGGGCCTCTAAAAGGGGTAGAAGCCAGAACCTCGGGTGGCCCAGAATCAGGGTGTCGCCCACATCGAACAAGACCGCACGAATCACAAGAAAATCGTGACGACTCCCCGGACTAGAGTCCAGGGCTCCTCGGGCATGGTATGGCTACCCCCGAAGGCCCCGTCCAGGCCCTAGCCAGGACGTTTTGTGCAGCCGCCACATCCCGGTGCAGGTGCGCCCCGCACCCCGGGCAGGTATACACCCGTACCCACAGCGGGCGTCTCTCCCGGTGGCCGCAAGTGGGGCAGGCCTGGCTCGTATATTTTGGGTCTACGGCGATGACCCGCCTACCAGCCTCCGCCGCTTTGTAGGCGAGGATTGAAAGAAATTGCGCCCAGCCTGCATCCTGTACACCTTTGGCAGCGCAAGAGCGAGCCAGGCCCTCGATGTTCAGGTTCTCGTGGACGATGGTGCCATATTGCTTGACCAGCCTCCGGGCCAGCTTGTGGTGGAAGTCCCTACGTTGGTTGGCGATTTTTCGGTGGAGGGCAGCCACCCGTTTTCTGGCCTCCTTACGGCGGTTACTGCTCCGCTTCTTCCTGGAAAGGGAACGTTGGGCGGGGGCGAGCTTGGCCTGCGCCTTCTGAAAATAGCGGGGGGCTTCGACCATCTCCCCCTCGGAGGTAACCAGGAAGTGGGGATTGGTGCCCAGGTCTATCCCGATGGTCTCCTCGTTTGGAGGGAGCGGTTTGGGCTCGACCTCGCAAACGAAGACGATGTACCAGTGTTCAGCTTCCCGTTTGACCGTGGCAGTCTTCAACCTCCCCTCTAAAGGCCGGTGGAGTTTGACCTTCACCGAGCCAATCCCGTAGAGGAGCACCCGCTTCCCGTCTTTCTGGAGCTTGACCCCGGTCGTCCCGGCCTGGGGGAAGGTGAAGCTGTCGTAGCGCCCCTGCCCCTTGAAGCGGGGATAGCCTGGGTTCTCCCCATGCTTGACCCGGCGGAAGAAGCCCTGGAAGGCCAGGTCTACCCGCTCGATAACGTTTTGCAACACCTGAGAGTGCACCCCTTTGTACTCGAGTAACTCGGTGCGTATCTCCGGCAAGCTTCGCTTCTGCTGGTAGTAGGTGAGACTCACCCCTGCCTTGCGGTAGGCATCTCTACGCTCCTGCAAGGCCGCGTTGTACAGCTGGCGGCACAGAAAGAGGGTGCGCTCCAGGTCGCGGGCCTGGGGTTTGGTGGGGTACAGACGATACTTGAAGGCTTTACGCATCGTCATCCACTGGCTGCGCTGGGACTCGATGTAGCGCTCTATCACCCCAGCCGAGATGTTCCCAGCGCTGCCCACGTAGAAGGAGGGCGTCAACAGATGACTGTTGCCTGTTAAAACCCTTGCCCCGCCGTAGCTTCGGAAACTCTTGCACAATGCGCCGGGCCGATACGCCCTTCTGAATCTCCGCCACGTCCGAGGGGACCCAGACACGAAGATGTGAGCGTGGTCGGGCATGCTTTCCCGCACTGCGCCATGAAAAAGGTGTCTGCGGTACTTGATGGTAGTTCAGGTTGTAATGCGAATGGCGTGTGGTGCACTCCTGGGGCACATGCATACGATAGCATATCTGCTGCCCGACATGTTATGTCCCCCTGCGGTGGACGAGGGGGGTCTATTGCGCCGGGCCCGGCGCAAGGCCCAGTTTGAACACCGGGGGCGTATAGCCCCCCACACCCCCTCTTCTCTAAACGATCCGCGGGAAAACAAAGCGAGTTCGCTGGGTTGCCCCCCCTTGGGGGGCATGATAGGCTTGCCCCTATAGAGGTGGGGCAGCCCACCGTTTCCTGCGTAGCGGTTGGAGCATCGCCCAAATGAGCGCTTTTGTGTCTTCCCAGGAGAACCCCCATGATTGCCCGCTATCAAACCCCCGAGATGCAGGCTTTGTGGAGCGAGCACCGCAAGTACCAGGCCTGGGCCGAGGTGGAAGCCCTAGCCCTGGAAGGCTGGGAAAAGCTGGGCCAGGTGCCCTCCGGAACCACCCAGCGGCTGCGTGCAGCCCTGGCGCAAAAACCGATTGACGCCAGCTTTGCCCGGCGGGTGGAAGAGATAGAGGAAGAAACCCGGCACGACATCGTGGCCTTTACCCGGGCTTTGGTGGAGTGGACCGGCCAGGCCGAGCTAGCCCGCTGGCTGCATCTGGGCCTGACCAGCAGCGATGTGGTGGATACAGCGCAAAACCTCCTACTCTTCGAGGCAATGGGCCTGATCGAGGCTGCCTTAGAGCCGGTACTCGAGCGCTTGAAAGCGCTGGCCCAGCGATACCGAAACCTGCCTGCGGTGGGGCGCACCCACGGCGTTCATGCCGAGCCCACCAGCTTTGGTCTGCGCTTTCTGGCCTTTTACGCTGCCTTGCTGCGGGACAAAAAGCGGCTGGCCCAGGCCCGCTCGAGCATCGGGGTAGCCATGCTCTCCGGCTCGGTGGGCAACTACGCCCACCTCGAGCCAGCCCTCGAGGCCTACGTGGCTGAGCGGCTGGGCCTGGGCGTGGAGCCGGTCTCCACCCAGGTGGTGCCGCGCGACCGCCACGCCGAGCTTCTGGCGGCCCTGGCCATCCTGGGGGCCAACCTCGAGCGCATCGCGGTGGAGCTGCGCCACCTCCAGCGCACCGAGGTGCTGGAGACCCAGGAACCCTTTGCCTATAAGCAGACCGGCTCCTCTTCCATGCCGCACAAGAAAAACCCGGTAGCGCTGGAAAACCTCTCTGGCCTGGCCCGGCTGCTGCGGGCCAACCTACAGGCCGCTTTGGAAAACATCGCCTTGTGGCACGAGCGCGACATCTCCCACAGCTCGGTGGAGCGGGTCATCCTGCCCGACAGCACCACCCTGGCCCACTACATGCTGCGCCGGCTGGAGCGGGTGCTAGGGGGGTTGGTGGTCTACGAGGCCCGCGTTCAACAAAACCTGTACCTCACCCGAGGGCTGGTCTTCTCCCAGCGGGTCCTGGGCCTGCTCATCGAGGCGGGCCTGGAGCGCCAGGCGGCCTATGAGGTGGTGCAGCGCAACGCGCTACGGGCCTGGGAAGAGGGCTCGAGCCTACAGGACTTGCTCGAGGCCGACCCCGCCTGTCCCCTCAAGGGAGAGGCCCTGGCCCAAGCCTTCGACCCCGGCTACTTCCTACGGCACGTGGAGGCCATCTACGCCCGCTTCGGCCTATGAACCCTTCGGCTGCGGTACTATGGAGTAAGCATGGAGAAGCGCTACGAGGGCAAAGCCAAGGTCATCTACCCCGGCCCTGAGGCCGGCACCCTGCGGGTCTACTTCAAAGACGAGGCCACCGCCTTCAACGGGCAGAAGCGGGGGGTTATCGAGGGCAAAGGCGCCATCAACAACCGCATCTCCGCCACCCTATTCCGCTACCTCGAGGCCCAGGGTATCCCCACTCACTTTCTGCGTTTGCTTTCCGAGCGGGAGATGCTGGTGCGGGAGGTAAAAATCGTGCCCCTGGAGGTCATCGTGCGCAACCGCGCTGCGGGCAGCTTTGCCCGGCGCTACGGGGTGGAAGAGGGGCAGGCCTTGCCCTATCCGTTGGTAGAGTTTTCCCTCAAAAACGATGCCCTGGGGGATCCGCTCATCTACGATGATGCTGCGCTGGCGCTGGGGCTGGTAAGCGGCAGTGAGCTGGCCCGAATTAAGGAGCTGGCTTTGCAGGTCAACCGTTTGCTCAAGGACTATTTTGCCCAGCGCAACCTCGAGCTTGTTGACTTCAAGCTCGAGTTTGGCAAGCTCCTGCATCCCACCGACGAACGCGGCGCGATTGTGCTGGCCGACGAACTCTCGCCCGATACCATGCGCCTGTGGGAGATGCAAAGCGGGGAAAAAATGGACAAAGACCGCTTCCGCCGCGACCTAGGCGGGGTGGAGGAAGCCTATCGCGAGGTGCTGCGCCGGGTGGAGGCCGCATGAGGTACCACGCCACCATTCTGATCGAACTCAAGGAAGGCATCCTGGACCCTCAGGGCCGGGCGGTAGAGGGGGTGTTGCAAGGGCAGGGCTTTGCTGTGCAGGACGTGCGGGTAGGACGGGTGCTGGAGATGACCCTCGAGGCCCCCGACGCGCAAAGCGCCCAGGCCCAGGCCCAGGCCATTGGGAATGCCCTGGCCAACCCGGTCATGGAAGTCTTCGTGGTGGAAAGCCTCAAGGAGCAGCCATGAAGGTGGCGGTGGTGCAGTTTCCAGGCTCCAATTGCGACCTGGACACCCTTTGGGCCCTGGAGCAGGTGGGGCTAAAGGCGGAGCTGGTCTGGCACAGCCAAGATAGCCTGGAGGGTTTCGCCGCAGTGGTGCTGCCGGGGGGGTTCTCCTATGGCGACTACCTGCGGGCCGGGGCCCTGGCCAAGTTCTCCCCAGTGATGCGGGCAGTGCGCCAACTGGCCCGGCAAGGCTACCCGGTACTGGGCATCTGCAATGGCTTCCAAGTGCTCACCGAGGCGGGCTTGCTGCCGGGGGCCTTGCTGGCCAATACCAACCTCCACTTCACCTGCAAGGAGGTCTATGTTCGCCTCGAGCGCACTGACCTGCCTTTTACCCAAGGCTACGCCCCCGGCCAGCTTCTGCGCCTGCCCATCGCCCACGCCGAGGGACGCTACTACGCCGACAACCAAACCTTGCAGCAGCTAGAGGAAAACCGCCAGGTGGTCTTCCGCTACGCTCCTCCCCCAGAAGGCCCCAAAGAGGGCTACAATCCTAACGGCGCTCTAAACGACATCGCCGGCATCGTCAACCAGCAGGGCAACGTGCTGGGCATGATGCCCCACCCCGAGCGCGCCCTAGAGGAAACCCTGGGCAGCAGCGATGGTCGAAGCCTGTTTGAAAGCCTGAAACAGGCCTTGGCCGTGGTTGGTTTGTGAAGGAGGTCGTATGAAAGTAAAAGCCATTACCTTCGATTTCTGGGGCACCCTCTTCACCGAAGGCCCGGAGTTTGCCGGGCCTATCAAAGAACGCCGCACCGAGATTCTGCTGGACGCGGCCTCTGAGGCGGGGGTGGCGGTAGAGATCGACGCGGTGATGGAGGCTTGGCGCCAGGCCGCTTTGGATTTCGATACCGCCTGGTACGCCGAGCAGGTCATGACCCCTTTCGACCGGGTAACCCGCATCTTCGCCTATCTGGGCCTCCCTTACGACGAGGGCCACATCGCCCTGACCACCCAACGCATCGTGGAGGCCAGCCTGGAAGGCCAGCTCATCCCCTTGCCAGGGGTGCTGGAGACCCTACCCAAGCTGGCCCAGCGCTATACCCTGGGCATCGTCTCCGACACCAGCATCTCCACCGGGCGCGTCCTGCGCGAACACCTCAAGCGTCATAAGCTGCACGACCTTTTCAGCGGTTTTTCCTTCTCCGACGAAACCGGGGTGGTCAAACCCAAGGCCGAGGCCTTCCTGGCTGCCCTGGAGGAGATGGGGGCCAGCCCTCAGGAAGCCCTGCATATCGGCGACATCCCCCGCACCGACATCGCCGGGGCCTTTAGCACTGGCTATCCTTGGGCCGTTCTCTACACCGGGCACACCCACCGCAACGGCCAGCCCGAGCCTACCGCCCGCATTGGCAACCACAAAGAACTCTTGGCTCTCCTCGAGGGGGTTGTGGGCCAACCCCCCAAGGCGCTGTGATGGAAGAAACCCTCAATCCCCTCCTCAAAGAGACCGGCATCCCGCTGGAGGAATACCGGGAAATTGTGCGCCGGCTGGGACGGGAACCCAACCGGCTGGAGCTTTACCTGTTCAAGGTCATGTGGAGCGAGCACTGCGGCTACAAAAACTCCCGCCCCCTGCTCAAGCTGCTGCCCAAGGAAGGCCCAGCGGTGTTGCAGGGGCCAGGGGAGAATGCCGGCGTGGTGGAGGTCGGCGAAGGTTGGGCCGTGGCCTTCAAAATCGAAAGCCACAACCACCCTTCGGCGGTGGAACCCTTCCAGGGCGCAGCCACCGGTGTAGGCGGTATCATCCGCGACATCGTGGCCATGGGGGCCCGGCCCATTGCCTTGCTCAACTCGCTGCGCTTTGGCCGACTGGAAGAGGCCCGCACCCGCTACCTGGTGCAAGGGGTGGTCTCGGGCATCGCCCACTACGGCAACGCCATCGGGGTGCCCACGGTAGGGGGGGAGGTCTACTTCCACCCCGACTACCAGGACAATCCCCTGGTCAACGCCATGTGCGTGGGGCTACTGCGGGTAGAGGAGCTCAAACGGAGCCGGGCCTCCCTCTCCCGCCCGGTGTACTATGTGGGCTCCAAAACCGGACGCGACGGCATTGGGGGGGCCGCCTTTGCCTCGGAGGAGCTGGAAGAGGAAAACCAGTCCAAGCGCCCTAGTGTGCAGGTAGGCGACCCCTTTCTGGGCAAGCTGACCTTGGAGCTAACCCTCGAGGCCATCCGGCAGGACCTGGTCGAAGGCGTACAGGACATGGGGGCCGCGGGGCTCACCTCCTCGCTGGCCGAGCTGGCCCATAAGTCGGGGCTAGGCCTCGAGCTCGACCTCGACCGGGTACCCCGGCGCGAGAGCGGCATGAACCCTTTGGAGCTGATGCTCTCCGAGTCACAGGAGCGGATGGTACTGGTACCCCGCCCTGGCAAGGAAAAGGACCTCGAGGCGCTGGCTGCCCGCTGGGGCTTGGATGCGGTGGCGGTAGCCCACACCCTGAGCGAACCGGTGCTGCGGGTGCGCTTCCAAGGCCAGGTGGTGGCCGAAGTCCCCACCCAGGCCTTGGCCGAGGCCCCCACCTACCTGCGCCAAGCCGCGGAAAGCCCCGAGGCCCAGGCCCGGCGCAACCAATCTCTGGAAGGGCTACCCCGGCCCCTCTCCCCCCAGGAGGCGCTCCTTAGCCTGCTGGCCTCCCCCAACCTGTGCAGCCGAGCCCCCATCTACGAGCGCTACGACCATCAGGTAGGCACCAACACCGTGCTGGTGCCAGGCCGGGGCGATGCCGCTATTCTGCGCATCAAAGGCACCCAGCGGGGCATCGCGGTCAAGGTGGACGCCAACCCCCGCTACAGCAAGCTGGCCCCCCGCCTAGGAGCCATGCACGCCCTAGCCGAGGCCACCCGCAACGTGAGCGTGGTGGGGGCCCGCCCCTTGGCCTACACCGATGGCCTCAACTGTGGAAACCCCGAGACCCCCCAGGGCTACTTTGAACTCTCCGAGACCATCCAGGGCCTGGCCCAGGCCTCCCACGCCTTGGGGCTACCGGTGGTCTCAGGCAACGTTTCGCTGTACAACGAGGGCCCCCACTACCGCATCCCCCCTACCCCCATGGTGGGGGTGGTGGGACTGCTGCCAGACCTAGCCCGTCGGGCCGAGATGGGCTTCCGCCAACCCGGTGAACTCATCGTGCTCATCGGTGGGCTCGAGGGCCACCTGGGCGGCTCGGAATACCTTTGGGTGGTGCATGGCCTCGAGGCCGGCGCCCCCCCACCGCTTGACCTGGCCAAAGAGGCCCGGGCCCAGACAGCCATCCGCGCGTTCATCGAGCGGGGCTGGGTGCGTACTGCCCACGACGTAGCCGAAGGCGGGCTGGCGGTGGCCTTGGCTGAAATGACCTTCCCCTACGGCCTGGGGGCCACCGTAGAACTGCGCAGCCAGGCCCCCTGGGAAGTCCTCCTCTTTGGCGAGGCCCCCAGCCGTATCCTCTTTACCATTGCCCCAGAGCACCTACAAGCGGTGGCGGAAGCTTTAGAGGAGCGGGGCCTCTCCTACTGGGTGCTGGGCCAGGTAGGGGGCGACCGGCTCACCCTGCTTTTGCCCAGGGAACGGCTGGAGTGGCCGCTAGAAGCCCTACGGGCAGCCTGGGAAAAGCCCTTGCGCGAGGTATTGCCATGATGGACAAGCCGCGAGAAGAGTGCGGGGTGCTAGGCCTGTGGTCACCCGAGCCGCTACCGGTGGCTGATCTGCTTCAGCTAGGGCTTTTTGCTCTGCAGCACCGGGGCCAGGAGGCCGCGGGCATCTGCGTTTCCAACGGCAAAGACCTGGTCATCGAGAAAGACCTCGGGCTGGTCACCCAGGTCTTCGACGAGGCCCGTATGCAGCGCTTACGCATCCCTGGGGCCAACCTGGGCATCGGTCACACTCGCTACTCCACCACCGGGGCCAACCTGCGCTTCAATGCCCAACCCCTGAACGTGCGCAGCTCCAAGGGTATTCTGGCCATCGCCCACAACGGCAACTTCGTCAATGCCCTAGAGATTCGCCAGGCCCTCCTGGAGGACGGCGCGGTCTTCCAAACCACCAACGACACCGAGGTCATGATCAACCTCATCGCCCGCTACGCCCGGCTCAACCTGGTCGAGGCTACCGCAAGGGCCATGCGCGAGCTACAGGGGGGCTTTAGCGTGGTGCTGATGGACCGCCAGACCGTGCTGGCCCTACGCGACGGCCACGGGGTACGCCCCTTGGTCATTGGGCAGCTAGCCAATGGGGGTTTTGTCTTTGCTTCCGAACCGCCTGCTTTGGCTCTAATGGAAGCCCGTTTCCTGCGGGATGTGCGCCCGGGAGAGTTGGTCTGGGTGGAAAAGGGCGAACTCCGCTCCTGGCAGGTGCTTCCCCCCGAGCCCACCCCCTGCGCGTTCGAGTGGATCTACTTCGCCCGGGCCGACAGCCAGCTCGATGGCATCGAAACCCACCCAGCCCGCATCCGCATGGGTGCGGTGCTGGCCCAGGAGGCCCCGGCCCAGGCCGACCTGGTGGTGCCGGTACCCGACTCGGGCATTGGGGCCGCCATTGGCTACAGCCGGGCCTCAGGGATTCCCTTCGACTACGGTCTGCACAAAAACCCCTACGCCGGGCGCACCTTTATTCAGCCCACCCAGGCCATGCGCGACCTGAAGGTGCGGCTCAAGCTGACCGCTACCCCGGTGGTACGGGGCAAGCGGGTGGTACTGGTGGACGACTCCATCGTACGGGGCACCACCTCGGGGCGCATCGTTCAGCTCTTGCGCGCGGCGGGCGCCCTCGAGGTGCACGTGCGCATCTCGGCCCCCCCCATCCGCCACCCCTGTTACTACGGCATCGATACCGCAGCCCGCAAGGAGCTGGTGGCGGCCACCCACTCGGTAGAAGAGATTCGCCGCCTGATCGGGGCCGACTCCCTGGCCTTCCTGAGCGAGGCCGGGGTCTACCAGGCCATCGGGGGGCCAGTCTGCCTAGCCTGCTTCAACGGGCAGTACCCCGCCGGAAAGCCCCCGCAGGAGACCCGCAAGGAAGCCCTCGAGCAGGCCTAGCGGGCATCTCAGAAGCGTTGAACTGCAAACACTGCCGTACCCTCGGCCACTTCACCGGATGTACACAGGCCTCGATGGCCCCATCAAGGGCATTACCGGGGCCCCCACCCTGACTGCGTCAGGATGGGGTGGTATGACCTCGCAAGTAAGCCATCTTCAAAGCTCGGAACAGTTTTCCGTGGTTCGGTATCTTTAAGTGGAGCAATTCCTCGATGATGACCTCACGCCGGAAGCTGGCTGGCTGCGAAAGAAGCTCCAGGTTAAAGGTGAGACATCCCTTTGAAGAGCAACTACCCCATTTGCGTCTCATCGGACGCAAGACGACTTGCTTCGGTTGAATCCCGATACGCTCGGCCCAAAAGCGCACCTCGGCGCGGAAGAGATCAACAGGGATAACTTCTTCCAACGGTTGCCAGGGGGAGTCGCTCATTCGGCAGCCCTCCGAAGGAGACTAAGAATATGTTCGACCCATTCAACCAGGTTTTCCACCTGATGCTCCCCTAGGACTTTATATAGCCCCTTGCGCAGTTCGCGTTCGTCTCTCATGCTGCTCGACCAGTGCGGATGCTTGCGGAACGCGGCTTCCATCTGCTCGGCCATGCGCCGGGCGCGCTCGGGTTCGACCTGCCGCGTGCGCAGCCACCACTCCACGGCAAAGGCCTCAGCCGAGAGTTGGCTTTCCTCCCGCTCCGCCTCGGCCTGGCGTAGGCTATCTACCAATTGGCTCAGCTTCTCTAAGGCTTCCTTGGTCTCTATTTGCCGCTCCTCGAAGCGACGGCGGATCTCCTCGGCCCGTTCGCCAATGGGGATGAGGTGCGGGGCTTGCTTGCCCTTTCCATTCACCATACGGTAGAACGCCTTGAGCAGGTTGAAGACCTTGACCGTATCGGGCTTCTCCTGCGCCAGCAACGCCGCCAGGGCGCCGCCGCTGATCTCATGGACCGCGCCCGCCTTGGCGACCCTCGTCGTCTGTGTGTGACGCTGGACGATCTCCGCCGTCTTGCGCAGGAACGATTTGTCCACCGCCACATGCGGCTCGTAGGCCTCACGCAGAAGCCGGTAGATTTGTACCAAGCGCTGATAGTCTTCCAGGTAAGGGCGCAGGAAAGGGTCGGGGGAAAGAATCTCGTAGGCCTCTTCCACCTCGCGGAAAAATTTGTAGAACTCTTCCCGCAGGTCTCGCGGGCGAAAGTGGAGCAGCACCGCTTCAGCCCGTTTATCTGGGTAGGACTTACGCAGTTGGCTGAAGGATGTGGAGGGGATGGGCGAGATAACTTCGTATTGCCTCGCGAACAATGGACGCCTTGGCCTCGTACCAGCTC
>NZ_AUHY01000019.1 GCF_000423425.1 Meiothermus rufus DSM 22234 | reverse complement strand
GGCGGGAGCGGGGTTTGAGACCGGCCAGGCCCTTTTCTTTTAGGGCTTTTTTCCAGCGGTGGTAGGTGGCCCGGCTGATCCCGACCAGGTCCTGGATCTCCTTCCAGCTCTTTTTACTTTCACGCAGGGCTTTGACCAGTCGGAGCTTGCGCAGACGTTCCTTGACCTCTGGGTCGCCTGCTTTGGCCTCGGCCAGCCTCTGTGCTTGTCTAGCGCCTTGCCATATCTCTCGGCCAACGGTGGTAAACTGCACCTGGGGAACCTCCTTTCTTGGTTGGTTCCCCTCTTTTTATCCCAGCTTAGAGTCTCACATGTGTCCGTCCAGGTTCAGAAGGGTGGTGTATCCAAAGGTACAAAGATATCCGGGTCTGTAGCGCTGGGCACCCCCTGCGTTTCGAGGGAGATTGACTGGACTTTGCGGCAGACCCTTGGGTGTTCTACTTTGGTTGCTTTGGGTAAACCACCCCACGGCTAAAGCCGGGGGCTTCCAGGGACAGGATTATGCCGGATAGCACTCTCCGCTTCCCCCAGGTACGGCTGGTTTACGGCAGCCCAGCCGCGAACGGCAATGTTCACGGCCGCGAAGTGGTCTGCGTGCCCAACGAGGCCGCACGACCGACAGACGAACTGTGCCTGCGAAACGCGGTTGAGCTTCTCGCAGTGCCCGCAGGCCGGGCAGGTGCGGGAAGTGTTGCGGGGGTCAACCTGGACCAGAACGACTCCCGCCCGTTCAGCCTTGTACCGAAGCTTCTGGCCCAGGTCGAAGAACGCCCAGCTATGCAAGGCCGCCCGTTGAGGCCGTCTGAGCCGTACCCGGTCGCGGATGCCACCCAAGGCCTCGATGGCGATGCCGCGTCCGGTGCGTTGGGCCTTGGCGACAATGCGCTTGCTGAGCGCGTGGTTGGTATGGTTGGCAAACCTCCGTTCTTTCCCCGAAAGCTTCTTCAGGCGACGCTTGGCCCCCTTGGTGCCTTTCTTCTGCAACTTCTTACGAAGACGGCGGTGGCGGTGGCGAACCGAGTTGAGGTGGGAGCCGGAGTAGGTCTCCCCGTCCGAATCGGTGGCGATGTTCACGATGCCCAGGTCAACCCCCAATATCCCTTGGGGGTCAAGGACAGGCGGGTCATCGTACTCGCACCACAGGTGGATGTACCAGGAGGAGTCCCGCCCTCTGACCAACTGCCCGCCCTGGATGCTCTTGGCGGTTCGCAAAAGGTGGCGCTGATACCCGGCGATGCGCATGGGCACCTTCACCCGCCCCTCCACCGTGGAGAGGCTGACCACCTCGTCCGCAATGTTCAGCGAGAGGATACGCTGGTCGTAGTCCACCGAGGTGGCCTTGAACCCGCCCACCTTGTGCCCCTTGCGCTTGCCCACGCGGGCGATGGCGCGAACGGCGAGGTTGGCGCTGAGGCCGAAGCGCTCCCGAATCTCCCGATAGACCAGTCTTTGCAGGGCGAACTTGTTCCAGGCATTCTCCCGCCGCGCCACCGCCAAGGCATAGTTACAAGCGTTGGCAAACTGGTCTACCGTGCGGGAAAGCTTATCGGCTGTACTCGCATCGGGTATCAGTTTGCAACGCACGGACAGGAGGGACATACCTTGACTCAGTTTATCACGCTTTCGACCATTCAGCGAGCTTCGCTCGCCACCCCCTTCCTCCCCATGTCTAAAGGCAGGGGCTTCCGGGGGTGGTTGTGGTGAGGTGGGTTGTTCTGAAGACCCAGGGGAAGCCTAGTCCAGAGCCGTTGTGCATTCGGCCTGGTTCATGGCTAAAATCACGTTATGTCTACGCCAAAAGAGCGGATTCAGGAATTGCGCGAGCAGATTCGCTACCACAACTACCGCTACTACATCCTGGATGACCCGGAAATCTCCGATGCCGAGTACGACCGGCTGCTAAAGGAGCTAAAAGACCTCGAGGCCGCCCATCCGGAGTACCTTACCCCCGACTCGCCCACCCAGGTGGTGGGGGGCGGGGTGCTGGAGACTACCTTCGCCGCCGTGCCGCACCCTACCCGGATGTATTCTCTGGCCAACGCCTTCAACCGGCAGGAGATCGCCGAGTTTGAGGCCAGCCTAAACCGGGCTTTAGGCCTGCTGGAGAACCACCCCCAGGTCTACCTGCTGGAGTACAAGATCGACGGCCTCTCGGTCAACCTGATCTACCAGGACGGCCTGTTGCAGCGGGGCCTGACCCGGGGCGACGGGGTGGTAGGGGAGGACGTCACCCCCAACCTGCTGTCCATCCCCGATATTCCCCGCCGCCTGCGCGAGCCTTTGAGCCTGGAGGTACGGGGTGAGGTGTATTTGCCCATAGAGACCTTTTTAGAGCTCAACGCCCATCTGGAGGAGGAGGGGCTTGCCCCCTTCAAAAACCCCCGCAACGCCGCGGCCGGCAGCCTGCGGCAAAAAGACCCCCGCATCAGTGCCCGCCGGGGGCTGCGGGGGTTGTTCTATGGGGTGGGGCGGCCCGAGGCGTTGGGGGTAAGGACCCAGGAAGCCCTGCTGGAGCGGCTGGCCGGGTTGGGCTTCTCGGTGGAGCCGCACTACCGGCGGGCAGAGGGGGTGGAGGGTGTGGAAGCAGGCTACCAGGCCATGCTGGCCCAGCGCCGGCAGCTTCCCTTTGAGGCTGATGGCATTACGGTCAAACTCAACGACCTCGCGCTGTGGGCGGAGCTAGGCTACACCGCCAAGACCCCCCGCTTTGCCATTGCCTACAAGTTCCCTGCTGAGGAGAAGCCCACCCGGGTTCTGCGGGTGGTTTTCCAGGTGGGCCGCACCGGGCGGGTTACGCCGGTGGCCGAGCTCGAGCCCATCCTGCTGGATGGCTCTACTGTCAGCCGGGTTACTCTGCACAACGAAAGCTACGTGCAGGAGTTGGGCCTGCGCATTGGCGATACCGTGCTGGTACACAAGTCCGGGGGGGTCATCCCCGAGGTGCTGCGGGTGCTCACCGACCGGCCCCGGGGAAGCCAGCCGGTGGAATGGCCCCATGCCTGCCCAGAGTGCCAGATCGAGCTAGTCTTGTCGGGCAAGATTCACCTCTGCCCCAACCCGCTGTGCCCAGCCAAGGCCTTCGAATCCATCCGCCACTATGCCAGCCGGCGGGCCATGGACATCCAGGGCTTGGGAGAGAAGCTCATCGAACAGCTCTTGCAAAAAGGATTGGTGCGCGATGCAGCCGATCTATACCAGCTCAAGCTGGAAGACCTGGAGAATCTGGAGCGCATGGGCCGCAAAAGCGCGCAGAAGCTATTGCAACAGATTGAGAAGAGCAAAACCCAGGGCCTGGAGCGGCTGCTGTTTGCGTTGGGCATTCCCCAGGTAGGAGAAAGCACGGCCCGCAACCTGGCCCGCCGCTTTGGCCATCTGGACAGGATTCTCTCGGCCAGCGTGGAGGAACTCGATGCGGTCGAGGATATCGCCGAGACCACTGCCCAGGCCATCCACCAGGCCCTGGCCCGGCTGGCGATGCGCGCTTTTATCGAGCGGCTGCGGGCTGCCGGGGTGAGCTTTGAGGCCCAGGAGAAACCCCAGGGCGATGCCCTGGCGGGCCTAACCTTTGTCCTGACCGGAGAGCTATCCCGCCCGCGGGACGAGGTGGCCCGGGCGCTGGAGGCCCTGGGGGCCAAGGTGGCTGGCTCGGTCAGCAAAAAGACCAGCTATGTGGTGGCCGGGCCAGGGGCAGGGTCCAAGCGGGAGAAGGCGCAGCAGCTTGGGGTGCCTATCCTGGACGAGGCCGGCCTGCTGGCGCTGGTAGAGCAGAGGGGCGCTTCGCTTAGCCAAAGTACTCCGGTAGCTGGTCGCGGGTGATGAGCACCTCCCTGGGTTTGCTGCCCTGGTGGGGGCCCACGATGCCCATGGCCTCGAGAGCATCGACCAGCTTGCCCGCCCGGGCGTGGCCCACCGAGAGCCGGCGCTGGAGCCTCGAGACCGAGGCGTAGCCCTCTTCAATCACAATCTCAGCGGCTTTTTTGAGCAGAGGGTCGCCAAAGTCTATCTCGCTGCTGTCTCCGGGCCCGCTGCCGCCTAGGTTCAGGGGGCCTTCAAAATCGGAGCCGTACTGCTGAACGAAGGCGTCCTCGAAGCTCTGTTCGCGCAGGAAGGCGGCGATGCGGTGGACCTCGGCCTCGGAGAGGAAGGGGCCCTGCAGCCGCACCGGCTTGGGCAGGCCAGGTTGGTGGAAGAGCATATCCCCCTGACCGACTAAGCGCTCGGCCCCGTAGGTATCTAGAATGGTGCGGGAGTCGAAGCCCGAAGAGACCGCAAAGGCCATGCGGGCCGGGATGTTGACCTTGATTAAGCTGGTCAGAATGTCCACCGAGGGGCGCTGGGTGGCCAGGATCAGGTGCATTCCGGTGGCCCGGGCCATCTGGGCCAGGCGCAGAATGGCCTGCTCCACCTCTTTGGGAGCGGTAATCATGAGGTCGGCCAGCTCGTCGATCACGATGACCAGGTAAGGCAAGGTGGGCTCTTTTGCGGCGCGCATCTTCTGATTGAACTGCTCGAGGTTGCGCGCACCCACCTGGCTCATCATCTTGTAGCGTCGCTCCATGTGGGCTACCGCGCCCAGGAGCACGCCTGCCGCGTCGGCGGGGTTGGTGACCACGGGCCGCACCAGATGGGGGATGCCTTCGTAGGGCGTAAGCTCGACCATCTTGGGGTCGATCAGCAAAAAGCGCAGCTCGGTGGGCAGGTATTTGAAAAGCAGGCTGGTGATAAGGGTATTCACCGCCACCGACTTGCCCGAACCTGTCGAGCCGGCAATCAGGAGGTGGGGCATACGGGCCAGGTCGCGCACCCAGACCTCTCCCTCGATGCTCTTGCCCAGCACCAAAGGCAGAAGCTCTTTGCTACGAACGAAAGCGGGGCTTTGGATGGCCTCGCTGAAGCGCACCATCTCGCGCTCGGGGTTGGGCACCTCGAGGCCAATCACGCTCTTGCCGGGGATGGGGGCCTCGATGCGCACCGAGCCTGCCGCCAGGGCCAGGGCCAGGTCGTTGTGGAGGTTTTGCACCCGGCTGATTTTTTCGCCAGGAGCGGGCTCGAGTTCGAAGCGGGTCACGGTGGGCCCGCGCGACCAGCCCACCACCCGGGCCTCCACCCCGTGGTGCGCTAGGGTGTTGTTGATGACCTCCACCTGGCGCTGGGTGATGCGCTCGAGGGCTTTGGGGTCGAGGTGGGGAGGGTCGGGTGGATCCAGCAGGTCGAAGCCGGGCCGTTGCAAGGCGGTGGAGGAGGGGGTCTGGGGGCTTAGTGGGGGAGGGCTTTTGACCTTCTCTTGTTCGGTCGGGCTTTTTCCCACCCGCTCGGGTTCGGGGAAGACCAGCTCGAAGTCGAAGAGCGGTTCGGCGGGGGGTTTGGCAGTGGCCACGGCAAAAGCGGGGGGCTCGCTCCTCAGGCCTTTTTCCAGAAGGGTTCGCAGCCCGGCAGGGTGGGCCTCGAGGGGGGCGGCCTCCACCCACTCGGCCCAGCGCAGCCAGCCATCCACCCGGGCCTCGAGGTCTTGGGTCAGGGCCTCGGCCTGCTGCCAGGCGGCCAGGCGTTGCTGGTGGGCCTCCAAAGCGGCCAGCAGCGCTTGGGCTGGGGTGGACGGGGCCAGCCGCTGGGCGGCAGCCTGGGCCTGGTGGGTAAGGTGCTGGGTTTTGCTCAGCAGGGTATTGATTTCCAGCACCAACGCGGCCCGGCGCTCCTCCAGGGCCTGGGCCAATCCCTCGCCAGAGAGGGGGGCGGCCAGGGCAGCCGCGAGACGCTCGAGGCGAGCTGTCAGGGGGCGGGCTTCGGCGGCCAGCCTGGCCGATAGCTCCTTGGCCCGCTCCTGGCGGAAGTCCCGCAGCAGCTGCTCCAGCCTCAGCAGAGCCTCGGCCTCCTTGGGGGCCCGCTGGAAGGCGGCCAGGTCGGTTTGCAGTACCTCGAGGGCCTTGTGCTCAGGGTAACGCTGGGCCAGGGCCCGGGCCTCTTGCCACAGCCTCGCGGCGGTGCGAGAGAGGGTGTAAGCCTGGTAGAGCCTATACCCGGCCAGCGCCACCCGTCGCAGGCCCTGGCGCAGCAAAAATCCCGGCGGCTGGCGCAGGGCCAAATCGCCCACCCCGCTCAGGGCCAGCAAGGGCAGCAGAAGGCCCAGATTGCCTAGGCTACCTTGCAGTAGGCCATGCAGATAGGTGCCCAGGAGGCCCCCGTGGGGAGGGGAGAAGTGGGCCACCAGGGGTAGGGTGAGAAGCCCCCCCAGGCTGCCCAGGCCCACCATTCGCCCATACCCCCCTAAGGGGCGATCCAGAAACAGCCGCACACCGGCCAGGGCCAGGGTGGGGGGGATGAGCCAGGCCAAATAGCCCAGGTTGCCCCAGAAAAAGCCCTGTACCGCACGGCCCAACTGGCCAGCCAGGTTGGCCCCAAAATAGATGGCGGCGGCCAGGAGCACCGACAGGCCTAGTACCAGCAATGCGAGGGCCTCGAGGTCGCGCTTTCGCTCCGTTGAGGAGGGCTTACTGCTTTTGTCTCCTTTGGCTTTGCCCTTAGCCATCGCTTACGATTCTAACATAGATGGCAATTCGACCGTTCTAAACAGCAAAGCAAAAGCGCAGGGCCCGCCCGAGATGGTCGAAGCCCTGCGCATATGGGCTCGGCTATTTGGGCAGAGCCCGGATGACCGCCTCGGTGACCTCGAGCTCCTCGGCGGCGTAGACTACCAGGCCGCTGCTGGCGGCGATTTTCTTATCCAAAATCATGGCGAAGCCCTGCTGCTGGGCCACCCGGGCGATCACCTGGTCGATCTCCTCGGTGATGGGTTTGAGAACCGCATTGCTGCGCTCGGTCCACTTGCGCCCGGCCTCCTGCAGGCTCTGGGCCAGCACGCGGTAGTCCTGCTGCTCTTTGGCGCTGGCGTTGCCGGCGCGTATTTTGGCCTCGAGGGCCTGAAGCTGGTCGCGCAGGGGCTTGAGCTCACGCTCGGCCTGATTGCGCACATCCTGTACCTTTTTGAAATCCTTGTGGGCTTGCACCACCTTTTCCGCATCGATGTAGCCGATGCGGGTAGGGGTGGGGCGGTTCTGGGCGACCAGCGAGCCCCCCAGCAGCAAGACGGCGATTAGGGCGATAAACAGGCTGTTCTTGTTCATTTCCTTGCTCCTACTTAGGTAAGGCCTGCAAAACGGCCTGGGTCAGGTTTAGCTCCTCGGCGGCGTAGACTACTAGGCCGCTACTGGCGGCTACTTCTTGGTCGAGCACCATGGCAAAGCCTTGCGCTTTGGCCACCCGGGCGATCACCTGGTCGATCTCCTCGGTGATGGGTTTGAGGACCGCATTGCTGCGCTCGGTCCACTTGCGCCCGGCCTCCTGCAGGCTCTGGGCCAGCACGCGGTAGTCCTGCTGCTCTTTGGCGCTGGCGTTGCCGGCGCGGATTTTGGCCTCGAGGGCCTGAAGCTGGTCGCGCAGGGGCTTGAGTTCGGCCTCGGCCTGGGCTTGTACCGCCTTCACCTGGGCGAACTGGGGATGGGCTTCTACCAACGCACGCGCGTTCAGATAGCCGATCTTGCTCGGGGTAGGCTGGTTTTGTGCCACCAACAGCCCGCTGAGCAGCAAGAGCGCCAGGGCAGGCCCGAATAGGGCAAAAGGCTTCATACGCCCCGCACTGTAAGGGCCAGCCCTTAGCATAGGGTGAGAGCAAGGCCACTGGTGGTTTAGGGCCATCTAGGCTATGGTATCGCCTGCGGGGGTTGTGCCCCCCAGGAAGAGGTGCAAGCCATGAAACGTCTACCTGTGGTTCTTTTCCTACTTTTGCTAGCCTTCGCTTCGACCGGCCTGGCCCAGCGGGCCTTTCAACTGCGCATTGCCGTACCCGAGCCCAGCCTGGGCTTTGGCCTCGAGGCCACCCTTCAGCGCAACCTGGTAGCCCTGATTTACGGGGATGTGATCTTCAGGGGGCCGGCCTTCCTCCTAGGAGGCGAGGTGCAGTTCAAACCCGATCTGGGCCAGTTCGACCGCGACCTGCGCGGCATCAAGCCCTATTTCGGCGGGGGGCTGGCGGTGGGCCTGCCCAGCGCCAACTTCGCCCTAACCCTGGGCGCTGGCCTGGAGTTTAGTCTCGACCCCAGCACCGGCCTGTTTTTAGGCGGACAGAGCGTCTTCCCTTTCAACGGGGGCTCCTATGGGCGGGTGATTTTCGGAGCGAGTTTCCGCTAGGGCTCCTTGATAAAACCCCAGCTGGTTACGGCAGGGTAGGAGCCCAGCACCTTAACAAACGAAGCCCGGCGCAGCAGGGTCAGGAGGGCCTGGGAGGGGCCGGGGTCCTCGGCGTGGCCTTCGAAATCGGCATAGAAGATGGGCGAGAAGGGCCGTTCGGGGTCGCGCCGGGGGCGTGACTCGAGCTTGGTGAGGTTGATGCCCTGGTCGGCAAAAGCCTTCAGCGCGGCCAAAAGTTCGCCGGGGCGGTGGCGGGTAGTGAAGACCACCGAGGTCTTGTAAGGGCCTGCCTGGCGGGGAAGGTCTTCCCGCGCCAGCACGAAGAAGCGGGTGTAGTTGCCTATAAAGTCTTGGATGCCCTCGGCTAGGATGGCTAGGCCATAGCGTTCGGCGGCCCGGCGGCTGGCAATGGCGGCCAGCCCTGGCTGAGGGTGTTCGGCCAGCTCGCGCGCGGCTCCGGCAGTGTCGTAGACCGGCTCGGCCTCGAGCTTGTAGCGGGCGATAAAGCCGTCGCACTGAATCAGGCCCTGGGGGTGGCTCCGAACCTTGCGGATGTCCTCCAGGCGGGTGCCTGGTGGGGCTAGCAAGCAGTGGTCTATCTTTAGCACCAGCTCGCCTACCACGTGTAGGTCGGTCTCGAGTAGCAGGTCGTAGGTCTGGTTGATAATTCCGGCAGTGGTGTTTTCCACCGGCACCACCCCTCGATCCACCTCGCCGTTGGCCACGGCGGCGAACACCTGGTGGAAGGTGGGCAGGCCGATGGTCTGAGCCTCAGGGAAGGCCCGTAGGGCTACCTCTTCGCTGTAGGCGCCTTCGGTTCCTTGGAAAGCAACCCGCATCACGGGGCCAGTATAGAGCATGTGGCCCGACCCATGAGGCATAATGGAAAGCCGTGTGGAGACTGGAGGAGGTACGCGAAGGGGCGCGCTGGAACCAGATGGTGGCCTCACTACCCATTAGCAGCGCCTTGCAGTCCTGGGGCTGGGGAGAGGTCAAGAGGCTGTCGGGCTGGCAGCCCGAGCGTGTAGCGGTCTACCAGGGTTCGGAACTGGTCGCCGCGGTGCAGCTATTCCGCCGCAGGCTAGCCGGCCCCCTGGCTATGTTGTACGCGCCCCGGGGTCCGGCCTTGCGCCGCTTGGAGGATCTGCCTAAGGTCGCTGAACTCCTGCGCACACGGGCGGGGGGGGCAGTCTACCTCAAGCTCGAGCCCGAGACCGGCCAGCCCGCAGAGGCGGCCACCCCACTTTTCTCCTCGCTTTGCCAGGCAGAAACCATTCAGCCAGAGTACTCCATCTGGCTCGACCTCAGCCTGGGGGCCGAAGGTGTGTTGGCCCGGATGGACAACATGCACCGGCGGAACACCCGGCTGGCCCTCAAGCGGGTGGTGACCACCATTGAGAAAGAGGAAGCTTTCGAGGAGTTCTGGCCGCTTTTTGAGGAGACCAACCGCCGGGCACGGCTGTTACAGCATGCCAAGGCCTACTACCAGGCTGTGCTGCGGGAGATGAACCAGCCTTTGGGGCAGGCGTTTATCGCTATTGCCCGCCAGGAGGGTAAAGCCCTGGCGGCAGGAATGTTCGTGGCCTTTGCCGGTAAGGTGGCCTATCTCTACGGCGGTAGCAGCCGAGAAAACAGCCATGCCAAGGCCCCCAACGGCATGCACTGGGGGGCCATCACCTGGGGAATAGCCCACGGCTACCGCATCTACGACCTGTGGGGGGTACCCCGCCAGGCCGAAGGCAGCCATGCAGCGGGGATCGATGCATTTAAGGAGGGCTTTGGGGGTACACGGGTGCGCTTCCCTGCCTACGATCAGCCCCTTTCCCCCCTGTACGGGGCGGTCAAGCGGGCCTTGCGCTGGCGCAAGAGCTGGATTAACTACCGCATGCGGGGCACCACCCGGGACGTGCTTTGAGGTAGCATGGCGCCAGGAGGCAGTATGCGCGAGGTGTATGTGGTTTCAGCGGTGCGCACGCCTATTGGTCGGTTTGGCGGTGCGCTGAAGGATTTTTCGCCCATCGATCTGGGGGCCCAGGCCATGAAGGCCGCCCTCGAGCGGGCGGGTTTGTCTGGGGCGGCGCTAGACCTATTCATCTTTGGCCAGGTGCTCCGGGCCGGCCACGGGCAGCTTCCGCCCCGGCAGGCTGCCTTCAAAGCAGGGATTCCCCACACGGTGGACGGCTATGCGGTGGACATGGTCTGCGCCTCAGGCATGCAGGCGGTGGCTAACGGGGCCTTGGCCATCCAGGGGGGGCAGGCCGAGGTGGTGCTGGTGGGGGGCATGGAAAGCATGACCCAGGCTGGGTTCTACCTTTCCCACCGAGCCCGCTGGGGCTACAAGTACCTGGCCGGGGCTCCGGAGCAGCTCCAGGACATCCTGCAGCGGGATGGGCTTTCCGACCCCTTTACCGGCGAAGCCATGGGCGAGCAGGCGGAGCGGCTGGCTGCTGCGTTCGGTGTGGGCCGGGCCGAGCTAGACCAAGTGGCTTTGGAATCCCACCAGCGGGCGGCCCGGGCCCAGGAGGCCTGCCACTTCAGCCGGGAGATGGTGCCCCTCGAGGTGCAGACCCGCAAAGGGGTGGAAAAAATTGAGCGGGATGAAGGGGTACGTCCCGAGACCACCCTGGAGTCGCTGGCTGCGCTACGCCCGGCTTTCCGTAAGGACGGGGTACTGACTGCGGGCAATGCCTCACAGATTTCCGATGGGGCCGCGGCCCTGGTGCTGGCCAGCCCCCAGGCGGTGGCGAAGCACGGCCTGAAGCCTTTGGCCCGGATTCTGGGCCATAGCTGGGCTGCTGGTGAGCCTTGGCGCTTCCCCGAGGCTCCGGTGCCCGCGGCGCAAAAGCTTTTAGAGCGGCTTAGGATGGGGATTTCCGACTTCCAGCTCTTCGAGAACAACGAGGCTTTCGCCCTCAACAACATCCTCTTCCACCGCCTGCTGGGGGTACCCATGGAGCAGCTCAATGTGCACGGAGGGGCGGTGGCCCTGGGCCACCCCATCGGGGCCTCGGGGGCCCGCATCCTGGTGACCCTAATCCACGCCCTGCACACCCATCAAAAAGAGCGGGGCTTGGCGGCTATCTGCCACGGCACCGGGGGCTCGCTGGCCCTGGCGGTGGAGGCGGTAGGCTAGCGGGCCCAGTGCGGCACCAGGCCTTCCAGGCTGACCTCCTCTACGCTCCAGCTCGAGTCCACTACCCGGTACTCGGCCTGGGCTGCGATGAACAGAGCCGCCTCGCGCAATACGGTCTCGACCCATACCCCGTCGTGGCCGAGGAGGCTAAACCCGACCACCTCCCAGTCGTGGTCGTCCTGGCCGGCCAGCCGAGCAGCCGAGACCGGGAAGCGGGCCCGCAGGCGCTCGAGGGTGGGCTTGACCAGGGCCCGCTTCTCCTTGAGGCTGCGTACCCAGGGCATCTCCAGCCGCGCAGTGTACAGGCCCAGATAGGCTTTCATGTCCCGATTGTGCCACAGCCTGGGCCTACGCGTCGATCTGGATGCGCTCGGGGTGGGTATAGATGTTGAAGCTGCCGCGCAGAAAACCGACCAGCGTCAGGCCGAAGCGCTGGGCCAGGGCTACCGCTAGGCTGCTGGGGGCAGAGATGGCCGCCAGGAGGGGAATGCCAGCAGCCAGGGTCTTTTGCACCAGCTCGTAGCTGGCCCGCCCGCTTACCAGGGCCAAAGCCTGGGAGAGGGGTAGCCGGCCTTCCAACAGGGCCCAGCCGATCAGTTTGTCCAGGGCGTTGTGCCGGCCCACATCCTCCCGCAGGGCCAGCAGACGGCCTTCGGGGTCGAACAAAGCTGCGGCGTGTAACCCTCCAGTCTGGGCAAAAAGCCCCTGCTGGGCCAATAGCTTTTGGGGGAGCTGGGCTATGGTGCTGGCGGGAACCTGCCAGCCGGCCTTGAGCCGGGGGTAGTGCCGCTCGAGGTTTTCCAGGGTAGCTTTGCCGCACACCCCACAGGCTGCACTGGTGTAGAAAGCGCGTTCCAAAGGGGCTAGACTGGGTAGAGCAGGAAGGTTTAGCCGTACCTCGAGGCTGTTGTACTGCTGGGGTTCGCCCGGTGGGGGGCAGTAGCGCATCTGCCGGATGTCCTCGCGGCGTTTGATTAGGCCCTCGGCGAACAAAAACCCTGCAGCTAGCTCGAAGTCGTGGCCGGGGGTGCGCATCACCACCGCCAGAGGACGGGGTTCTCCCCCTGCCGCTAGGCGAATTTCCAGGGGTTCCTCGGTGGCCAGCAGGTCGGTGCGGGGGGTGGCCCGCCCCTTTTCAACCCGCCACAGGGTGGTTTGGGTCTTGGCCTTGGGGCGCTTGGAGGTGGAGGTAGACATAAGCCTCTTTGTAAGCGGGGATGCCCGCCCGGCTCGAGCGCTTCTTAGGGTCGAGCAGCACGTTGCCCTCGGGCCAGTGTACCTGCAGGCTACCCGGCTTGACCTCGGCGGGGAAGACCCGCACCCGCAGGGTACCAAAGGCATTGGAGAGCCAGACCACCTGGCCCGCAACCAGACCCAGCCTATTCAGGTCGGTGGGGTGGATGAGTACCGCATCGCGCGGGGCGCCGTTGATGGGGTCGGTCTCTTCGTGCACCATGCTGTTGAACTGTTTGCCCCGCCGGGTGACCAGGCGGAAGGCCCCCGGCGGTACGGGGTTCGGCGGCAAAGCGACCGGGCGGAAGCGGGCCCGCCCGTCGGGGGTGGGGCAGACCCCACCCTCGCACAGGTGGGGCCCGCCGTACTGAAAGGCGTCACCTTTGGCTTTTAGGTGCTGGATGCCCTGGTAAAGGGGCACCACCCGGGCAATCTCGGCCCGCACCGCGGCGGTGTCGGCAAAGCGTACCTTTTGGGCTAGCTCAGGCTTACAGACCCGGGCCAGTAATTCCTGGAAGACCTCTCCTTCCCAGCGGGCCTCACCGATGCGGGGGCCGGGAATCTCGGGGCTGAAGATGACCCGCCGTTCGGTGGTGGTCTCGCAGCAGCCGCCGGGAATCTCGTAGCGGGTGGTGGCGGGGAGTAAGAAGACCTCCTCCCCGGGCTCTACCAGCATCTGCGGGGTCAGGACGATGTCTTGGTGAACCCGCATAGGCACCTGGGCCAGCCGGGCTCTGGCCTGGGCCGGGCTGGGCAGGGTTTCGAGGAAGTTGCCCCCCAGGCTCCACAACACCTCGAGGTCAGCCTCGAGCATCTCCGGGGCACTCAGGCCGGGCCAATCCGGCACGGTAAACCCCCACACCTCGGCCAGCCGCTGGGCGTTTTCTGGGGTGATGGGCAGCCCCCCGGGAAAGGCGGTAGCGTAGGCCCCCATCTCTGCCCCGCCCTGTACGCCAGAGTGGCCGCGGATGGGCATCAGGCCACAGCCCTCCCGCCCCAGGTACCCCCGGGCCAGGCCCAGGTTGAGGATGCTCTGCACCGCATCCTCGCCGAAGGTGTGCTGGGTGATGCCCATGCTCCAGACCAGCACGGCCCGTTCGGCCTTGGCCAGCAGAAGGGCGAACTCCAGCATTTCTCGGCGGTTCAGCCCCGAGGCTTGCTCGAGGGCCTCCCAGGGTTGGGCCTCTAGGGCTTCTTTCAGGGCATCGAAGCCCTGGGTGTGCTGCTCAATGAAGGCGCTGTTGAGCCACCCCTGCTCGATGAGGTGCTTGAGGGTGCCGTTGAGGAAGGCTACATCGCCCCCAGGCTCTACCAAAAAGAAACGATCGGTGATGCGGGTGCCAAACAGGGCGCTTTCCGGGTCGGAGGGCACCCAGTAGTGTGCCATAGCTGGTTCTCGGTAGGGGTTGACCACGACCACCTGGGTGCCGGCTTTTTTGGCGTAGTAGAGGTACTTCATCAATACCGGCTGGTTGACCGCTGGGTTGGCCCCAAGGAAGACCACCAGGTCGGTACCGATGAGGTCGCGGTAGCTACAGGTGGTGGCGGCTACCCCCAGCGAATCCCTAAGGGCCACGGTGCTGGGGCTGTGGCAGATGCGGGCGGCATTGTCGATGTTGTTGCTGCCCAAAGCCCGCACCGCTTTTTGCACCACGTAGTAGGTTTCGTTGGGCAGGCCCCGGCTGGTCAGGTAGAAGCCCATGCGTTTGGGGTGGGTCTGGCAGAGCCTAAGGCCGATGCGGTCGAGGGCCTCGTCCCAGCTGATGCGGGTAAAGCCAGCCTCTCCTTTGCGGCGGTACATGGGGTAGGGCAGACGGCCCAGCCCGCGCAACTCGGCGCTGCTTTTGCCCTGGAGTTGGGCCACGTCGGCCAGCAGCCCTACGTCTAAAGGGCCCATGGTGTTGAGCCGCAGCAGCCGCAGGCGGATGTTGCACAGGTGCAGGCCCTGGATGGTCCAGTCCCGCAGCCCATAGGTGCCCAAGGCGCAGCCGTCGCAGACCCCGTCGCGCAGGATGCGCCAGGCATACGCCAGGTTATCGGCATTTTCCCACAGGGCGCGGAAAACCTCGGCGAAGTTGTTGGGTTTTTGCAGACCCAGACCAAAAGGTCGTAGGCTTACCCAGGTCTGGGGGCTCCACCCCTTTTTGACCGCTTTGAGCCCCACGGCATGCCTCCTGTGCAAAGCATTTTACTGCATGGCGAACCAGGGGCAGATGGGAGGGCTAAATCGGCTTGACTTTGCGTTGCCGTGGGTTAGTGTGAGCATGATGCGGCTTTTTTGGATTGCGCTGCTTTTAGCTATGGCAGGGTGTGCCTCGCAGGAGGCCTGGTTGCCCGCTCCGGCCCACGTTGTCCCCCAAGAGGTGGTGATGGAGGGCCTCGAGGGCAGCCTGGCCCTACGGGTGGGCTCCCGAGTGGCCTGGCGGCTCGAGGTCTACAGCGCCTGGCTTACGGCCACGCCCACGCAGGGGGTGGGCCCTGGGGTGGTGCGCTTGCGGGCAGCGTTCACCGAGGAGATGGGGGATCAGCCCGCCTATACCGCCCACCTGCGCCTGTTGGGGGATGTGCAGGCCGAGATTGCCGTGGTGCTGCCGTTGGTGCGGGTGGTGGGCCAGGTAGCCGAAGCAGCGCCCAGCGGGGTGGGGGCCCCCTCGGGGTTGCGCCCAGCCGAGCCGCCCCCCCCCACCGACGAGGTACTGGTCAAGTACCGCACCGACCTGCGGGCGGTGGTGCTGCCCCAGGGCAGCCAGGTGGTCTCGCACGACCGGGTAAACCGCCTCACCAAACTGCGCACCTCGAGGCCCCAAGCGCTCTTGGAGCGGCTGCGCCTCGATCCCACGGTGGCGTGGGCTGAACTCAATGGGAGGGTACAGGCCCAGGGCGAACCCACCGACCAGCACTACCCCCTGCAGTGGTATCTGCGAACCACCGGAGCCCGCTTCACCTATCTGCAAACCTATAGCCGCCCCATTACCGTGGCCGTTGTGGATACTGGGGTGCGCTA
The DNA here is from genome assembly GCF_000423425.1 of Meiothermus rufus DSM 22234. Classification (GTDB taxonomy): domain Bacteria; phylum Deinococcota; class Deinococci; order Deinococcales; family Thermaceae; genus Meiothermus; species Meiothermus rufus. The sequence goes on along the minus strand of NZ_AUHY01000019.1, from coordinate 29,932 downwards.
CGACCACCCCGACCTGGCGGGCCGGCTGTGGGGGCCCGGCGAGGGGGCCTACGATTTTGTGGGGGATCACCCCAGCGACCCTTGCGGCGACCCCCTGCCGGGCAGCCCTGGCGATCCCGACCCTACCGACCCCTGTGATTCGTTTACCTCCACGAGCGGCAGCCACGGAACCCACGTGACTGGAATCATTGTAGCCAATGCGGATACTTTTGCTCCTCCCTGCCCCACCTGTACCGACTCGGGCATTGTGGGTATGGCCTACAACGCCCCCGTCAAGGTGCTGCCCTTGCGGGTGTTAGGCCCCCAGGGCGCCGGCACCTTTGAGGATGTGGCCCTAGCCATCCGCTATGCGGCGGGGCTGCCGGTAGAAAAGGCGGGCCGGCTTCTGGTAAACCCCCAGCCAGCTCAAGTTATCAACCTTTCCCTGGGCTCAACCCTGTTTTCCCATGCGATGTGCGAGGCGGTGGCCGACGCGGTGGCCCAGGGTGTGCTGGTGGTGGCTGCTGCTGGCAATTACCAAGACCGCAACCCCGGTGCGATGTTCTATCCAGCTTCATGCCCCGGGGCCATCTCGGTCGCGGCCACCGACCGGAATAATCAGGTCACCTACTACAGCCAGCAAAACAGCGAAGTGGACATTGCTGCTCCGGGGGGCAGCAATGTCCAGCCGGGCGGTGGCATTCTTTCAACTACTTGGAACTATATCGCCAACCAGCCCAACTACACCTTTTATACCGGCACTTCCCAGGCCACGCCGCAGGTTGCAGCAGCGCTGGCCATGGTGCTGTCCGCAGGCGCCGCCTCCGATGCCGGGCAAGCCTGGAACCTGATTCGTTCCAGCGTGACCGATCTGGGCCCCCCGGGCCGCGACGACGCCTACGGGCATGGGTTACTCAACCTGCCGGGCGCTTTCGGCTGGAGCCTGCCCCTGGGCGATTTCCTGGTCGGCTTCCAGGGGCCAAGCTCGAGGTGGCTTCCCGTGCGTGAGGGTTCCTTCGAAACCTATCTGATTCCCGGCACCTATACCCTGGTGGTCTGCCGCGACGACTCGGGCAACCGCCTTTGCGATAGTGGGGAGCCCCGTATACAGCGCCAGATACAGGTAAGGGGCCAGGGTACCTTCGACCTAGGCACCCTGTTTGTGGAGCCTTAGCGGCACAGGTCGTTTTGGCAGAGGTCCAGCACGGCCCAGTCGCGCCCCTCGCGTACTACTAGCTTCAACCATAGGGTGCCCCCCTCACTCCAGTAGCGTTCCCCGCTGCTGCTGTCGAACTCGGCCCTGGAAGCGGCTTTAGGAAGCTGGTTGCGGTTGTCGATCCAGTAGTCGCGGTAGATAAAAGGCTCACCCGAATAGGGTAGGGCCAACACCAGGAAGTCGCCGGGGTTGCTGTTGTCGAAGCGCAGCCGGAGTTTGGTGGGCATGGCCCCCGAGAGGCCCAGGGTGTAGCGGCGACCCTTGAGCACAGTGGCCCCAAAATGGGTGTTATCGCCGCTTTTAGGGGTGCCCCACATGCGGAAGATGGGGTGGCTGCCGTCGTTGCGGGTGAGGGAGACCGGAGCGATGTTGCCCCCACTTTCGTTGTAGAGGTGTAGCCGCCCGTAGCTGTAGGGGCAGGTTGCGGCGTTCCACTCGGCCCGCAGGATGCAGCCGGAGTCGAGCAGGAAGGGGTGGTTGAAGACCACGGCTTGCCCTACCCTGCCGCTCACCGAGCCGTCCAGGTCGATAAACACCCCACCCCGGTAGCCGTCAGCGGTTTTGTCGTTGGCAATTTCTTCTGCAGTGGGCTCTTCGCGGGGGGGAAGGTAAACCTCCTTGGCATTGCGGAAGCGGGCCCCCTGAGCAAAGTTACGGCTATCGATGTTGAAGGAGGTAAAGCGCAGGTAGCTTAGAGCCCCGGCCTCGCGGGTAGCGTTCTGACCACCCTGAGCGTTGTGTATGTCCAAGGGCTGGAAGTTCACGAACTCCACATTGCGAAAGCCAATCTTGCCGTCGTAGAACTCGAAGCCGCGGATGGGGAAGTTGTCCTGGATAGCGCCGCTGCTGGAGGCCCAGGGCCTAGGCAGGCTGCGCCCGTCGGCTCCGCGAAACTCCCAGTTTTCCGGATAGCCTTTGTTGTCACTATCACCCACGATTAAGGCGTCTTCCAGGGTGGTTTCGCGCGAGGCAAAGGTAACCCCGATGGCGTTGTCGGCCAGCCTGGCCCCCACCACCTTATGGTTGAGGCCCCGTAGCCAGATGGCGTTGCCCCGGTTTTTGTAGGCGGTGAAGTCTCTGAACACCGCTACCACCGGTGGGTTGGCTGTGTCGTTGTACTGGTTTTGCCTATCGGCAGGGTAGGTACGGGGATTGTAGACGGTGGTCTCGGCCTCGAGGGTGTTCTGGTTGGGGCCTCGGTCTACCATCAGCCCATCCCAGTTGGAGTGGGCTACGTTGCCAGAAAACTCCCCCAGAGGGGTGCGGCGAGGCCAGATGGTGGTGGTGTAGGAAGGGCCGGTGGGGTTTTCCGGCAAGGCATACCAGAAGCCAATGGCCTCTGAGCCAGCCGCCACATTGCCCCGCACGATGTTGTCGGGATGAGTGATCCAGAAGGTGGCCGGGGTTTTGTCGGTGGGAATGACCCCGGTCTCTCCCCGCTGGGGGTTGGGGCGGCGGGTCAGAATGCCCAGGTTGCCCTCGAGGCGGTTCTTGCGCTCAGCCCCATCCTCGAGGAAGTAGCAATGGCCCAGGACGTTGTAGGCTACGTTGCCCACTACCTCAACCTGGTTGGTGCCGTGCACCGTGACACAGCGGTTGAAGCTTTGGTGGATGGAGGACTGCCGGATGAACTGGCCAGAGGCATCGCCCACCAGGTGCCAGTGCACCGGGTAGCGGGCCAGAGTGTTGCGCTGACCCATGCGGTAAAGCTCCACCCCGGAGATGCGCATGGCGCTACCCACCATGGCCATGATGTGTCCCCCAAATCCGGCTTGTTCCGAGTTTTCGTCCCCTTGGACCAGCACGTTGCGGCTCAAAAGGCCTACCTCACCCCGCTGGTCCACCCCAAAGGTAATTTCGCCGAAATGGGGGTATTTGAGGGGTTGGTCGAGGGTGAGGGTATTGCCCGAGACGGCAGTGATGGTGCGCACCTCAGCCTGGCCGGGGTTGAAGTCGGTGGAGGCCAGCACGATGCGGTCGCCTACCCGCCAATCGCGGGCCTCGAGCACGGTGATCTGGCGGGAACCTGCGGCTGCGCTCTGGCTCAGCTTGGTCCAGCCTTGGCGTGGCTCCCCGTGCAGCTCCAGCACCCCTCCCATCATTACCCCGATGACTTTGGTGCCCATGCCCATGATGTCTTCGCCAGGGTTGTTGCCGGTGAGGGTAATGACGGCTCGGTGGCGGAAGGGCCGGCTGGGCGTACCCACCTCGAGTCTTCCATGCACCATGACCCAGTCGGCCTTTAGTTCTAGGTCTTTGTCGCCAAAGCGCAGCGCGCCGTTGATGGTGAGGCCTTTGAGTGGGGGTGGGCTTACGTCCAAAATTACCCCTAGGTCGGCAGGAATGGTGACCACCTCGCCCTCGCGGGGCACCCGTTGGTTGGGCCAGATGCGGGGGTCGGACCACACCCCCCAGCGGCTGGGCCCAGGAGCATCCTGCATTGAACAGGCGCTGACTAACAGGACTAGCAGTAGCCAAATTTCCTTTACAGGCAAACCCATTAATCTCTAGAATACCAAAGAGACCTTCCGGGGCCTCATTTGTCCAGGATTAAGGCGGGCTTCACGAACTGCACCGCCTAGACAAAGCCTCGAGTCCGCACTATACTCATCTCGCTGCCGAGGAGTAGCGCAGCCTGGTAGCGCACCTGCTTCGGGAGCAGGGGGTCGCTGGTTCGAATCCAGTCTCCTCGACCAGATAACCCCACCTAGGGTGGGGTTTTCGCAATTAAGAGCGCCTTTCTCACAGGCTTCAAATAACGCTTTGCCAAACTCGGGTTGACGGTAAACTGCTGTTGGTAGATCCCCGCTGTTGCGGTGTAAAGTCCGCAGAAAGCCTACCGCCATGAAGCACCTACTGCTTTTGTTTTTGACCCTCCTCCTAGGAGGTATGGCTCTAGGCCAGTCCAGCGCCTACCGCTTGCGGGTGCTTTCCTGGAGTTGCAAAGCCTATGCCCGGGGTGTGCTGGTGCAAGGCACGGTCAAAAATATCAGTTCACGGGCTATTGCCGATCTACGGGCCAATGTGCGGGTCATTGGGCCGGGCCTGCGTATGGCCAGCAACTCGGCCCCTCTACTGAATCATAACCTGGCTCCAGGGAAGACAGCCTATTTCGAGGTTCGCGTCCGTGCTAACTTCGATACAGTTAACCGCTGCGAGCTTTGGTTTCGCAACCCCAGAGTAGTGCAGATTGCCACCTTGGTACCGGCCCCTCGTTAATGGCCTTTCTGGTAGCATCGCTTTTATGAAGCCCATACTGGTATGCCTGGTTGGATTAGCAGGTCTGGCATTGGCCCAAGACACCATATACAAACTACGGGTCAGTGAGTGGCGCTGTGCGCCTCATGCAGGCGGAGTAGTGGTGGCCCAAGGCACAGTGGTGAACCAATCGGGCCGCACCCTGAACAATTTGCGGGTCAACTTGCGGGTGGTGGATAGCCAGGTTACGGTGGTCAATGGGGTGCCCAACCGCAAGGTTTACGGAACCAACTCAGCCCCAATTGCCCTGCGCACCTTGCCTAATGGGGCCCAAAGCCGCTTTGAAGTGCAGGTCAAGCCCACCCGGAGCCAAGGGGTGCGTTGCCAGATATGGTTCCGAAGCCCGGATGCGCTGCAGATTCCCACCTTGGTTCCTGGACAGTAGGGAGGCTATGCTGCGAATTCTAGGGGGTACGGCTAAGGGGGTTGTGCTCAAGGTGCCCGAGTCGGCCCGGCCCAGCCCCGTGCGGCTACGCAAGGCCCTGTTCGACTACCTGCGCTTTCGCTACCCGCGCCGAGGGCGCTTCCTCGATCTGTATGCTGGGAGTGGAGCAGTGGGCCTGGAGGCAGCCTCAGAGGGGTTTGAGGTGGTGTTGGTGGAGAAAGATCGCCAGGCCATCCAGTTTCTGCGGGAGAATGCCCACAAGGCTCGTTTAAAGGTGCATATAGAGGGGATGCCAGTGGAGCGCTATCTGCTAATTGCCCAGCAGCAAGGGCAACGTTTCACGGTGGCGTTTATGGCCCCTCCCTATCCTCACGATTTACTGCAGGACTTCGAGCGCCTGCTCCAGGCCGGCCTGGTCGAGCCGGGTGGCCTGTATATCCTGCAGCACCCTACCGAACTAGTGCTTCCCATAGGCCAGCGCCGTGAGTATGGCTTCAATACCCTCACCCTAGTCGAAGCCCACAGGGTTTGACCAAGGGTGCGGATTTGTGTGAAGATACGGCGCGAAAGCGAGGCCTTATGCATGTGGTTTATCCCGGTAGCTTCGACCCTTTGCACAACGGCCACTTTGATGTGATCCAAAGGGCCTCGAGGCTTTTTGGCAAGGTGACGGTAGCCGTGCTGGAAAACCCCTCCAAGCGCAATTTCTGGTTGTTCGCGCCCCAAGAACGGGTGGAGATCATTCGCCAGGCTATAGCGGCGGCGCGCCTGACCAATGTGGAGGTAGATTCCTTCCATGGTCTCCTGGCGGAGTACATGCGGCGAGTGAACGCCCGGGTGATCGTCAAGGGGTTGCGGGCGGTTTCCGACTACGAGACCGAGCTACAGATGGCCCATCTTAACCGGCAGTACGGCAACCATCCCGAGACCCTGTTCATCATGGCAGCTACCCGCTGGTCTTTTGTTTCTTCGACCATGGTCAAAGAGATCGCCCGCTACGGCGGCGATGTATCCAAGTTGGTTCCGCCCGCTACAGCGGAAGCCTTGCGGGCCAAGCTGAGCACGATTGGGGGATAGTATGCAGACCTACCCTAGCAAATATGGCCATGCCTTGGAGATCGGACACCTGATTGGCGGCGAGGAGATTTTTGAAGGTAGCTTACTCGAGCGCCGAAACCCTGCCGATGTTGCCGACCTGGTAGCCCGCTTTCCCCAAGGCTCCAAGGAAACCTTACGCAAAGCGGCTCAGGTGGCGCAAAAAGCCTTCCAGGAATGGTCGCGTACCCCCGCGCCGGTGCGGGGTGGCGTGCTAGCGAACCTGGCCCAGGTGCTCCTGCGGGAGAAAAGTACCCTGGTGCGGCTGATGGTGCGCGAGGTAGGCAAGACCTTCAAAGAAGCTGGGGGAGACGTACAGGAAGCCATTGATACGGCCATTTTCTTCGCTTCCGAAGGGCGAAGGCTCTACGGTCAGACCGTGCCCAGCGAGATGAAGAACAAAGAGCTCTTCACCTTCCGCCGCCCCTTGGGCGTGGTGGGGATGATTACGGCGGGTAACTTCCCCATTGCCGTGCCCTCCTGGAAGCTGATCCCGGCGGTGCTCGCGGGCAACACCGTGGTCTGGAAGCCCTCTGAGGATGCCTCCGCGCTGGCCTACCTTTTTGTCAAGCTGTTTGAGGAGGCAGGCCTGCCCCCAGGCGTGATCAACCTGGTTCATGGGGGTGGGAAGAACGCCACCGGCCAGTGGCTGGTTGAGCTGATGGATGAGGGCCTTTTGCAGAAATTTGCCTTTACTGGGAGCACTGCGGTAGGCCGTTGGATTGGTGAGGTCGCTGGGCGTAACCTGCTGCGGCCCACCCTCGAGCTAGGGGGCAAAAATCCCCTGGTGGTGTTGCGCGATGCCGACCTCGAGCTGGCGGTAGAGGGAGCCTGGTGGAGCGCTTTTGCCACCGGTGGTCAACGCTGTACCAGCGCGGGCAACATCATCGTGGAAGCCCCCATCTACGAGGCTTTCAAAAAGCGCTTCCTGGAGAGGACAGAGGCTACCGTGGTGGGCAACCCCATTGAGCACCCCACCGGCCTCACCTATGGCCCCTTTATGAACCAGCGCCTCTTTGAACGCTGGCTCGAGCACTACACCTGGGGCCGCGAGGATGGGGCCACGTTGCTCTTCGGACAAGGCCGCATCACCGCCGCCAACCCCTATCCCCGGTTCAAGGGCGATCCGGAAGTGGGCCTGTTCGGCTGGCCCACGGTCTGGGAAGCCCGGCCCGGCATGCGCCAGTTCGAGCAGGAGATTTTCGGGCCCACCATCAACCTGGTGCGGGTGGAGGGGCTGGACGAGGCCATCCAGGTGGCTAACGCGCATCCCTACGGGCTTTCGAGTGCGGTCTATACCAACCGGCGGGACTGGGCCTACCGCTTCAAAAACGAGATCAAAGCTGGCATGACCAGCATCAACAACTCCACCGTGGGGGCCGAGGCCCACCTGCCCTTTGGTGGCGTGCGGGCTAGCGGTAACGGGGCGCGGGAAAGCGGCATCTGGGTCATCGAGGAGTACACCTACTGGCAGGCGGTCAACGAGGAGTACTCGGGCCGGCTCCAGCTCGCCCAGATGGATACCGGTTACGCTCAGCCCAAGGCCCCTACCGACTGGGCTCGCGTGCTGGGCGACTCTTCGTAACGGCAAGGACTACTTCCGCAGCCGAAGCCGGTGGGTTAGCAGCGCCAACTCCGGAGGGGTGTTGGCTGCGCAAAAGCGGTCTAGGTAGGGGAGGGCAGCCCTCATGCCGGTGGCCTGGGGGTCGTAGCCTTGGCTATGGAGCAAGGGATTGAGCCAGATCAAAGCGGCGCTACGCAGATAAAGCTGACGCAGGGCCTGTTGCAAAACTTGAGGCGCGCCCGTATCCAGGCCATCGCTGGCGATGATGACAATGGCGTCGCCCCGGATAAGACCCGCATGTGTTCGCTCCAGCGCCAAGAGGCTTTCCCCAATCTGGGTGCCTCCGCCCCAGGCCAGGCCTAGCCGCTCCAGCCGGGGGCGCTCGGCCAGGCTTTTGGCTTGCTCGAGCTGGCGGGTAATCCGCTTCAGCTGCGTGGAAAAAACGAAGACTTCTACCCGGTTGCAACGCATGCGTAGGGCGAAGGCAAATTGTAGCAGGCGGTCAGCATAGCTATGCATTGAACGGCTGCCGTCCAGCACAAATACGAAGCGGGGTTGTCGTTTGGGGTGCTGCAGCCAGGCTGGGTGGATGGGGTCTCCTCCGGTATGGAGAGCCTTGCGCAGGGTGCGGCGAAAGTGCAGGCGGACTCCCCGGGGGGCTAGCGCCCAGCGCCGGCTGCGCCCCAACCGAACCTGGTTGACCAGTCGTGTGGCTGCCTGCAGCATCTCGTCTAGGTCTTGCTGGGGTATTTCTACCTCGTCGGCTTCGCGGCCCGCGTTGCGGCTGAACATGGCTCTTCGCAAGGGGGCGGCCCAGTCCTCGGTGTTCAGGTTTTGATAGCTATGCGGGGTGCTTTTTCCTCCAGGCCCCGGGCCCTCGAGGGCCAGATGGCTGGGGTTTTGCTGAGGAGCTGGGCCTTGCTCACCGCTTTCCCCCTCGCCGCCGGGGCGAGCCTGGCCCAGGTGGGGACGCCTGCGGCTGGGCAGAAAGAACTGGAAAAACAGGTCGTCGAAGGCCCGCTCCTGCTCGAGGTTGCTGCACAGCACCAGCTTAAGGGCCTGGCGGACTTCCTGTAAGCAGCCTAGGTCAACGGCTTCGAGAGCTTGTAAGCCCTCGGCGATCTCCTGGGGCCCCAGGCTAAAGCGCTGGGGGGTGTGGCGCAGAAAATCGGCAAAAGCCACCAGGTTTTTGCACCAGGTGCCGTGAAAGGGCCCCTCGAGGGCTGGGGTGGCGATAGCATCTGGAACCATGGGCTAAAGAACCAGCTCAGCCAGCCGCTGCTTGTGGGCTTCTACCAAGGCTAGGTCGTCGCGGTCTTTGAGAATGACGCCCCAGGTTTGCTCCAGCACCTGCAAATCCAGCGCTTCTTTGTGTAAGCTCACCAAAGCCTGGGCCCAGTCCAGGCTCTCGGCTACCCCGGGGGCTTTGTTGAGGGGCAGCTCCCGGAGGTGGGCCATCACGCGGGCTATCTTCTGGGCCAGCCGGGGGTTGATGCCGGGCAGCCTAGCCTCGATAATCTCCACCTCTTTTTCGAAGCTGGGGTAGTTCTGCCAAAGGTACAAGCAGCGTCGCCTTAGGGCATCGGAAAGCTCGCGGCTGCGGTTGGAGGTGAGAATCACGTAGGGGCGGTGTCTGGCCCGGATGGTTCCGAGCTCGGGGATGGTGATCTGAAACTCGGCCAAAAGCTCGAGCAAGAAGGCCTCGAACTCCTCGTCGGTGCGGTCGATCTCGTCGATCAGCAAGACCGGGGGCTTGTCCTGCAGGATGGCCTCTAGCAGCGGGCGGCGCAGCAGGTAGCCCTCGCTGAAGATTTCCGCCTCACGCTTTTCCACGCTCTCGCCGAGGTTTTCAGTAAGGCGAATGTGCAGCATCTGCTTGGGGTAGTTCCACTCGTAAAGGGCCTGAGCGGTGTCCAGGCCCTCGTAGCACTGCAAGCGGATCAACCGCGTGTCGAGCACCTCGGCCAAGGTTTTGGCAATCTGGGTTTTGCCTACCCCGGCGGGGCCTTCAACCAGCAAAGGCTTTTTGAGAGCCAAGACCAAGCGCAGAGCGGTGGCCATGGGAAGGTCGGCGATGTAGTTGTGCTGGCGCAAAACGGCCTGGATGCCCTCGACGGACTCGAGCTGGGGCGGGATGCTGGCCTGACTCATGCCTTGCCCTTGAGGTATTTTTCTGGGTTCTTAAGAAACTTGGCCCGGCAATTGGGGCAGCTGAAGTAGTAGGTCTGGCCCTGATATTCGGCGCTAACTGCTTTGGCGATCTCCAGCACCTCCCCGCTGGTGGGGTCAATGGCCAGGCCAGGGCCCAAGGTTGGCGGGGGACTAGTCTGGGGAACCTGGGCGGCGGCCTGCAACACCAGGGCTGGGGAAGACAGAGGCTTGTTGGCCTTTAACTGGACAATCTCGGCCAGGATGGAGATGGCCACTTCGTCGCGCTCGCGCCCGCCTAGGTCGAGCCCGGCGGGGTATTTAAGGTTGGGGAAGGTACCGCGCGGTACCCCCAGGATTTCCAGGTTGTCCAGCACGCTGGCCCCGCGCTTCCGGCTGGCTACCAGGCCCAGGTAGGCCGGATGGGGCATATAGCGCGCGATGAGAGCCAAGGTGTCCTCGTCGTAGTGGCCTTGGGAGGCGATGACGATGTGGGTTTTTTCCGGGTTACGCCCCTCGAGCCAGGGGCCGATTTCTCGCCAGTCCAGCACCTCTATCTCGGCCTCGAGGTCAACCCCGGCCAGCTCCGGCCTATCACAGGCCAGGCTAACCCGGTAGTTCATTCGCGCAGCAATCTGGGCGGTGGTGAGGGCAATCTGCGACCCTCCCACCACCAACAGGTCGGCCCGCCCTACCATGGGCTCGATATACACGTCCACCGCGCCCTCGCTGGCACAGGTCATGGGAATCACCACCTGCTCGGCCTGTTCCAGCACCATCTTGGCGGCGGCTTGCGGGGTGATCCGAACCAGCCGTGGCCTACCTAGGCGCAAGGCCTCGAGGGCCTGCTTGCGCACAACTTCGCGAGAGCAGGCCCCACCGATGTAGCCCTCGAGGCGTCCATCCTCGAAAATCAGGGCCTTGTCCCCTAGATGAGAGGAGACCGGGGCCTGGCGCGAGACCACCGTGGCTAGGGCAAAAGAGGTGCCCTGGCGTTTTAACTCAGCAATCCTGCTGTAGATGTCCATAGGTATACTGCCATTGTAGGCCGAACAACCTGGGGACAAACCCCTCCCGCTCACAAAAAATGCGCCTTGTACGACAAGTTATACCTCGGCCATCTTCTGCCCCATGTTGGCAAACACGGTTTCGATTAGGCGTTTAGCCTGGGCATCCAGCACCCGTCCGCCCACCGTGGCCGCCGGGCCGCTCACATTGGCCACGCCGCTCCAGTCGAGCAAGGTGGTCTGATCGTCCTGGCCGATGATGTTGGCGCTGGCGGTCAGGTCTACTGCGCTGCCTAAACCACCACCGCGCAGGCGCACCAGCATCTTGTTCTCCTCGGGCCGAGGGTCAAGCTCGATGTTGAACTTGAAGGTACCGCGCACCGGGCCTACCGCCACCCCTACGGTGGCCACCAGGTTTTTTTCGTCCTTGATTTCCACTGCTTTTAGATCGGGGAGGCAGGAGGCTACCTTGTGGGGGTCCTGCACGAAGCGCCAGACTTTCTCTGGTTCGGCCTGAACTTTTTCTTGTCCGCTATACTCTAGCTTCATGTTTAAACCTCACAGAAAACCCGTAGCCGCTGACCCGATGGAGCCGGCCAACGGCTACAGGCCGGTGGCCTTTTAGAACGAGTCGATGCCCGATTGGCGCAGGATGCGCCAGACCTTTTCCCGGGTGATGGGCATGTCGATGTGGCGCACGCCTAGGTGGGCCAGAGCATCCACCACCGCATTTACAAAAGCAGCCGGGCTTCCTACGGTGGGCGACTCACCCACCCCCTTGGCCCCGAGGGGGTGGTGGGGGCTGGGGGTAACGGTGTGGCCGGTCTCCCAGCGGGGGGTCTCGAGGGCAGTGGGCAGCAGGTAATCGGTGAAATTGGAGGCCAAATGGTTGCCCTGCTCGTCGAAGGCGATCTCTTGCATGAAGGCGATGGCAAAGCCCTCGGTCAGGCCCCCGTGTACCTGTCCCTCCACGATCATGGGGTTGATGATGGTGCCACAGTCGTCGATAGCCACAAAGCGCCGTACCTTGACCTCGCCGGTGCCTTTGTCAATGTCCACCACGCACACATACGCCCCGTGGGGGAAGGTCAGGTTAGGGGGGTCGTAGTAGTAGGTGGTCTCGAGGCCGGGTTCCAGTCCTGGGGGCGGATTGGTGTAGGCGGCGAAGGCCACCTCGTTCATGGTCACGCTTTTGCTGGGTACTCCCTTGACCACGAACTTCTTGTCCACCCACTCCACGTCGTTCTCGCTCACCTCCAAAAGGTGCGCGGCGATCTTTTTGGCCTTTTCGCGGATGCGCCGGGCAGCCAAGGCCATGGCCCCGCCAGCGGTGGGAGTGCTGCGGCTGGCGTAGGTACCCAGGCCGTAGGGGGCGGTATCGGTGTCGCCCTCCTCCACGATGATTTTGTCCACGTCCAGGCCTAGCTCCTCCGAGACGATCTGGGCCCAGGTGGTCTCATGGCCCTGGCCCTGGTGACGGGTGCCGGCCCGCACGATGGCCGAGCCCGAGGGATGTACGCGAATCTCGGCCCCGTCAAACATTTTGATACCTAGGATGTCGAAGTCTTTGGAGGGACCAGCCCCCACAATCTCGGTAAAGGTGGAGATACCGATGCCCATGAGCTCGCCCCTGGCCCGCTTCTCGGCCTGTTCTTTGCGCAGTTCGTAGTAGCCGATGCGCTCGAGGGCGACCTTCAGGGTCTTCTCGTAGTCGCCGGAGTCGTAGGTCCAGCCCAGGGCCGAGGGGTAGGGGAACTGCTCGGGGCGGATGAAATTCTTGAGCCGCAGCTCGGCCGGATCCATCTTCAGCTCATGAGCCAGCACGTCCATGCTGCGCTCAATCAGGTAGCTGGCCTCGGTCACCCGGAAGGAACAGCGGTAGGCCACCCCACCAGGAGCCTTGTTGGTGTAGACCGCGTCCACCTCGGCGTAGGCTTTCTGGAAGTCGTAGGAGCCGGTGCAGATGGAGAAGAGGCCTGCCGGGTACTTGCTGGGGTCGGCAGCGGCGTCGAAGGCCCCGTGGTCGGCCAGGGTGTAGACCTTCATGGCCGTGACCTTGCCGTCCTTGGTGGCCCCGATCTCGATGTCCATGTGGAAGTCGCGGGCAAAGCCGGTGGTGGTGAGGTTCTCGGTGCGGGTCTCGACCCATTTGACCGGGGCCCCCAGCACGATGCTGCCTACAATGGCGCACACATAGCCAGGGTACACCGGCACCTTGTTGCCAAAGCCCCCGCCGATATCGGGCGAGATGACCCGGATGTTGTTTTCCGGGATGCCGGTGACCAAGGAGAGCACCGTGCGGATGGCGTGGGGGGCCTGGGTGGTCATGTACACCGTGAGCCGGCCGGTGGCCTTGTTCATATCGCCGATGCAGCCACAGGGCTCGAGGGGGGCCGGGTGGCTGCGGGGGTAGACCATGTGCTGCTTGATGCGCACCTCGGACTGGGCCAGGGCTTTCTCGGTCTCCTCCTTAGAGCCCACGCTCCAGTTCCAGATGTGGTTGTGATGCCGGCGTGGTCCGTGGGCGCCCTCCATCTTGTCCTTGATGTCCTCGCGTAGCACCGGGGCATCGGGATCGGTGGCCTTGTAGGGGTCGACTACTACCGGCAGGGGCTCGTACTCCACCTGTACCGCAGCAGCCCCATCGGCCGCAGCCTGGCGGGTTTCGGCGAAGACTGCGGCCACCTCCTGGTACTGGTAGAGCACCTTGCCATCGGCCAGCACCATCTGCTTGTCGCCAGCCAAGGTGGGAATCCAGGAGAGGCCGGCGGCCGCTAGGTCTTTAGCGGTGATCACCGCTTTGACCCCAGGAATCTTGAGCGCCTCAGAGGCGTCTATATTCAGAATTTTGGCGTGGGCGTAGGGGCTGTGTACCAGGGCCATGTAGAGCATGCCGGGCAGGTTGATGTCGTCGAGGTAGGTGCCCTTGCCCACGATGAAGCGGGCATCTTCCTTGCGCTTGATGGGTTTGCCCAGTCCCTGGATGCCTTTGGGCTCGAGGTTGGGGGTTTGAACGGACATGACACTCCTTTCGCCTAGTCGTCGGCTGCCGCGCCGGTGGGTTGTTGCAACATCTGGGCGGCTTGCTGCACAGCTTTGACGATGTTCTGGTAACCCGTGCAACGGCACAGGTTGCCCGATAGGCCAAAGCGGATTTCCTCCTCGCTAGGGTTGGGGTTGTGTTGCAAAAGAACGTAGGCGGCCATAATCATCCCAGGGGTACAGTAGCCGCACTGAAGCCCGTGCTGGTCGTGAAAGGCTTGTTGTAGGGGGTGCAGCTTGTCGCCCTGGGCCAGGCCCTCGATGGTGGTGATGCTGTGACCCTCAGCCTGTACAGCGAACATGGTGCAGCTCTTGACCGCGGTCTTCCCGTCCAAGACCACCGTACAAACCCCGCAGGAAGAGCTGTCGCAGCCGATGTGGGTTCCGGTCAGGCCAGCATCGCGTATAGCCTGCACCAGAAGGGTGCGCGGCTCGACGTTGAGCTTTTTTTCCGTACCGTTGATGTTGAGGGTGATTTCCATAGCGCTTTCTCCCAGCGTCTTCAGGCCACCGCAACACCTAGACGATTGAGGGCCTTGAGTAACCCGCGCCCGACCAGCACCCGGGCCATGTCTTTTTTGTACTCAGCGGAGCCGCGGGCATCGGGGGTGGGGTCAGCAATTTTACGGGCTTCCTCGGCTGCCGCCCGGATTAGTTCCATGCTCGGTTTTTGCCCCCTCAGGAGGTTCTCGCCCTCCACAACCCGTAGGGGCATGTGAGCCACTGCGGTAATGCCGATGCCAGCTTCCTTGATAGTGCCGTCGGGGTTGAGCTCGAGCTGTACTGCAGCAGCCGCGGTGGCATAGTCGCCTACCTTTCGCTCGATTTTCTCGTAGGCCCCAGAAGTGAGGGCGTTTGGGGTAGGAAACCGCACCTCTACCGCCAGTTCGCCCTCGCCCAGCGAGGTGGCGAAGCTATCAACCAAGAACTGGTCGATGGGTTCGACTCGAGTCCCGTTTTTGCCCTTGATGACCATCTGAGCCCGTGCAGCGATGGCAGCGGCGGCCCAGTCACCCGAGGGGTCGTTGTGGCAGAGGGAACCCACCACCGTACCCCGGTAGCGCACGATAGGATCGGCGACCACCATGGACACATCGCTGATTAGGTGGTATCTGTGCTGGATGTCTTTGTTGAACTCCACGTCGGTGTCACGCACCAGCGCGCCGATTCGTAGCATGCCGCCTTCCTCGCTGAGATAACTCAGGTTGGGTAGTTTGTTGATATCAACCAGCACGCCTGGCTGGGCCAATCGATATCGCATGGCCGGGATAAGACTCTGGCCGCCCGCCAGCACCCTGGCATCATAGCCATGTTTGGCCAGGTGATCGATGGCCTCCTCGAGGGACATGGGGCGTTTATATTCAAAGGCCGCGGGTATCATGCAGTCCTTCCTCCTTGCTTTAAAAAACGAAACTCAATCTATTCGCTAGAGTAGCCGGCAAGTATATGGGAGATTACATTTTTAAGCGTTACAAGAGTCTGTTCTCATCGGCATAATTTTATTTGGACAGATTCTTAGCTAAGGGCACTCCCGTTGCGCTGAAGTAGGCCTCGAGCCGCGAAGCAAACGATAGAATGTGGTGTATTTATGCATCGAATTGATGCCATTGTGCTGTCCGCCGGGAAGGCCTCGAGGTTTGGTGTACCCAAGTTTGCACTGCCCGCGGGGCCCGGTGAGGTACTGCTCACACGGGCGCTGGCGCAGGCTTTATGGGTGGTGGATGGACGGGTGGTGGTCGTGGTGGGGCACGAGGCAGGGTTGGCGCAGTTGGCCGTCGAGCGCTGGCTGGACCGCAATCCGGGTGTCAGAGACAGGGTGCGCCTCTGTGAAAACCCACACTATGCCAAGGGTCAGAGCACCTCGCTCCAAGCAGGCCTGCGGGCTCTGGAGGGCTCGGCGGGTGCGCTGGTTTTTTTGGCCGACATGCCGGGTCTGGATCAGGAGCGGCTCATGCAGCTAAGGGAGGCCATCCGCACCAAAAGACCCTCGAGCCTGGCCGTAGCCCCGGCCGAGCTGGGCCAGCCGCGCCCACCGGTCTATCTGGCCGCGGGCCTGTTTGCTCAGATCGAGCAACTGGCCGGCGACCAAGGGGCCAGAGCCCTCCTACAGGCACAGAGCAGCCAGGTCGAGCTGCTGGAATGGGGGACGGGGCCCTGGTTTGCCGATGTGGATACCTGGTCTGCCTATCGCACCCTAGCCCGGGCCAAAGGCTGGGATCGGGAGCCTTTTCGCCCCATTCCAAAGCACCGCCCTCCTTTGGATGAGGTGGTTAGGGAGATAGACCCCCTTCTGGCCAGCGAAAGGGTTCCCTGGCTGGCCCCCGGGGTGCTGCTTTCGGGCGCGGGGGGAGCTTCGCGCTGGCTCGAGCTAGCCCGGCCCTACCGTGGGGTGGTGGCGGTGGTGCGAGGGCCTGGGCGAACCCCGGCTCAGTACCTGCGGCTGTTGCGCCGGGCTGTCCTCATGGCCCTGACCACGAACAGCTAAAAGGTTGACAAAAGGTGAAAGCCTTTCTACACTCACAACTATCCGCGCCGGGGCGCGGCCACAATCAGAAACGTTCTTTTATCCAGAGCGGTGGAGGGACCGGCCCTATGAAGCCGCAGCAACCCACAAGAAACCTCTGCCCATCACCAGGGGTTTTTTGGAAGGTGCTAATTCCGGCCCGGCGGCTGAGCGTTGTAGGCACACGACGTTCGAGACTTGGCATAGTTTAGCTGCTGGGGAAGATAAGAGAAGGGATAGGTTCCGTATTGTGACCCCCTTCCAGTCATAAAAGAACGTCTGGTAGGGGGTTTTACTTGCTAGTAAAACTCCTACCCAGCGCGTGGCCGGCCCAAAGCCTGCTGCGTTCGCGCCCCAGACCTCGCGGTAGGAGGAGTACATGTCGCAGAAGTATCGTTTCGAGACCCTTCAGCTCCACGCCGGTTATAGCCCTGACCCCACCACCGGGGCCCGCCAGGTGCCCATCTACGCCACCACCTCGTACCAGTTCAAGGACACCGACCACGCCGCCCGTCTGTTTGGGCTGCAGGAGTTCGGCAACATTTACACCCGCATTATGAACCCCACCACCGATGTGCTGGAAAAGCGCATAGCCGCCCTCGAGGGTGGGGTGGCGGCCCTGGCCACCAGCTCGGGCCACGCTGCCCAGTTCCTGGCCATCACCAACATCGCCCAGGCCGGCGACAATTTTGTTTCCACCCCCAACCTTTATGGGGGCAGCATCAACCAGTTCAAGGTCACCCTGCCCCGGCTGGGCATCGAAAGCCGCTTCACCGATAGCGCGGAGAGCGTGGATGACTTTATCCGTCTTTCCGACGACAAAACCCGTTTCTGGTACCTGGAGTCGTTGGGTAACCCTGCCCTCAACATCCCCGACTTCGAGCTAATTGCCCAGGCTGCCCAGGAGCGGGGCATCGCCCTGTTTGTGGACAACACCTTTGGCCAGGGGGGGTATCTGTTCCGCCCCATCGAATGGGGGGCCAACGTGGTCACCCACTCCGGCACCAAGTGGATTGGGGGGCACGGGGCGGCCATTGCCGGCCTGATTGTGGATGGGGGCAACTTCAACTGGGATAATGGCCGCTACCCCCTCCTCACCCAGCCCCAGCCGGGCTACCACGGCCTCGAGCTCACCAAGGCCGTGGGCAACCTGGCCTTCATCATCAAGGCCCGGGTGGATGGTCTGCGCGACCAGGGGCAGTGCTTAGGCCCCTTCGAGGCTTTCTTGCTGCTATTGGGCCTGGAGACCCTCTCGCTGCGGGCCGAGCGCCACGTGCAGAACACCCTGGCCCTGGCCCACTGGCTGCGCCAGCAGGCCGAGGTGGCCTGGGTCAACTACCCTGGTCTGGACGACCACCCCAGCTACGCCAAGGCCCAGAAGTACTTCAAGGGCAAGCCGGGCTCGGTGCTGACCTTTGGCCTAAAGGGGGGCTACGAGGCGGCCAAACGCTTCATCGACCGGCTGGAACTGGTCTCCCACCTGGCCAACGTGGGCGACACCCGCACCCTGGCCATCCACCCGGCCTCCACCACCCACTCCCAGCTCTCGCCAGAAGAACAGCTCAAGGCCGGGGTCAGCCCCGAGCTGGTGCGCCTGAGCGTGGGCCTCGAGGCCCTGGAGGACATCCAGGCCGACATCAAGCAGGCCCTGAGCCAGAAGGTACAGGTATAAGCCCGCTTTCCTCCCGAGAGGGGGCAACCATGTCTGAGGTGCTGATTCAAGAAGCCTGGGGCGACCACGAAGCCCTGTTGATCAAGCCGCCCAAGAGCCGGGGGCGGGTGCCGCCGCCGGTGCCGGCCCAGGCGTTGGTTGCGGGGGGGTTCCGGCTGGAGTACGGCGGCGTTCTGCCCGAGCTGCACTTCCGCTACGAGACCTATGGCCACCTGAACCAGCAGCGCAGCAACGCGGTGCTGGTCTTTCACGCCTGGACCGGCTCGGCCCACCTGGCCGGCACCTACACCCGCGAGACCCTCTCCCGCCTGCCCCGGCTCGACCAGGCCTTCGGGCCCGACGGCTGGTGGGACGAGCTAGCCGGGCCGGGGCGGATGTTGGATACCGACAAATACTTCGTCATCTGCGCCAACCACATCGGAAGCTGCTATGGCTCGACGGGCCCCCTTTCCTTGAACCCTGAGACCGGGCGGCCCTACGGCCCCGACTTTCCCAAACTCACCGTGCGCGATCTGGCCCGGGCCCAGGCCAAGCTCCTGGATTTCTTGGGCATCGAGAAGGTGACCCTGCTGGGGGGTAGCCTGGGGGGAATGGTGGCCCTGGAGTTCGCCCTGCTCTTCCCCGAGCGGGTGCAGAAGCTGGTGGTGCTGGCAGCCCCTGCGGTGCACAGCCCCTGGGCCAGAGCCTTCAACCGCCTCTCGCGC
This sequence comes from Meiothermus rufus DSM 22234, assembly GCF_000423425.1. Lineage (GTDB taxonomy): Bacteria > Deinococcota > Deinococci > Deinococcales > Thermaceae > Meiothermus > Meiothermus rufus. Next base: position 11,359 of record NZ_AUHY01000019.1, on the reverse strand, counting down.
GAGGCGGTGCTGGCTGACCCAGCCTACCAAGGAGGGCACTATACCCAGCAGCCTTTGGGCCTCCAGTTGGCCCGGGCCATCGCCATGCTCTCCTTCCGCTCGCCCGAGTCTTTTCGCCTACGCTGGCAGCAACACCCTGAGCGTGGGGAAAGCTACGTGCTGTATCAGGGGGAGAAGTTTGCCCGCCGCTTCGATGCCAATGCCTATCTGGTGCTCTCCGAGGCCATGGACACCCACGATGTTGGGCGGGGCCGGGGAGGGGTAGAGGCCGCCTTGCGCCGGCTGCGCGCCCTACCCAGCATGTTTGTGGGTATTGACTCCGACGTGCTCTACACCGCACAGGAGGTGCGGGAGATGGCCCTTTTGAGTGGGGGAATCTACCGCGAAATTAAAAGCCCCCACGGCCACGACGCCTTCCTCATTGAGACCGACCAGGTCGAGCGTATTCTGGGCGATTTCCTCTAGGCCCAGGCCTTCCCCGCTGGAATGGGTATGGCTTTGGGCAGGCTGGCTTGTATCCGTCACAGGGGTAGGTCAAGTTTGCATGCTAGACTGAGCCTGTTATGGTTGAGCCTGCCGTCGCCCTCTTTGGGGGGGCCTACGAGGAGGCCTCGCGGGTCCTCGAGGAACTTTTGCGCGAGAGCGGGGCCCGCTACGCCTTGCTGCTGGATCGGAAGGGGTTTGTGCTGGCCCACAAGGAGGCCCTATGGGCCCCCCGGCCCCCGGCTTTGGACTCCCTAGCCACCCTGATCGCAGGCAACGCGGCAGCAACCCAGGCCCTGGCCAAGATGTTAGGCGAACCCCGCTTCAACGAGCTATTGCACCAGGGCAGCGCCTTTGGCCTATATGTGGAAGAGGTGGGCGAGCTGGCTTTGCTGGTGGTTATCTTCGACAACACTGCCCCGGTGGGACGGGTTAAGCTTTACGGCAAGCGGGCCGCCCAGGCCCTCGAGCCCATCACCAAAGACGCGGTGGTCAACCCTGGCCAGGTAGGCATCGACAGCGAGTACCGCGACGGGGCCAGTGCCCTTCTGGATGAACTATTCGGTAACTGATTATGAGCACGATCAACTTTGCTGCCAGGGAGATCAACTTCAAAATCGTCTACTACGGGCCCGGTATGTCGGGTAAGACCACCAACCTCAAGTGGGTTTTTCAGCAGGTGCCGGAAAACCGCAAAGGGGAGATGGTCTCGCTGGCTACCGAGGACGAGCGCACCCTGTTTTTCGATTTTCTTCCGGTGGACCTGGGCGAGGTCAAAGGCTTTAAGACCCGTTTTCACCTATACACTGTGCCGGGACAGGTCTTCTACAATGCCAGTCGGAAGCTCATTTTGCGGGGGGTGGACGGCATTGTCTTTGTGGCCGACTCGGCTCCCAACCGCCTAAGGGCCAATGCCGAGTCTATGCGCAACCTGCGCGAGAACTTGGCCGAGTATGGCATCAAGCTCGAGGATATTCCCATCGTGTTGCAGGCCAACAAGCGCGACGTCCCCGAGGCCTTGCCAGTGGAGATGATTCAGGCGGTTATAGACCCCGAGAAACGGCTGCCCATCTTCGAGGCGGTGGCTACCACCGGGGTGGGGGTTTTCGAGACTCTAAAGGCGGTAAGCCGCGAGGTGCTTTCCCGGGTGGCCTCGGCGGGGTAGCCGCCAGCCCTCCTTGGGTATGCTAGGGGGGCTATGAAAACCACACCGCTTCACCCAGCGCACCTGGCCCTCGGGGCCCGGATGGGGCCTTTTGCTGGCTTTGAGATGCCTATCCAGTACACCTCCATTACCTCCGAGCACCTGGCGGTACGAGGGTGGGTGGGCTTGTTTGACGTGAGCCACATGGGGGAGTTCTGGATCCGGGGGCCCCAGGCGCTGGCGTTTTTGCAGTTTGCCACCCTCAACGACGTTTCCCGGCTTAAGGTGGGTCGGGCCCAGTACTCCATGCTGCCCAACGCCCAGGGAGGGGTGGTGGACGATATTTACCTCTACCGTACCGGCGAGGAGGAGTACCTGATGGTGGTCAACGCTGCCAACATCGAGAAGGACTGGGCCCACCTCCAGGCTCTGGCCGAGGGCTTTAGGGTAAGCCTCGAGGACGCCTCCGACTTCTTCGCGCTGCTGGCCGTGCAGGGGCCGCGGGCGGTGGCTACGCTGCAAAAGCTCTGCGAGGTTGAGCTGGAAAACCGCAAGAAGAACGATACCTTCATGGGCCGGCTGGTGGGCAAATGGGTGCGTTTTGCCCGCACTGGCTACACCGGTGAGGACGGCTACGAGATTTTTGTAGCCCCTGACGAGGTGGGTGCGGTTTGGCAGGCCCTGCTGGATGCGGGAGCGACCCCTTGCGGCCTAGGGGCACGGGATACCCTGCGCCTGGAGGCGGGCTTCCCCCTGTATGGGCACGAGCTAACCGACCAGACCAACCCGCTTTGCACCCCGTTGGCCTGGGTGGTTAAGACGCAAAAGGATTTTTACGGCAAGGGGGCCTTGCTTGAAGCCCCCTGTCCCCGCCGCTTGGTGGGTTTACTGGTCGAAGGAGGGGTACCGCGCGAGGGCTACCGGGTGTGGCAGGGGGAGCGGGAAGTGGGGGTGCTGACCTCGGGTACCCACTCGCCGGTGCTGAAGAAGGGGATTGCTATGGCCTATGTGGACTCGAGCCTAGCCACCTTGGGCACCTCGCTCGAGGTGGAGATTCGCAGCCGGCGGACGGAGGCTAAAGTAGTAGAGATGCCTTTTATCCGCTCCTCTGCCTAAAAGGCTGAAAGCCTCTGGGCGCGGAAGCCCTTTAGCGATAAACTGGCCCCCATGAACTACCCGACAGAGCTCAAGTACAGCAAAACGCACGAATGGGTTCGGCTGGAAGGGGATATGGCCGTGGTGGGCATCACCGATTATGCCCAGGACGCTTTGGGGGACGTGGTCTTCGTCGAGCTGCCCCAGGTGGGCCGGCGTGTGGAGGCGGGGGCAGCGGTGGCGGTGGTGGAGTCGGTCAAAACCGCTTCCGACATCTACGCACCTTTGGCGGGGGAGGTGCTCGAGGTCAACACCGCTCTGGCCGACAAACCCGAGCTTATCAACCAGTCGCCCTACGGGGAGGGTTGGATTTTCAAGCTGCGGGTCGATCCGGCGGCAACCACAAGCCTTCTTTCGGCAGCGGAGTACCAGGCCTTGGCGGAAAGCGCCTAGGCCCCCTTTTTCCTAGGGCCTGGCCTGCCCTATGATGAAGAAAATAGGAGCGCCGCCGAAGGGAGAGACTGGCCCGGCCAGCGCCGAAGGAGCAACCGCCCCGGAAACTCTCAGGCAAAAGGACCTCGGCGGAGCAATCTGGAGAGAGGCCATCCGGCCCGCCGAAGGGATAACACTCTCAGGCAAAAGGACAGATGGGGCCTCAGGAGGCCCCTATGTCTAGCGAAAAACCGTTGACCCAGGACTTTGCCCCTCGGCACATTGGCCCCTCTCCCCAGGAGAGGCAAGCCATGCTGGAGGCGGTGGGGGTGCCTACCCTCGAGGCCCTCATCGAGGAGACCCTACCGGCCTCCATCCGCCAGAGCGAGCCCCTTTCCATCGGCCCGGGCCTAAGCGAGGCGGAGGTGCTGGAACACCTGCGGGCCTTGGCCGCGGAGAACCAGGTGTACACCTCGCTCATCGGGCAAGGCTACTACGGCACCTTTTTGCCCCCCGTCATCCAGCGCAACATCCTGGAAAACCCAGCCTGGTATACCGCCTATACCCCTTACCAGCCTGAGATCAGCCAGGGCCGCCTCGAGGCCTTGCTCAACTTTCAGACCATGGTGGCCGACCTGACCGGCTTGCCGGTAGCCAACGCCTCCTTGCTGGATGAAGCCACTGCCGCTGCCGAGGGCATGGCCGTAGCCCAGCGCGGTTGTAAGGCCCCGCGCACCCGCTTTTTCGCCGACCGCCATCTTCACCCCCAGACCCTGGCGGTACTACAGACCCGGGCCGAGCCATTGGGCTGGGAGGTGGTGGTGGGCGACCCAGAGGCCAGTCTCGAGGTCGAGGGGCTGTTTGGGGCCATCTTCCAGTATCCCGACACCCTGGGCCAGATTCGCGACCTGCGGGGCCCCATCCAGCGGGTCAAAGCCGCAGGGGGCCTGGTGGTGGTGGCGGCTGATCTTTTGGCCCTGACCTTGCTCACGCCGCCGGGCGAGCTGGGGGCCGATATCGCCGTGGGCTCCACCCAGCGCTTTGGGGTTCCCATGGGCTATGGGGGCCCCCACGCTGGCTACATTGCGGTGCGGGAGGAGCTCAAGCGGGCTTTGCCGGGGCGGCTGGTGGGGGTCTCGCTGGACGCCCGGGGCAACCGGGCCTACCGCCTGGCCTTGCAGACCCGCGAGCAGCATATCCGCCGCGAGAAGGCCACCTCCAACATCTGCACCGCGCAGGTGCTTCCCGCGGTGATTGCCTCGATGTATGCAGTCTACCACGGGCCTCAGGGCCTCAGGGCCATTGCCTGGGAGATTCACCGCAAGACCAGCGTGTTGGCCCAGGGCCTGGCCCGGCTGGGGTATGCCCCCCTCAACCCCCACTTCTTCGACACCCTGACTGTGCCCACGGGCTCGAAGACCGAGGCCATCCTGGCTGCGGCCCGGGCTCGCCACATCAACCTGCGCAAGGTGGACGAAGGGCACATCGGCATCGCCTTGGACGAGACCACCACCCCTCAGGTGGTGGAGGCGGTCTGGGCCGCTTTCGGCGGGGCCATGGCCTTTGCCGAATTCACACCCCAGGCGCACCTACCCACGGCCTTGCGCCGGACCTCGAGCTACCTGACCCACCCGGTCTTCAACCGTTACCACACCGAGACCGAGCTGCTGCGCTACCTGCGCCGCTTGGCCGACCGCGACCTGGCGCTAGACCGGGCCATGATCCCGCTGGGCTCCTGCACCATGAAGCTCAACCCCACCGCGGCCATGCTGCCCATTACCTGGCCCGAGTTTGCCCAGCTGCACCCTTTTGCCCCCCTCGAGCAGGCCCAGGGCTACCAGAAACTCTTTGTCCAGCTCAGCCGCTACCTGGCCGAGATAACCGGCTACGACGCGGTCTCGCTCCAGCCCAACTCGGGCGCCCAGGGGGAGTATGCCGGACTTCTGGCCATCCGGGCCTACCACCGCGCCCGGGGGGAGGCCCAGCGCAACGTTTGCCTGATTCCCTCCTCGGCCCACGGCACCAACCCCGCCTCGGCCCAGATGGCGGGGATGGAGGTGGTGGTGGTGGCCTGCGATGCCCGGGGCTACGTGGATCTGGCCGACCTCGAGGCCAAGGCCCGGCAGTATGCCGACCGGCTGGCTGCGGTGATGGTCACCTACCCCTCCACCCACGGGGTTTTTGAGGAGGAGATTGGCACCCTGTGCGAGATTGTGCACCGCTACGGGGGACAGGTTTACCTGGATGGGGCCAACCTCAACGCCCAGGTGGGTCTGGCCAAGCCTGGCCAGTATGGGGCCGATGTCTCGCACCTCAACCTGCACAAGACCTTCGCCATTCCCCACGGGGGGGGCGGGCCTGGTATGGGGCCGATCGGGGTGAAGAAGCACCTGGCCCCCTTCCTGCCCGGCCACCCCTTTCTGGATGGGGGCACTGCCCCGGTAGGCCCGGTCTCGGCGGCGCCTTTTGGCTCGGCCTCGATTCTGCCCATTTCCTACGCCTATATCCGGCTTTTGGGCAGCGAAGGGCTGAGGCAAGCCAGCCAGGTGGCCATTTTGAACGCCAACTACATCGCCTGCCGCCTCGAGCCCCACTTCCCGGTGCTTTACAAGAACGCTCGAGGGCGGGTAGCCCACGAATGCATCATCGACCTGCGCCCCTTCAAGGCCATAGGCATCACTGCCGAGGACGTGGCCAAGCGGCTCATTGACTTTGGCTTCCACGCCCCTACCATGAGCTTCCCGGTGCCCGGTACCCTGATGATCGAGCCCACCGAGTCGGAGTCGAAGGCCGAACTCGACCGTTTTATTGCGGCCATGATCGCCATCCGGGAAGAGATCGCCCAGATAGAGCGGGGCCAGCTCAAAGCCGAGGAAAGCCCCCTGCACCACGCGCCGCACACCGTGCTCGACCTGGCGGATGAGAACTGGCCGCGCAAGTACACCCGGGCCCAGGGCTGCTTCCCGGCGGGCCAGAGCCCTCTGGATAAGTACTGGAGCCCGGTCAACCGGGTGGATAACGTCTACGGCGACCGCCATCTGGTCTGCACCTGCCCCCCGCTGGAGGAGTACGCCCAGGCGGCAGATTGAGGCCTTTCGCGCCGAATTTTGGCCCCATCCTGACTTTGTGAGGGTGGGGTTTAGAGGTGAGTGAGATGGGGCGTCTCGAGGATGAGCTGGGGCTTGAAGCGCACCACGTCCGCCGAGACGAAGTGCAGGGGAATGCCATTCCAGCTTTGGGGGAGTTTTCGCGGGTCGGCTCCGTGTAGGTGGCCGTACACCACGCAGGTAGGCCGGTAGCGTTCGATAAGTTCGGTGAAACCGGTAGGGCCACCGGTAGGGCCGTAAGGGGGGTAGTGCATGGCCAGCACCAGGTGTTCGTAGTCCTGGCCCTCGAGGGTCTTGAGGGAGAGGGCTAAGCGTTCGACCTCGCGCTTGTAGATTTTTTCGTCCGCGGGGGTAAAGCCGTAGCTGCCTGGGGTGTCCCAGCCTCGGCTGCCTGCGATGGCCAGGTTGCCTATTAGGAGGGAATCGTGTTGCAGGGCGTGCATCCGGGGAGGCAAGGCCTGGCGCAGCCGGGAAATGGAAGGCCACCAGTAGTCGTGGTTGCCCCGCAAAAGCACCTTGGTGCCGGGTAGCTGGGCCAGGTCGGCTAGGTCCAGCAGCGCCTCAGGTAGCTTCATGGCCCAGGAGATGTCCCCCGCCACGATGACCAGATCGTCCTCACCCACGGTTTGGCGCCATTCCTCAAATACCGCCTCAGGATGCCCCTCCCATTCCGGCCCAAAGATGTTCATAGGCTTGGGAAAGGCTTTGGATAGGTGGATGTCGGCAATGGCAAAAACGCGCATGGGCTTCCTTGGGGCTTCCGCAAGGGGTGGGCAGCCGTGTCTAGTGTCTCGGCTTAGGCCGAAAGCGTCAAGGGGTGGGCTTTGTGACAGAATGGGGGCATGGACGCCGAGGCCCTGTTTCGCTATGCCCTGCGTCTTTTAAGCGCTAGGGCTTACACCAAATGGGGCTTGCGGCAGAAGCTGGCCCGGCGCGGGCCCCCGCCGGTGGTGGAGGAGGTGGTAGGACGGCTCCGGCGCTTGGGCTACCTAGATGACCGAAGCTATGCCCAAGGGTACGCCCGGTTGCATGCGGGGCGCTGGGGGCCAGCCCGGCTAGGCCGAGCCTTGCGAGAGAAGGGGGTTCCCTCCGCCATCGTGGAGGAGGTGCTGGCCGAACAAGCCGCCCAGCACGACCCCGTAGGGGAGGCTCAGGCCTTGCTCAAGCGCTACCCCAGCCGCCACAAAGGCGATAGAGTCCGGGCGGTTCGCTTTCTGCTCAACCGGGGCTATACCCTGGAGCAAGCCCTCGAGGCCTGGAAGGCCCACTGCGCCGAGGGGGACACGTAGGCTTCACACCCATGCCCCGCCCCGCATCAGCGGCTCGGCCCGCCCATCGGCGGTAAGCCCGTCTACATCGAGGTGTTCTGAGCCGATCATCCAGTCAATGTGGATCAGGCTTTGGTTGGCCCCCCTGGCAGCCAGCTCCTCGGAGCTGAGCTGGCCGCCGCCGTGAAGGCACTCGCGGTAGGCCTGGCCAAACGCGATGTGGCTGGCGGCGTTCTCGTCGAAGAGGGTGTTGTAGAACAGGAGGCCCATCTGAGCGATGGGGGAGGAGTGGGGCACCAAGGCCACCTCGCCCAAGCGGCGGGCTCCCTCGTCGGTTTCCAGCGCCCGGTTGAGCACATCGGCCCCACGCCGGGCTTTGGCCTCCACCACGCGCCCCTTTTCAAAGCGCACCTCGATATCCTCTATGAGGCTGCCCTGGTAGGAAAGCGGCTTGGTGCTGCGTACATACCCTTCGACGCGGTCTTTGTGCGGGGCAGTGAAGACCTCTTCGGTGGGGATATTGGGGTTGAAGACCACCCCGTTTTTGGCCTGTACGCTGCCTCCGCCCCAGCGGTGGCCCTCAGCCAGGCCGACCACTAGGTCGGTACCAGGGCCTTTGAAATGCAAAGCGGCGTAGCGCTTTTGGTTGAGGTAGTCTACCCGGCTTTGCAAAGCCTGGTTGTGGGCCTTCCAGGTACTTACCGGGTCGGGGGTATCCAGCCTCGAGGCCTTGAAAATAGCCTCCCACAGCTTTTCTACCGCGACTGGCTCGGGGTCGTGGGGGAAGACCTGACGGGCCCAGGCCGGGCTGGCATAGGCCACGATGCTCCAGTTGATGTGGTGGCTGGTAATGAGCTCCAAGGCCCGTTGGTAGGCCTGGGCGCGGGCCCGGTTGGCTCGGGCGACCTTCTGGGGGTCCTGGCCGCTGAGGAGGGCAGGGTCGTTGCCCACGATGGCCAGTCGGGCGGCCCCTGCTTCGAAGGCATCGGCCATACCCTCTAAGAGCCAGCGCGGGGCCTGGTCGAAGGAGGCCTCGTGGGCGTGCTGGAAGCGCAGCAGGGTGGCCTCGTCATCTTCATAGAGCAGGGTGACCAAGCTGCTGCCGGCCTTGTAGGCCTGTTCGGTGATCTTGCGGGCCAGTGGGGCGGCCTCGAGGGGGGCCGTCAGGATCAGCTCCTGTCCTTCCCTAAGGCCCAGGCCGATGTGCACCGCTACCTGGGCGAGTTTGTCGAGGAGGGAGTCAGTGTTGTTCACGCTCTAAACTCTAACCCATAATGACTGGATCAACAGGGCTTTTTCCTTGCCTCTTCACCCCGGTGTTTGGCCAGCGTTTATCGGCTTGGCGCGTGGAAGCCACTAAAGGGCTTTCGAAGCTTTTGGGGAGCCTAACCATGTTTTGGGCAAAAAGGGGAAAGCATAGCTCTTTGTGTGGGGCAGGCTACCCAATCTTGACGAGAGGCAACGGGGCTTGCTACCCTGCCCCTAGATGCGCGTGCGAACCCCCCGCAGCTACAAGTGGCACCACCAGCGTTGGTGGCGCAGCCCGGCTCGAGCGCTGTAACCGCAGCGCTTGAGCCTGTACTCGAGGTCGAGTCCTCGAGTTTTTCTTTTGGCAGCGACACTTGGCCTTGATTTGTTCCATACCAAACGAGGAGCCCGATGAACCTACCCCAGTACCCCCTCCCCGATTCCAGAGGCCGCTACGGTGAGTTTGGCGGACGCTACGTACCCGAGACCCTGATTCCGGCCCTAGAAGAGCTCACCGAGGCTTACCTGCACTTCAAAACCGACCCCGCCTTCCTGGCCGAGTACCAGTACTATCTGCGGGAGTACGTGGGCCGGCCCAGCCCCCTCTACTTCGCCGAAAACCTCACCCGTCACCTAGGCGGGGCCAAAATCTACCTCAAGCGCGAGGACCTCAACCACACCGGGGCCCACAAGATCAACAACACCCTGGGCCAGGCCCTTTTGTGCAAGCGCATGGGCAAGAAGCGGGTCATCGCCGAGACCGGGGCCGGCCAGCACGGGGTCTCGGTAGCCACGGTGGCGGCTTTGATGGGACTGGAGTGCGTGGTCTACCAGGGGGCCGAGGACGTGCGACGGCAGGCTTTGAATGTCTTCCGCATGAAGCTGTTGGGGGCCGAGGTGCGCCCGGTGGAAAGCGGCACCCGCACCCTCAAAGACGCCACCAACGAGGCCATTCGGGACTGGGTTACGAATGTACGTGACTCGTTTTACATCATCGGCTCGGTGGTGGGGCCGCACCCCTACCCCATGATGGCCCGCGACTTCCAGAGCATCGTGGGCGAAGAAATCAAGGCCCAGCTCCTGGAAAAGGAGGGGCGCGAGACCCCCGATGTGGTGCTGGCCTGTGTGGGGGGCGGATCCAACGCCATTGGGGTGTTTGCACCGTTTGCCTACCTGGAAAACCGCCCCCGCCTGATCGGGGTGGAGGCCGCCGGGCACGGCCAGGCTTCCGGGATGCACTCGCTTTCCATTGGCGCGGGTCGCAAAGGGGTGCTGCACGGCTCTAAGATGTTCTTGCTCTACGACGACGACGGCCAGATTCGGCCGGCCCACTCGGTCTCGGCGGGCCTCGACTATCCTGGGGTGGGGCCGGAGCACAGCTACTATGCCGAGCAGGGCCTGGCCGAGTACGTGGGCATCACCGATGAGGAGGCCCTCGAGGGCTTCCAGCTCTTGTGCCGCCTGGAGGGCATCATCCCGGCTTTGGAGTCGGCTCACGCCATCGCCTACGCGGCCAAGCTGGCCCCGGAGATGGAACCAGAGCAGGTCATCGTCATCAACCTTTCGGGCCGGGGCGACAAGGACGTGGTCGAGGTGATGCGCTTGCTCGAAGGAGGGGCTTCATGACCACCCAAGAAGCCTTTGCCCAGGCCCACACCCAGGGCCGGGCGGCCCTGATTCCCTACGTGATGGCCGGCTACCCCAGCCGGGGGGCCGACCTGGAGATGGTGCGGCAGGTGCTGCCCTATGCTGATCTGCTCGAGGTGGGCCTGCCCTACTCCGACCCCCTGGGCGATGGCCCGGTGATTCAGCGGGCCTCGGAACAGGCCCTGCGCCAGGGGGTGCGGGTGGCGGATGTGGCCCAGTTCGTGCGGGAAATTCGGGCCCTCACTGACAAACCCCTATTCGTGATGACCTATATCAACCCCGTTCTGGCCATCGGCCCCGAGGCCTTTTTCGAGATGTTCAAAGAGGCCGGGGCCAACGGGCTGATCCTGCCCGACCTGCCCCCCGACGAGGATCCCCTCCTGGTGGCCAAAGCCCAAGCCAGTGGCCTCGAGACCGCTTTCCTGCTAGCCCCTACCTCCACCCTGGCCCGCATCCAGAAGGTGGTTCCATACTGCAATGGCTTCGTCTACACGGTATCGGTGACTGGGGTGACCGGGGCCCGCGACCGGCTGCCCGATGGGCTGCCGGAGCTGGTGCAGCAGATCCGGCAGTACACCGATGTGCCCGTGGCCATCGGCTTTGGCATCTCCAACCGGGCCACCGCCCAGCAGGCCGCCCAGGCCGCCGATGGGGCGGTGATCGCTAGTGCCCTGATCCGGGCGATGGAGGAGGGGCGGGGGCTGGCATTGGTGCTCGCGGAGGTTCGGGCCGGCCTCGAGCGGTCGATAGGGTTGGGCCGATGAGGTCATGAATGTAGGGATGAACCCGGACAAACACATGTGAGACTCTAAGCTGGGATAAAAAGAGGGGAACCAACCAAGAAAGGAGGTTCCCCAGGTGCAGTTTACCACCGTTGGCCGAGAGATATGGCAAGGCGCTAGACAAGCACAGAGGCTGGCCGAGGCCAAAGCAGG
>NZ_KE384017.1:9666-47818 GCF_000423425.1 Meiothermus rufus DSM 22234 | reverse complement strand
CCCATCCGGGCCATCCAGGTGGATGGGGGCAGCGAGTTCATGGCCGAGTTTGAGGAGGCCTGCTGTGCTCTGGGGATTGCCTTGTTTGTGCTGCCGCCGAGGAGTCCTAAACTCAATGGTCACGTGGAGCGGGTGCAACGGACCTTTAGGGAGGAGCTCTATACCCGGCCTCTGCCCCCCCGGCTCAGCGAGCTACAGGCAGAGCTGGATGCCTACCTGGACCACTACAACCGCCGAAGGCCTCACATGGCCCTGGGGGGTCTTGCTCCCTTGGAGTATTTAGCTAAGATGCAGGAGGAGTCGGTTCCCCAGTCTCACATGTGTTGACCGATTACATTTGCTTGCCCAGAAGTGCTGGGAGTGCTAGGCTGGTGCAGGCCGTATTGCAGGGCTAGACAATCGGGTTTAGTCAAGGCAAGAAGGCCGATAGGAGGCACCGTGGAAGATCACAGTTCTAGTCGAAGGTTTGGCCCGGTGTTCTCCTACACCGGCTAATCCTCGACAAACCGTGTAGCCTGCGGAGCTTCCTTCCAAGATTCGGCTCAGGCCGAAAACCGAAGGAGGCCGCACATGTACCAGACTGAAAACCGGGAAATAAAAGCCCTCGAGGCCGCCCTAGCGGAAAACGATGCCTTCAGGGTCAAGACTGCGCTGGAGGAACTCTACCCCGCCCAGATTCTGGAGCACTGGCCCAAGCTATCCGCCGAGCACCGGCGGGTGGTGCTTACCTTGCTCTCCCCGCCCGATGCGGCTGAGGTCTTCAGCCACCTCGAGGAAGCCGAGCAGGCCGAACTGCTAGAGGCTTTGCCCCCCTGGCGGGTGAAGGAGATTCTGGAGGAACTCTCCCTCGACGACCTAGCCGACACCATTAACGCCGTGGAGGAGGAAAACAGTCCCGAGGCGGCCCAGGCTCTGTTGCGCCAGCTTGACCCCGAGACCCGGGCCGAGGTGGAAGAACTCACCGAGTACGCTGAGGACCAGGCTGGGGGCATTATGACCCCGGAGTACATCGCGGTGCGCGACGATATGCGGGTAGAAGAGGTCTTCCGCTTCCTGCGCCGCGAAGCCCCCGACGCCGAGCAGATTTACGTAATTTACGTAGTGGACGCCGAGGAGCACCTGCAAGGGGTACTCACCCTACGGGACCTGATCGTGGCCGACCCCAAGACCAAGGTGGCCGAGATCATGAACCCCGACGTCATCTACGTGCGGGACGATACCGACCAGGAAGAAGTAGCCCGCCTAATGGCCGACTACAACTTCACCGTGTTGCCCGTAGTGGACGAAGAGAAAAAGCTGGTGGGCATCGTTACCATCGACGACGTGGTAGACATCATCGAGGAGGAGGCCACCGAGGACATTTACCGCCTGGGCGCGGTGGAATCACCCGAGCTGGTCTACAGCCAGTCCAGCGTGTGGGAGCTGTGGAGCGCCCGGGTGCGCTGGCTGGTGATCCTGGTTATCACTGGCAGCATCACCAGCAGCATTCTGCAAGGCTTCGAATCGGTGCTGGCTGCGGTAACCGCGCTGGCCTTTTATGTACCGGTGTTGGTGGGTACCGGAGGGAACACCGGCAACCAGTCCAGCACCCTGATCGTACGGGCCTTAGCCACCCGCGACGTGGAGCTACGCGACTGGTGGCGGGTGCTGCGCAAGGAGCTGGGGGTGGGCTTTCTGCTGGGCCTAACCCTGGCCGCGCTTCTCAGCATCAAGGTTTTGCTGGATGGGGAGGCCCAGCTTCTGGCGGTGGTGGGGCTTTCCCTGGGACTGGTGGTGCTGATCGCCAACATCGCCGGGGCCATGCTGCCCATTCTGCTGCGCAGGCTACGGCTCGACCCGGCCCTGATCTCCAACCCCCTGATCGCCACCATCACCGACATTACCGGCCTAATGATCTATCTGAGCGTCGCCCGTTGGCTGCTGGGGCTGGGTATCTGAAGGATGAGAAGCATGGAACTGGAAATGATTGTGGAGTGGAGCCTGGGAAGCCTCGAGCGCTTCCGGTGGGATGGCGAGCGGCTGCAGCCCCACCCACCCCCTGCCCAGGCCGCCCCGGTCAACTACGGCCTGGTGCCCGCGTATTTCAACCCTGCCGACCAGGACTACCTGGACGCCATCTGGGCTAGCCTCGAGCCCATCGCCGTGGGCCAGCGGCGGGTGGGCCAGGTGCTGGGGCTGCTCTATCTGGCGGATGGCGACCACAAGGCGATTCTAGGCCCCCCCGGCGGTCTGGAGCAGCTGGACTGGGCGGGGCTTTGGGCCTGGTTTGCCGGGCGGGAGGTACGCTTGCTAGACCAGGCGCAAGCCCTGGCCCTCATCCGCCGCCTACCTAGCCCCCCTCCAAGGCCAGGGCATTGAAGAGGTCGAAGAGCAACAACCAGGTTCCCTGCAAAACAATGGCCCATCCCGCCCCCTGGCTGCGAGCCTCGGGCCGCAGGGCTAGGTAAATCCCTCCGGCGATGTAGAGCAGGTCTAACCCGGCGTTGAGGTAGAGCAGGTCACGCAGATAAGCCTTCTCTGGCTCGGGGCCCAGCAGGCCCACCAAGGCGATGCCGCTATTGACCGAAGCCCAGATGGCGTGGGTCAGCCAGAAGGAGCGCTGAGCGGGGTTCTCGCTCAAAAGCCCTAGGCTCGAGCCCACCAAGGCCCAAGGAACACTCCAGGCCAGCAGCCGGGCGGAGGTGGCCAGGCCGCGGTAGCCTTCGGGTGCTGGGCCAAAGAGCAGCCCTTCCCAGGTAGGCCGAGGGGAAGGGGCCTCGGTGTTGGCCACCCCAAGGGAAAACGGGGCCTGGGCCAACCCCAGCCCTAAGCAAACCAGCAACGCCACAGCAAAGCTTCGGCTCATGGGCTTAGCTTGGCGCTTTCAGGGAGAGGGGAGTAGGTCTGGGGCAACACTTTTCCGGGGTTCAGGCGGTTGGCCGGGTCGAAGGCGGCCTTGAGGTGGTAGAGGGCCTCGAGGGTGGTGGGATCCACCGCCTCCGGCATGAAATCGCGCTTCATAAAGCCGATCCCATGCTCGCCAGAGAGCACCCCGCCATGCCTAAGGGCCACCCGGGCAATCTCGTGCAGCAGTTCCCAAACCTTTTCCTCCGGGTCCTGCCGAGGGTCGAAGAGCACGTTGGGGTGCAGGTTGCCATCCCCTATATGCCCGAACTGCACCACCTGCAGGCCATACTGCCGCCCCAGGGCCTCGATGGCCCGCACCACCGCGGGCAGGCTCGAGCGGGGTACCGCGATATCCTCGTTCAAGCGCTTGGGTTTGATGGCCCCAATAGCCGGCGAGATGGAGCGCCGGGCCTTCCATAAGGCCTCCCGCTCGGCAGCATCGTGGGCCAGGCGCACCTGGCCCCCGTGTTGCCGGCAGGCCTCGGCCACCCAGGCCAGTTCTTCCGCCACCACCTGCGGATCGTCGCCGTCGGTATCCACCAGCAGCAAAGCCGCTGCCTGGCGCGGCAGGCCCAGCCGTAGGTAGTCTTCCACAGCACAGATGCAGCCGTTGTCCATAAACTCCAGCTTGCTGGGCACCGCCCCTGCCGCAATGGCCTGGGAGACCGCCTCCGCCGCCTGGCCTACCTCGGCAAAGGTAGCCATCAGGGTATGGGTATAGCGCGGTAGAGGCTCGAGGCGCAACTTAGCCTCGGTCATCAGGCCCAAAGTGCCCTCAGAGCCCACCAAGAGCCCCACCAGGTCGTAGGCCTGGCGCTCCAGGCGGTGCACCTGGCCGGAAGCGTCCACAAACTCGAGGCCCAGCACATAATCGCCGCTGACCCCCCACTTGAAGCACATGGGCCCTCCGGCGTTCTCGGCCAGGTTGCCCCCGATGGTGCTGGTGCGAAAGGAGGCCGGGTCGGGCGGGTAGAACAGCCCATAGGGCCGGGCGGCTTCGCTAACGCGGTAGGTCACCACCCCAGGCTGGGCCGTGGCGATGCGGGCCTGAGGGTCGATGGACAGAGCGGTCATGCGGGTAAAAGACACCACGATGGACTCCTCCAGCGGCACCGCACCGCCCGACAACCCGCTGGCTGCCCCTCGGGGCACGATGGGCAGCCCCACCTGGTGGGCAAAGCGCACCACCTCCACCACATCGGCGGTGGAGGTAGGCAGGATCACCAGCGCCGGGGTCACCCCCAGCGCGATGCCATCGTAGGCATAGTTGCGCCGCTGGGCCCGCTCGAGCAGCACCTTCTCGGGCCCTAGGCGCTCCAACAACTCCTGGGCGGTGCGGGCAGGCTGGGCCCATTCTCGGCGAAGCGTGGGTTTGACCGGCTTTCTACCAAGGTTGAGGATCACCCCACCAGCTTAGCAAACCAGCCATGCCCTTTTGTGGAAGGCTTTTAGCCAAGAACGCAAACCCGTGGGGGAGCTTGAGCATGGTCATCGCCCCCCGATACGGAGTCAAGGTTTTGTGGGCTCGGACGGAGCCTTCGGGCGTAGCGAGGCTACGATGCCCGAGAAGCCCTGGACTTTAGTCTGGGGAGTCGTCACACTAGCAGGGGTATGCGCTACTGGCTACTCAAGTCTGAACCCCAGGTCTACAGCATCGACGACCTCGCCCAACAGCAAAGCACCCTCTGGGATGGGGTGCGCAACTACCAGGCGCGCAACTACCTACGGGCCATGCAGGTAGGCGACCTGGCCTTTTTCTACCATTCCAGCACCCAACCTCCGGGCATCGTGGGGCTTTGCCGGGTGCTCGAGGCCCCCTGCCCCGACCCTACCCAGTTCGACCCCCACTCCCCTTACTTCGACCCCAAAAGTAAGCCGGAGCAGCCCCGCTGGTGGACGGTGCGGGTAGGCTTTGCGGCGAAATTCCCCAGCATGCTAACCCTAGAGGCCCTGCGGCAGCAATTTAGCCCCGACCAGCTTCCCCTGCTGCGCCGGGGCAACCGCCTTTCGGTGATGCCGGTGGACCTCGAGGTGGCCCAGGCGATTATTGCGCTGACAGGGTTCCGATGATCTTGAACAGCGGCAGGAACATCCCGGCCACAATCACGCCCACGATAAAGCCCAGGAAGATAATCATCAGAGGCTCGATGGCCGCAGTGAGGGCGCTCACGGCCTCATCCACCTCACGCTCATAGAAGTCGGCTATCTTGATCAGCATGGTATCCAAAGCCCCGGTCTCCTCGCCAATGGCCATCATGGAGCTGACCATAGGCGGAAAGACCTGGGGATTGGCCTGGATGGTGGTGTAGAGCGGCTCACCGGCCTGGATGGCGATCTTGGTCTGCTCGAGGATGTCCTCTACAATGGCGTTCCCGGCGGTTCCTTTGGTAATGTCCAGGGCTTCGACGATGTTCACCCCGCTGGAAATCAGAAGGCCAAAGGTGCGGGAAAAGCGAGCCAGGGCGCTTTTTTTCATCAGGTTGCCGAACACCGGCAGCTTGAGCTTGATCTGATCGATCTGGTGCCGCCCCTTATCGGTGCGGTAATAGGAGCGGTAGGCAAAGTAAAGCCCTACCGCTATCAAAAGGATGAAGAGGGTACCCTGGCGCAGAAAATCGGAGATGGCCATCAGGGCGCGGGTCAAAAGGGGTAGTTCGGAGCCTAGGCCAGTCAGAATCTGGGCAAACTGCGGCACTATGCTGGTCAAGAGGAAGTAGGTCACCCCCACCGCAAACACAAACACAATGGCCGGGTAGGTCAGGGCCGAGCGAATCTTGCCCAGAAGGGCCAGCTCGTTTTCCAAAAAGGTGGCCAAGCGATCCAGAATGGCGTCCAGGGTACCCGAGGTCTCACCGGCCCGCACTAGGTTGATGTAGAGCCGGCTGAACAATTTGTGCTTGCTCAGGGCTTCACTGAAGTTAGCCCCTCCCTCCACCTCGGTACGAATCTGCTTGAGAATCTCCTGGAACTTCTTTTTCTCGGTTTGCCTCTCCAAAATAGCCAGGGCCTGCACAATGGGAAGGCCCGCGTTGAGCATGGTGGCCAGCTGGCGGCTGAAGATGGCGAGGTCTTTCAACCCCGGCTTAGGCTCCAGACCCGGTAGCTTGATCTCGGCCTGCAGGCCCCGCCCCGGTTCCTTAATCTCGGCGATGAACAGGCCCTTTTCCCGCAGCGCGCGGGCGGCTGTGCGGATATCGTCGGCCTCAATCACCGCGTTTATCAGCCGCCCCTGCTTATCCCTGGCCTTATATTGATAGGTTGGCATACTGCCCCTAGTATAGCCACGGGAAGGTTAGGCGTAGGTGACATGAGCACACCGGATACCCCAACCCTAAAAGCCCAGATTCTTGCGGTTTTCTTCGCCGCAGGCCGGCCCTTATCCCTACGCGAGCTCGCACCCCTGGGCCCAGAGGAAGCCCTGCTCAGGGCCATCGTGGCCCTCGAGCACGAGCTTCGCGAGGGCAAGACCGGTGTACAGCTCGAGCGGGTGGCCGGGGGCTGGCGGCTGGTGGTTCATCCTTCGCACCTTGCCGCAGTGGAGCAGGTCTTGCGCCCTACCCCACCGCGCCTATCCAAGGCTGCCCTCGAGGTGCTGGCCCTCATCGCCTATCAGCAACCCCTCACCCGGGCCGAGCTGGAAGCCCTACGGGGCAAAAGTGTGGAGGGGGTGCTGGAAAGCCTACTAGAGCGCCAACTGGTACAGGTGGTAGGGGAAAAAGAGGCTATTGGACGGCCCAAGCTGTACGGAACCACCGAGCGCTTTTTGGAGCTGTTTGGCCTGGAAAGCCTGGCCGACCTTCCCCCACTGGGCGAGGGCCCGGTGCTGCTGCTGCGCAGCTAGTGCGGCTTCAACCCACCAATGTGGCTTATAATGCCGCAGGAATTTTATGGAGGCTAGCCCCACGTGACACTCCGGGTCGATTTGGTTCCCAACCCTCCTTACCCTCAGCCCGTGCTTTTGGCAGACGTGTTTTACGGCAGTGCGGTGGGCCTGCTGTTGGCAGGTGGGGCCCGGGCGGTCTGGGTGGCTAAAAGCGTGCGGGCAGCCCGCATCCTGGCTGAGGAAGGGGGCCTTCTATTAGGGGAAGAAGAGGGGCTTCCCCCCGAGGGCTTCCACCAGGGCCTCTCGCTGCAAACCCTGGGCAGGCTCCGCCTCGAGGGCCAAACCTGTGTACTCTTGTCGCGCGACCTGGCCGCTTCATTGGAACAGATGCCGGTGGGAAGCGCCCTGGCCTACTTCCGCAATGCCCGGCATGCTGTCCAGTACGCCCTGGCTAAGCAGATAACCACCGTGGTGGCGGCAGCCCAAGCCCTCGAGCCCAGCTTAGCCAACACCGTGGCCGCGGGTTTCATTGCCAAACGGCTGCACCAATCCCTAGAGCAACCTAATGCCCTACAAGAAGGGGCACGCTTGGCCATCAGCTTACTTAAATCCTTCCCCGACCCTCAGGAATCCCTAGTGCAGTCTGAGCTAGGCCAACGGTTGCTCAAAGCCGGCCAGAGCGAAGAGCTAGCCCTGGGCAGCCTGGTCAGCGTGGAAGACAAGGTGCCCCGCCTCTGTCAGGTGCGGGTGCTCGAGGCCCAACGCTACGGTCTTTCCAAGGACCGATACGGCTTTTGTTTCCAGGCAGGATAGGCTATGCAGCGCGTGGCTATTCTGGGAACCCCGGTAGACCTGGTGAGCCTGGAACAGACCCTGGACTGGATCGAGGCGAAAATCGCCCAACCCCAGGCCCACTGCCAGCAGATCATCACCACCAACCCCGAGGCGGTAGTACGGGCGCAAAGCGACCCTGCTCTGCGCCAGGCCCTGTGGGAAAGCGAGCTGGTTACCGCGGATGGGGTGGGCATTGTCTGGGCTGTGCGGCGGCTGACCGGCTTCCGCCTGGCCGACCGGGTACCCGGCGCAGAGATCTTACCAGCGATTTTTGCCCGTATGGGCCCCCGGCTCAGGGTCTATTTTCTGGGGGCCGCCCCGGGGGTAGCCCAGCGGGCTGCCGAGGCCGCCCAGGCCCGCTGGGGCGTCCAGGTCTGCGGTGTACAGGATGGGTACTTCAAGGACGAAGAAGCCGTGGTTCAGGCCATTCGGCAAGCCCAACCCGACCTATTGGTGGTGGGTATGGGTGAGCGGCAGGATACCTTCATCCACCGCAACAAGGCCCGGCTTGGGGCCCGGGTCGCCATCGGTGTAGGGGGTATGCTCGACGTACTGGCCGGAGAGGTTCAGCGGGCCCCCGGCTGGGCCCAGCGGCTAAAAATAGAGTGGTTGGTGCGCATAGCCACCGACCGCAGGCGCTGGGGCCGCTTTCCCCGGCTTATCCGTTTTGTACGGCTGGTGCTCTCGGCCACCCCGCAGGTTAAGCCCCGGTAGCGTCGCAACGCCAGAGATACCCCTATGCCCCCTACCCTAGGGTGAGGGCTCGAGCAAAGTCACTAAAAAGGCCATGCCTCACACGTTGGTGTCGGCTTTAGGGTACAAGTTTGGAGGAGCTTTTCTCGGAAGCTACCCAGCCAACAAACCTACGGACAACGCCCTTTACATTTATTTTGGAGGTTTTCGTATAATGTTTTTATCAAGGGCGTTTAGCCCGCTTCGTTTATGGACAAAAAAGACCGTCCCGTCTACATCATCTCGGTGGCTGCCGAACTGGTAGACATGCACCCCCAGACCCTACGCCTGTATGAGCGCAAGGGGCTGATCCGACCCAAGCGCTCGGGGGGCAAGACCCGGCTGTACTCCGAGCGGGATGTGGAAAAACTGCGGGAAATCCGCCGCCTGACCCAGGAGCTGGGGGTCAACCTGGCCGGGGTGGAGGAAATCATGCGGCTGCGTGATGAGCTGTGGGCCCTCGAGCAGCGCTTCCGCGAAGAAGTGGAGCGGCTGAAGGCCGAGTTGGGCGAGAAGCTGGAGGCCCTCAAAACACCCCCGGCCCTGCCCGCCCCAGGTCAGCGGCCTAGCCCAAAGCTCGACGAGAAAGACCGGCCCGTCTACATCATCTCGGTGGCTGCCGAACTGGTGGGCATGCACCCCCAAACCCTGCGCCTATACGAGCGCGAGGGTCTGGTAACCCCCAGCCGCACCTCGGGCAAGACCCGGCTGTACTCCGAGCGGGATGTGGAGAAACTCAGAGAAATCCGCCGCCTGACCCAGGAGCTGGGGGTCAACCTGGCCGGGGTGGAGGAAATCATCCGGCTGCGCGACGAGCTGGACATCCAGCAAAACCGCCTCGAGGCCGAGATTGCCCGCTTGCGCCTGGCCTTGTTGCGCGAGTTGAAACCAGCCAAAGAACAATCTGCCCCCAAGCCATCGGCCAGCTAGCGCAGTTTCAAAAGGTAGGCGATCCCCACAAATACACCCAGCCCCACCAAACCTCCGGCGGCCAACGGCAGCAGGTTTTGCAGAAAGAAGGTGGGAAAGCCAAAGTGCTGGGCCACCTGGTGGGCTACCCAGCCCGCCGGCAAGGCGGCCAGCAGCACCTTGACCAGCACGGGCCATAGCTGGGTGGGCTCGAGCATAGCCAGGCGTTGCAAGCGCCTGGCATAGGCGGCTAGGCCCACCCAGCCCGCTACGGCAGTGGCCAGGTTTAAGGCGAACAAGCCCTGGTCGCGCAAAAGCCAGTAGCCCAGGGTGTTAAGCAGGGCCACCCCTACCGTCACCTGAACCGCTGAACCCACCTGGCCTACCGCATAGAACCCGCGCAGCATGAGCTGGTTTAGACCCCAGGGCAGAAGGGCCAGGCCCAGCGCCATCAGGGTCTGGGTGGTAAAAGCACGATTGGCCTCGGAGAAGTTGGTGGTAAGGGCATAAAGCAGGCCCACCACCCAAGGCGCCAGCGCCACCATCATGGCAGCCACAAAGGCCAGCGGCAGCGCCAACCGGTGCAAAAGACGCCCCAACAGCGCCCGGGCGGCGGCTCGGTCGTCCTGGGCTAGGGCCGAAAGGCGGGGAAAAGCCGCCATGGCTGGCGAAACCGCCAGCAAGCCCAACGCAGTGGTGAAGATGAGCTCGCCATTCTGGAATCCGGTCACTGCTGCCGAAGGGTAGGCCGCCAGGATGCTCAAGAGCACCAGGTTCAAAAACTGTCGCACCGAGGTGGTGAAGGCAAAAGGGCCAATCCGCCCTAGAGCCTGGCGGAAAGCGGGATGCCAGCGGAACTCGAGGCCATACCCCCGCAATGCCGGAAGCTGGACCAAAGCCTGCAACGCCCCCCCCAAAGCTACCGAAAGCCCCAGGGCCACCACGCTGCTGGGGAAAAGCAGCATCAGGCCAATGGAAGCCAGGTTGAAGGCTACCGGGCTGAAGCTGGTTATGCCGAAACGCTCCCGCGATTGAAGCATGGAAGAAAACAACACCGCCATGGAGATGGAGAGCAAAAAGGGCATAACCAGCCGGATCAGCAAAACCAGCTGCTCGAAGACCAGCGGATCGCGCAAGGGGCTGGCCTGGCCCCGGGCCAGCTCAGCCAGCCAGAGCAAGGCCTGGGCGATGGCCGGGGCGAACAGCAGGCCAAGGCCCAAAATGAGCAGGTTAATCCCCAGCAGAAAAGCCCCAAAGCGGCGGGCAAACACCCGCGCCTCTGCCGGGGGGAGGTTGGTCAACACCGGTATAAGGGCGTTCTGGATGGCTCCCTCGGCCAGAAGCTCGCGCAACAAATTGGGAATGCGGTAGGCCATCCAGAAGGCATCCTTGGTGACGTCGGGAAGGGGCAGATTGGTTAGGACGGTCTGGCGCACCTGTCCCAACAGGCGGCTGGAAAGGGTACCCGCCATGACCAAGAGGGTGTTTCGCCGTATGCGCGACATAAAAAACGCCCCCCAGACTATACCTGGCCTGGCCCAACGGGCCAACCTTCTTGGGGTAGAATCTGCCCATGCGGATTCTGCACACAGCAGACTGGCACCTGGGAAAGGTACTCAAGGGGCAGGAGCGCACCGCCGAGGTAGGGCAGGCCCTAAAGCGCCTTTTGGAGCTGGTTCGTTCCGAGCGGATCGATTTGGTGCTGGTAGCCGGAGACCTCTTCGACCGCAGCGTGGTCTCCGCCGAGGCTGAGGCTCTGGCCTACGAGTTTTTCCTAGGTCTATTCGAGCAAAAGGTTCCGGCCATGGTCATTGCCGGCAACCACGACAGCCGCGAGCGCCTCGAGGCCTTAGCCCCGCTGCTCTCCCTGACCGGGGCCAAGGTTTTGGGTCAGGTGCGCTTCGCCGAGGAGGGGGGGGTGGTACCCTTCCAGCAGGCCCGGATAGCCCTGCTGCCCTTCCTTTCCGAGCGCCGGTTGGTCAAGGCCCTGCACCTCTTGGAAGGTGATGCAGCCCAGTGGAAGGCCCAGTACGGCCTGGGAATGCAGAAAATCCTACAAAACCTAGCCCAGGGCCTAAGCTCCGACCTGAACCTGCTGGTAGCCCACTTGACCGTGGCCGGAGGTCGGCTGGGAGGAGGGGAGTTTACCTTTCACACCACCAACAGCTATGCGCTGCAACCCACCGATCTGCCCCAGCGCCTAAGCTATGTGGCTCTGGGCCATCTACACCGCCAGCAGCCGGTGGCCGAGGCTCCAGTAGCCTGGTACGCGGGCTCGCTCATCCAACTCGACTTCGGCGAGGGGGAAGAAACCCCCCGTGGGGCCCTGATTGTGGAGCTCGAGCCTGGCCTGCCCCCCCAGGTGCACCCGGTCAACGAGCGCTGGGGCCGGCCCCTCAAAACCTTCCGCCTGAATAGCGATTCGCTGGACCGTCGCCTGGAAGAGGTGCGCACCTTCGCTGGTTACAGCAAGATAATCTTCGAGGGCTCCCCTAGCCCCGGCTTGCGCGAGCGGCTATTCAAGGAGCTGCCTGGCCTGCTCGAGGTAGAGGTAGAGACTAGCCCCCCAGACCCCAACTCGAACCAGCCCCCAGCCCCGCCGGAAAACCTGGACTGGATAGAGGCCTACGCCCAGTACCGAAAGAGCACCGGACAGGCCGCCAGCCCTGAGCTGCTGGACGCTTTCCGCAAGGTCTTCGCCGAAGCCCACGCCGCTGAAGCCTAGAACCTATGAGACCGCTCAAACTGCGCATCGAAGGTTTTGGGGCCTATATCCAGCCCCAGGAAATTAGCTTCGACGATATCGAACTCTTCGCCATCACCGGCCAGACCGGAGCTGGCAAGAGCACCCTGCTCGACGCCATCACCTTTGCCCTCTACAAAGCCACCCCCCGCCTGGGCTCGAGGGACTTTAGGGAACTCAAGCACCCTGCCGCCGAGTCGGCCAAGGTCGAACTCACCTTTGCCCTGGGAGAAGAGAGCTGGCGGGTGGTACGGGTGGTGGGCCGGGAAAACCAGAACCGGCTGGAATACCTCAGACAGGGCCAGTGGAAAACCCACCCGTCCTCGGAAAAAGCACGGGAGCTAGACGGCAAACTGGCGGAAATCCTGGGCATGGACTACGAGACCTTTACCCGGGCTATCCTGCTGCCGCAGGGGCAGTTCGACCTGTTTCTGCGCGGTTCGCCTAAGGAGCGGCGCGAGACCTTGATCAAGCTTTACGGTCTGGAGTCCCTGCAGGCCATGCAGGAACGGGCATCCACCCACCAGAAAAGCCTGAAAGAGGAAATACAGCGCCTGGAGGGGGAACTCTCTGCCCTGGCCGAGGCCCGGGAAGACCGGGTGGCCGCGCTGGAAGAGGAGCTAAAAAAGCTAGCGCAAGAGGCAGGCGTACTGGAGCGCCGCCGTCAGCAAGAAGAAAAGGAGCTACGCGCCCTGGAGGAAAGATACCAGCAGCACCTCGAGCTGGCCAGGCTGCGCCGTCGCCGGGAGCAGTGGGAAAAAGAACGGCCCCACATGCAGGAGGTCGCCGCGCGGCTGGAGCGACATGATCGGGCCGAGCGTATCTGGCCGCACTGGGAGGCTCTTGAGAAAAGCCAAAGCGAGCTAGAGCAAGCGCATGCTCAGCTCGAGGGGGAAAAGGAAAAGCTGGGGGCGCTAGAGGCCCGGTACCACACCCTAGGCCGGGGCTTCGACCCTGGCCGGCTGGAAGAACTCAAAGAGCGCCTGAACCAGCTTCCCCTGCTGCAAAGCCAGGAAGCTTGGCTCAAGCGCTACGGGGGCCACCTGAACCTAGAGCACCCTTCTCCTTTGCCCTTTGACGAAGAGCGCCTCGAGCTTCTGCACAACGCGGAGCGCCAAATAGCCGAACTCAGCCGGCAACAGGAGTGGCACCGGCGGGCGCAAAAGGCCCTGGACGAAGCCCAGGCCGAGCTACAAAAAGCCCAGGAGGAAGCCAGCGCCTTAGAAAAAGAGCTCGAGCACCTCAAGGCGGAAGGCATCGCCGCCAAGGCTGCCAAAGAACAGGCTGAGGCGGCCCTAGAGCAAGAACGGGCCCGCCAGGGCCTCCAGGCGTTCCGCAGCCATCTGCACCTGGGCCAGCCCTGCCCGCTGTGCGAACAGCCCCTCGTTCAGCTCCCCCCGCCCCGCGCCCTGGCCGACCTTGCCCTGCTGGAGGCAGACCTAAAGGCCCGAACCCAGGCGTTGGAGGAGCTGCGGGCCGAATACAGGGCCAAACAGGAGCGCCACAAACAGCTTCTAGAGAGCCTACCTAGGCTAAATCAGCGGCTTTCCCAGCGCCGACAAGAAGAGGCCGAGGCCCGCGCTGAGCTTGCCACCCTCCAGGCCCGCTTAGAGGGGCTAGGCCCGGTGGAAGCCTTGCGGGAAGAGCAGAACCGCCGCCTGGCCGCCTTGGCCCAAGCCATCCGCGCGGCCACGGGGGGTTTGCCGGTCGCGGCCTACGCGGCCAACCTGCGCCAACAGCACCAGACCCTGGAGGCCCAAGCCCGGCAGCTGGCTGAACTCGAGGCCCAGCTAAAGGAAGCCCAGGCCCTATCCCTGCGCCAAGAGGAGCGCGTGCGGGTTCTGGAAGAGGCTTTCACCCGACAAGAAGCCACCCTACAAACCCTACTGCAAGAGGCCCGGTTCGCCAGTCCACAGGCCCTGAAACAGGCCCTTCTCCATCCCTCGGAGGTGCAGGCCCTGCGCCAGCGAAAGGAGCAGCACGAGCGAGAAGGGGTGGAGATCGAATCCCAGCTAGAGCGCTTCAAGAACATCCGCCAGGAAGAGCCGGTGAGCGAGGCCCAGCTTGCCGAGAAAAAAGCCCAGCTCCACACCCTCCAAAGAGCACTAAGCGAGGTTCAACAACGCCTGGGGCGTGCCCAGACCAGACTGGAAAGCCTGCAAATGCAATTGGAGCGCCAGCGGGCACTGGAAAAAAGGAAAGCCGCCTTGGAGAAAGAACACGACCTGTGGCAAACCCTTGCCCAAGACCTACGGAGCGACCGCTTCCCAGCGTTTTTGCTCGAGCGCTACCAAGCCAGCCTCCTACAGCGGGCCTCTGCGCTGATCCAGGCCCTTTCCCACCAGCGTTACAGCCTGCACCTCGAGGAAGGCGAGTACAAGGTGCTCGACCGCTGGACCCAGGCCTCCCGCCCGGTGCGCACCCTCTCGGGGGGCGAGAGCTTCATGGCCAGCCTCTCCCTGGCCCTTTCCCTTTCCGAACACCTCTCGCGGGGCCGGATCGGGGCTTTGTTCCTCGACGAAGGTTTCGGCACCCTCGACGGGGAAACCCTAGAACAGGTCGCCGGGGTGTTGGAAGCCCTGCCTACACAGGGCCGCCTGGTTGGCATCGTCACCCACGTGGAGGCTTTAGCCGAGCGGTTACCAGCCCGACTCTTGGTGGAAAAATCCCCCGCCGGTAGCCGGGTGCGCTGGCAGGACTAGGCCACCACCTCTGGCCTCTGGAGGGGCCGGGCCAAAGCCGCCTTGGTGCTGGCAATGGCTACCTCGATCATCTCGTCGGTAGGTTCCCGTACGGTGAGCATCTGGAACTTAAAGCCTATCCAACGGAACAGGCGAGAGATGGGGTCGTGGTGGGCTGCCGAGTAGCGCAGTACCTCGAAGGAAACCGCCGCCACCACCGGGATAAGCAGCAAGCGAGGGAAAATCCAGTACCAGGCCAGGGTTAGCGGGGGAAAGAAGCTGTAGATAAAAATCCCCACCACCGCGGTAAAGGCGATGAAGCTGGTACCACAGCGGGGATGGTAGGCCGGCTGGGCACGCACGTTCTCCACCGTGAGCTCGAGGCCCTTCTCGTAAGCGGCGATGGCCTTGTGCTCGGCGCCGTGGTACATGAAAAAGCGCTGCATATCCTTCATCCGGCCAATGAAGACCAGGTAGCCAATCAGAATAGCAGTCTCGAACAGGGCCGCCAGCAGGTAAAACAAAAAGCGGAAGCGCTCCTCGTCTACCAACAAACCCGCCAGCCGGGCCGGCAGCCATACGAACAGGAAGAGCCCAACAAGCAAAGAGACCGCAAGGGTGCCGTACATCGCCAGACCAGAAAGCTTTTCCTCTTCCTCCCCGGCTAATTCAGCGCTGCGAGAAAGGGCCCTGTAAGAGATGCTCAGGGCATCCCACAAGGCCACCACCCCCCGCAGCAAGGGCAACCGGGCCCAGGGATACTTCTTGGTCAGGGCCACTTCCTCGTGGCGCTCCACGTGAATCTGCCCATTGGGCAGCCGCACCGCCAAGGCCCAGGCCTCCGGTGCCTTCATCATCACCCCCTCGAGGGCCGCACTGCCCCCTAGGGCAGCTTGGTTAGAGGAAAAACCCACTTTTTGCCAAAAACGCGAAATCCGAGCGCTAAGCCTCATCTCCCCTATCATAGCCGATGGGGCGGGCCACATCACCCCTGAGGTCTTTCCCTCAGTGCCGCTTTTGCCCTACTGCAAGCCCAGCCCATCCGGATTTTGCTGGCCCCGAACAAAAGCCAGCCTCAGCCCAAGCATTGGCAACAGCCCGTTTTGTGTTATAGTTCGCACGGTATGGAAATCACACTAAAAGCAGCGCGCCGCTTTGTAGAGGAAATCCCTGCCCCCCTGGTTGTGGTGGGGGTCTGGGGAGGTGAGTTAAGCGAGGCTGGGCAGAAGCTCGATCAAAAGCATCGGAAAGCCCTTTCCGGCATGATGCAGGCCCTGCATTTTAAGGGCGAGTTCGGGGAAAGTCTGCTGGTGCCGCTATCCTCACAAAGAAGCCAGAAGGAAGGCCCAGAGTTCGCCCTGCTCTTTGGGCTAGGCAAAAAAAGAGGGGTCAGCCTAGAAACCGTGCGCAAAGCAGGGGCCAAGCTGGTGCAAACCGTTGCTAAGCTGGGCTTTAAAGAGGCCGCCAGCGAGACCTTCCTAGCAGAAAAATTCGGCAAGGAAGCGGCCAGCTACGCGCTGGCCGAGGGGGCGCTGCTGGGCGGGTATAGCTGGGCTAAGTACAAAACCAGCAACCCCAGCGGCAAGCGGAGTGAAAAACTCCGCCTGTGGCTGGCCCGCGCTGCAGGGGCAGCGGTGGCTCGAGCCGAGGTGGTGGCCCAGGCCGTCCACTACGCCCGCGACCTGGTCAACGAGCCCCCTAACGTCCTGACCCCGGTAGAACTGGCCCGCCGCGCCAGCGAAATGGCCCAGGCCTTAGGCCTCGAGGTGGAGGTTTGGGACGAGCAGCAGATCCAAGAGGCCGGTATGGGGGCCTACTACGGCGTGGCCCAGGGTTCGGCCAACCCGCCCCGCTTCATCCAGCTAACCTACAAACCCCAGACGGCCTCGAGGCGCACCGTCGCCTTGGTGGGCAAAGGGCTGACCTTCGACACCGGGGGATACTCGCTCAAACCCTCGGAAAGCCAAATTACCATGAAAGGCGACATGGCTGGGGCCGCTGCCGTCTTAGGGGCCATGCAGGCCATCGCCCGGCTACAGCCCCCAGTGGAGGTGCGGGCCTATATCGCCGCTGCGGAGAACATGATCTCCGGGGCAGCCTACCGGGTCTCCGATGTGCTCACCAGCCTTTCGGGCAAAACCATTGAGGTGCTCAACACCGACGCCGAAGGCCGGCTAACCCTGGCCGATGCCATCACCTACGCCGATCGGCAGGGGGCCGATGCCATTGTGGAGCTATCCACCCTGACCGGGGCCTGTGTGGTGGCCTTGGGCGAGAAGGTAGCCGGGCTCTTCACCAACGAGCCGCGCTGGGGCCGTGAGGTACAGGAAGCCGCTGAGCGCGCGGGTGAAAAAGTCTGGCCGCTGCCTTTAGAAGAGGAGTACCTCGAGGCCCTCAAGTCCGACACCGCCGACCTAAAAAATACCCACGGACGCAGCCGGTCTGCAGGTGCCATCACCGCGGCCTTATTCCTGGCGGAGTTTACCGATAAACCCCTGGTACACCTGGACATCGCCGGCCCGGCCTACAGCGAGAAAAGCCACGACCTAGGGCCAGCCGGGGGCACCGGCTTTGGAGTGCGCACCCTGGTTGAACTGCTCGGTCACTGACAGGCTGGGCAGACCCCACGCATCTCCAAACGGGCATCCTCCACGAACCAGCCGTTCCTGCCCTCTATCGCTTTGCGAACGGGCTCGGCCTCGAATTCAGGCAAGTCCCTAGGCAACACATCTTCTATTCTGCCGCACTGCAGGCAGAATAGGTGATGGTGCCGTTCCGTGAAGCCATCGTAGCGGGTGTTGCCTTTTTGATCTTTGAACTCCCACAACAACCCCGCATCGCGCAAGACCTGTAGGTTCAGGTAAACCGTCGAGAGTCCGATTGCAAAGCCCTTTTTCTTCAAGGCCTGGTAAAGCTCCTCGGGTGTGGGGTGGACGTTCTTGCGATCAAGGTAGGCTAGGATGCGTTCCCTGGGCAAGGTATGGCGCAAACCAACCGCCTTTAGCCGCAATCTGTAGTTCTCCCGCTCCTTGATCCTGGCCATACTAGACCCCCTGTACAACTATCGTTAGTATAAAACTTTTTCAGAGTAAAAGTCGCTCTAAGATTCTTTTGAGCTTCAGTGGCCTGTTTCCACCAGCCACAACCTCGAGTTGGAAGCCCTGGTGAATGCCTGAAAGCCGATGTATGTATAGTGAAGCGCAGGCCCGGATAACCCCCTCAAAAGGGGATTCAAGCGATAAGGCTGAGGGCAGACGTGCCTGTAACGAATTTTTCGGGAGACTTATGGTTACAAAACAGCGTCAGGCCAGCCTCGCTTGTTGGGGGAAAGCCACCTACACCCCGAGCACGGGCTACCCTATCCGCTTCGATCTAGGGGGCCTAGGCACCATAGACCTGGGTGAGAAGCTGGGTATGCCCACCCTCACCGGCCTGTGTTTGCGCCTTTCTAGGGGCGGGTTGCGGCTGTTGGCCGTCCCCCCGAAGATGCGAATCTACACCAAAGAGAACGAGGCAGCGCTTGCCGCCGGCAGCCTCATCCCCTTTGGCAAGACCATATGCCTGGAAACCCATCCCGCCCACCTTGTGGGTGAGATCTGTTTTACAGCGCTCGAGGGGGTTCCCGAACCCTTGGTCTCCCTTCAGTACCTGGGTGGCCATCCCGAGCGCCGCCGGAGGCTACTCTTGCTGGTAGAGGCTACCGATATGGGCCAGGCCACGAAGGACCCCACCCTCGAGCGGCTTTGGCTTTCTCCCAGCACCGAGGGGGTATGGGTGGGGCATATCCCCGGCCATCTGCGCTTGGTGCACGGTGACAAGAAGCTGGCTTTGGGGGATTTCCTGCCGAAAGCATGTTCCTGCTGGAACAGGGCCGTAAGGCTTGTCTAGGGCTTATTGACGTGCTCCCCCCTAAAGCGCTACGGCAGGTAGGCCATGGGATTGCGCGTCACCCCTCCGACGCGCACCTCAAAGTGGAGGTGAGGGCCTGTGCTCCAACCCGTCGAGCCTACATAACCGATAAGCTCCCCTCGAGCCACCCACTGGCCTGGGCGAACTGCGATACGCGACATGTGACCATATAAGGTTTCGTGCCCCTCGCCGTGGTCGATAATGACGTGTAGACCGTAGCCAAAGCGGCTCCAACCGGCAACGCTCACCTGGCCAGCCCTAGCCGCGTAGATGGGCGTCCCAGTGGGGGCAGCCAGGTCGATGCCGGTATGAAAACGCTGGAAAACCCCCCGACGGCCATAGTAGGTGGTGATGGTGAAGTTGCTCATGGGCCAGCGATACCCGGCAGCAGCCACCACCGCGTTGGCTGGACGCAGACGGGCCTGGCTCTGGACTTGTTGCCGATGCCGCTGCTGGGCCTGAAGCCGGCGCTGCTCTTCCTGCTTGCGCCGGGCCTCTTCCTGCCGGCGGCGTTCCTCCGCTAAGCGGCGGGCCTCCTCCTCGCGGGCCTTGCGCTCAGCCTCACGAATCTGCAAAAGGCGCTCGTAGGTGGTTCGGGCCTGGATGCCCGGCAATAGTACGAAGTCGCCAGGGCCTACGTCCGTGGGCGAGTTCAGGCCGTTGGCCCGAGCCAGCTCGAGCATGGATAGACCAAAGCGGCGGGAAAGGTCTTGGATGGTCTCCCCTGGCTTGAGGCGCAGCAGCAAGCCAGGCTCCTTGGTAGGGATGTACAGGGCAGAACCCACCTCGAGCCGGTCAAGGCTGGGCAGACCCGGGTTGGCAGACACCAGCCCCAGTACCGTCAGATCGAAACGGCGGGCCACCGACTCCACGGTATCGCCCCGCCGCACGATGTAGACCTGAACCCCCGGAGGCAGCCGCACCTCGCTGGGGGCTTCGTCGACCAAAGGGATGCGCAAAACCTGGCCGGGACGCAGGGCAATCCCCTCGAGGCCACTGCTGTACATAATGGCCCGCATATCCACCCGGTAGCGCTGGGCAATCTGGCTCAGGGTGTCGCCGGGCCTGACGGTGTACAGAACCCATCCCTTGCGAACCGGAGGGTCTACCGCGATCTCGGTTCCTGGCAGGTTGGCTTGCAGGCCCAGGGGTAGCCCAAGAATACCCGCCGCCAAGGTGCTGCTCAAGAGTTCACTTACGGCCAAAATCAACCTCCGAGGCTGGTTTTTACGGCTAGGAAAATGGCAAAACACCACCCCTAGCTGGAACAACGGGCACAGGTGCCCTACCCGGTGCTCCCCCTAACTTCCGCAGGAAGTATACCTACTTCCCCCCCAAAGTTGCAAGGAACTCCTTGTTGGTTTTGGTGCGGGATAGCCTGGCCAAAAGCATTTCCATGGCCTCGGCAGGGTCCATATCGGCCAGTACCTTGCGCAAAAGCCACATCTTCTGCAACACTTCCTGACCCAGCAAAAGCTCCTCGCGCCGGGTACCCGACTTAAGGATATCGATGGCCGGGAAGATGCGGCGCTCCTCTAGGCGGCGGGAAAGGTGGAGCTCCATGTTCCCGGTGCCCTTGAACTCTTCAAAGATCACGTCGTCCATCCGGCTACCGGTTTCGACCAGGGCCGTGGCCAGGATGGTCAGCGAACCACCCCCCCGGATGTTGCGGGCCGCTCCCAGAAAGCGCTTGGGAAAGTGTAGCGCGGCTGAGTCCAGACCACCCGAAAGGGTGCGCCCGGTGGGGGGAGTGACCAGGTTGTTGGCCCGGGCCAGGCGGGTAATGGAGTCGAGAAGAATCAAAACATGCCCCCCCTCTTCCACAATCCGGCGGCTGCGCTCGTGAACGAACTCGGCCACCCGGATGTGGTTTTGCGGCGGCTCGTCGAAGGTTGAAGCGATCACCTCGGCCCCCTCCACCGACTCGCGGAAATCGGTGACCTCCTCGGGCCGTTCGTCGATCAGAAGCACAATGACCTTCACGTCGGGCTCGTTGCGCAAAACCGCACGAGCCACCTTCTTGAGCAGGGTGGTCTTCCCCGCCTTGGGCGGGGCCACAATCAACCCCCGCTGTCCCCGCCCAATGGGGGCCAGAAGGTCGATTACCCGGCAGGAAAGCTCATCGGGGGTGGTTTCCAGAATGAGCTGCCGATCGGGGAACTGGGGTATCAGATCGTCGAAGCGGGGGCGTTTGGCCGCTGCCTCAGGGTCAAGGTTGTTGACCGCCTCGACCTTCATCAAGGTGCCATAGCGCTCATTCTCTCGGGCCGGGCGAGCCCGCCCCACCACGAAATCGCCGCTGCGAAGCTGGTACTGCTTGATAAGGCCCGCCGAGACAATCACCGTGCGCGACTCGAGGCTGTAGAGGCTCTCCTGCAGGAAACCGTAGCCATCCGGGCTGATCTCGAGGTAGCCCTGGGCCAGGGTCAGGCCCTCCTCGCTGGCTTCCCGCGAGAGCAGCTGCATCACCAACTCGTCCTTGGAGAGTTTCTTATAGTTGGGGATGCCCGCCTCAGCAGCCAAAAGGTGCAGCTCAGGCAGGATACGGCTGGAAAGCTCGTGGTAGCTCAGGGGAACCTTGGTCTCTTCGGCCTTGCGCCGGATGCGCTTTCCGGTGCGGGTTACGGTCACCTGGGCTTCTGCGTTGGGGTCTACTGGACTGGATTTAGGCATTGCC
The DNA here is from genome assembly GCF_000423425.1 of Meiothermus rufus DSM 22234. Lineage (GTDB taxonomy): Bacteria > Deinococcota > Deinococci > Deinococcales > Thermaceae > Meiothermus > Meiothermus rufus. Next base: position 26,624 of record NZ_KE384017.1, on the reverse strand, counting down.
ACAACTCCTGTTTTTGCTTCACGCCCTGGTGCCGGCCCTGGCCCAGTCCTCCAGGAAGGCCTTGAGGCCGAGGTCGGTCAGGGGGTGCTTGATAAGCTGCTGAAAAACTTTGGCAGGCATGGTCGCGATGTGAGCCCCTAACATCGCTGCCTGGGTTACGTGGCGCGGGTGGCGAATAGAGGCCGCCAGGATGCGGGTGTTAAGGGCTTGCACCTGGAAAAGCTCCGCAATCTCGCGGATCAACTCCACCCCCTCCCAGGAAATGTCGTCGATGCGGCCTAGAAAGGGTGAAACACACCAGGCCCCGGCCTTGGCGCACAGTAAGGCCTGGTTAGCTGAGAAGACCAGGGTCATGTTTACCCGAACCCCCTCCTGGGCTAGGGCTTTGCAAGCCTTGAGCCCTTCGACGGTGGTGGGAAGCTTGACGACCACATGGGGATCAATGGCCGCCAGCCGACGCCCTTCGGCCACCATCTCTAGGGCGGTGGTTGAAACCACCTCGGCAGACACCGGCCCCTGCACAATCTGGCAGATTTCCTTGATGACCGCTTCCAGTGGGCGGCCTGCCTTAGCCACCAGGGAAGGATTGGTGGTGACTCCCGCCAGCACGCCCCAGGCCGCAATCTCCTTTATCTCGCTTACTTCAGCAGTATCCAGGTATAGATCCATACCCAACTCCTTCCCGCGCCCATTGTTGCGGATTGTCAACCGAGTATAGCGCCGGTTGAGGATGAGAAACAAGTGCTTTGTTGACGCGGGGATAGCAGCTTGCTACCATGCAAGATAGCCGGTTGCCAGCGTTGTAGTATTGCACAGGCTGGCCCTGGTGTAAAGCCTCGGGACGAGTAAGCCCCCAGCGTCCACGCAGCGAGCCTGGGAGGGTGTGAGCCAGGCGGCAACCTGAGGGTCGAAAATCACCCCGAGCCTATTTTGGGAAGAAACAGCCAAAAGCTGCGTAGAACCCAACGGGTGCGCCCGAAATAGCGCGCTAAAGGGCTCGAGGGCTTTAGTCCCTCGGGAAGTGCGGTGGTACCGCGGGAAAACTCGATAGAGTCTCTCGTCCGCACCTGAGGAGCATCCTGGGGTGGGATTTTTGTTTGACCCAGAGGCCTCAGAAAGGAACCAACGTATGGTAGAAGAGAAAAAGCTATTTCAAGAGGTAGGCGAACCCAATTTCCCCAAGCTAGAAGAAGCTGTTCTGGCCTTCTGGCGTGAAAACAACATCTTTACCAAATCCGACCAAAAGCCAGCGCCCAAGGGGGAGTTCGTCTTCTACGAAGGCCCCCCCACTGCCAACGGCCAGCCTGCCATGCACCATGTGCTGGCCCGCAGTTTCAAAGACATCTTCCCCCGCTACAAAAGCATGCAGGGTTACCACATCACCCGCAAGGGCGGCTGGGACACCCACGGCCTGCCGGTGGAGATCGCCGTGGAGAAAAAACTAGGGGTGCTAGGGCGCAAGTCCCTCAACCAAGAGGAGATCGCCGAGTTTACCCGGCAGTGCCGCGAGTGGGTTTTTGCCAACATCGAGGACTGGAACTATTTCACTGAGCGGATGGGGATGTGGCTGGACCTGGAAAATGCTTATGTGACCTACCACAACAGCTACATCGAGTCGGTGTGGAACCTGCTCAAGCGGATGTGGGATCGGGGCATGATCGTGCAGGACTACAAGGTGGTACCCCTCAGCCCGCGCATCTCCACCACCCTCTCGCAGAACGAAATTGCCGACGGCTACCGTGAAGTGGACGACCCCAGCGTGTACGTGCGCTTCCCGCTCAAGTTGGAAACCACGCCCATGGCTGTGCGCGAGAAGCTAGAGGCGCAGGGTGTAAGGCTGGAAGCGCTGGGCGAGGTAGCCATCTTGGTCTGGACCACCACTCCCTGGACCCTGCCCTCCAACACCATGGCAGCCGTTCACCCTGAAATGGAGTATGCGCTGGTGCGTTCTCCCTCGGCAGGCCACCTCATCCTGGCCCGTGAGGCGGTGGCGCCGCTCCAGGCTTTGCACAAAGAAGACCTCGAGGTGCTGGCCCACCTCAAAGGGGCCGATATGGAGTGGTGGGAGTACACCCCCCCCTTCCCCGAGGTGTGCGTGGAGCTGGAAGCAGTTGAAGCGCAGGGCCAGCGCCGTCCCGATGGCCGGCCGGTGATGCACTTCATTGCCCTGGCCGACTTCGTCAGCGCTGAGGATGGCTCAGGGGTAGCCCACGAGGCCCCGGTCTACGGGGCGGAGGACCTCGAGCTAGCTCGCCGCTATGGTACGCCTTTGCTCTTCGGCACCGACGAGTACGGCATCATGCGGGTGAGCAAGGAACGGGGCAAGTTCTTCAAGGAGGCCGATAAAGGCCTGATCCAGGACCTCAAAGCCCGCGGTCTACTGTATCACGCTGGCCAGATTCGCCACCGCTACCCCTTCCACGACCGCACCGGCGACCCTATTCTCTACTTCGCCAAACCGAGCTGGTACGTCAAGACTTCCAATTACCGCGCCCAGCTTTGGGAAAACAACGAGAAAATCAATTGGGTTCCCCCGCACATCAAACATGGGCGCTTCGGCAACTGGCTCAAGGACAACGTGGACTGGGCCATCAGCCGGGAACGCTACTGGGGTACCCCCTTGCCCTTCTGGGTGGCCGAGGACGGCTCGGAGGTAATCTGCGTGGGCAGCGTGCGCGAGCTTTCGGCCTTGGCCGGGCGCGACCTGTCCGACCTAGACCTGCACCGCCCTTACGTGGACGAGGTCACCTTCGTCAAGGACGGCAAAACCTTCCGCCGGGTGCCAGAGGTGCTGGACGTGTGGTTCGACTCGGGGGCCATGCCCTACGCCCAGTGGCACCTGATGCTGGAAGGGGAAAAACCCATGGAGGGCTACGAGGAGAACTATGCCCTGTGGCAGCGCCACTTTCCTGCCGACTTCATCTGCGAGGCCATCGACCAGACCCGAGGCTGGTTCTACTCCCTACACGCCATTGCCACCTTGCTCTACAACCAGCCCGCTTTCAAAAACGTAATCTGCCTGGGGCATTTGGTCGACGAAAAGGGCTTCAAGATGTCCAAGAGCAAGGGCAACGTGGTGGAGCCCCTTCCCATGTTCGACAAGTACGGGGCAGACGCGGTGCGTTGGTATATGTTCACCGCCTCCGAGCCTGGCGAGCAGAAGCGTTTTTCCGAGCGACTGGTGCAGGAAGCCCAGCGAGGCTTTTTGGGCACGCTTTGGAACGTCTATAGCTTCTTTGTGCTCTATGCCAACCTGGATCGCCCCAACCTGAACCAGCGGCCCGAGGTGGCCATCCGCCCCGAGATGGACCGCTGGCTGGTGGCCCGAGTGCAGCAACTCATCCAGAAGGTAACCGCGGCCTTAGACGCCTACGACGCTCGGGGCGGCGGCAAGGAACTCGAGCGCTTCGTGGATGAGCTTTCCAACTGGTATGTGCGCCGCAACCGGCGCCGCTTCTGGAAAAACGAGGATGCCCTGGACCGCGAAGCAGCCTATGCCACCCTATGGGAGGCGCTGGTCACGGTAGCCCAGCTCTGCGCACCCTTTACCCCCTTTGTGGCTGAGGCCCTGTGGCAAAACCTGGTGCGCTCGGTAGAGCCAAAGGCCGCGGAGTCGGTGCACCTCTCCGACTGGCCCCAGGCCAACCCGGCCCTAATCGACCACGGCTTGCTTACCCAGATGGGCGCGGTGGTGCGGGTGGTGGGCCTAGCCCGAAGCGCCCGGGCCAAGAGCGGCATCAAGACCCGTATGCCCCTGCCCCGGCTTCTGGTCACCGCCCCCAGCGAGGAAGAACGGGTTGGCCTACAGCACTTTGCCAACGAAATCGCCGAAGAACTCAACGTTAAGCAGGTGGAGGTGCTGGCCTTAGGCGAGGAGCTGCTCACCTACCGGGTGCTGCCCAACCTACCCATCCTGGGCAAAAAATACGGCAAGCAGTTGCCGGCCATCCGCGCGGCTTTGGCCCAGATGGATAGCCGGGCCATTGCCCGAGCGGTACGGGCAGGACAAACCGTAGCCTTAGAGCTACCGGAGCAAACGATTCACCTCGCCCCCGAGGAACTCCTGCTGGAGGCTCTTTCCCCTGAAGGCTACGCTGCCGAGGAAGAGGAGGGCTACCTGGCTGCCCTCGAGGTGCGGCTGGATGAGGCGCTGCGGTTGGAGGGGCTCTGCCGCGACCTAATTCGCCTGATCCAGCAGGCCCGCAAGGAGATGGGCCTGAAGGTCTCCGACCGGATTCACCTCACCTATACGGCCGAAGGCCCTTACGCCCTGGCCATCGCCCAGCATGGCCCCAGGATTCAGGAGGAAACCTTAGCCCTATCCCTCCGCGCGCAGGAACCCCAAGGCCACCTGGTCGAGCTCTCCGACGAGGAAGGCGCGGCCCGCTTCGGCCTGCAAAAAGCCTAGGGGCGGCTTGACAAACCACCCAAGCCTCACCCATATACTTAGCCGTATGCCGGATTCGACACTGGTTGTGGTGGAATCGCCCGCCAAGGCCAAGAGCATTCAAAAAATGCTGGGCGCGGAGTACGAGGTGCGGGCCAGCAAGGGCCACGTGGCCGACCTGCCCGAGCGCGACCTAGGCGTGGATATTGAAGCCGATTTTGCGCCGCAGTACGAGGTTAAGAAAGACAAACAGCCGGTGGTCAACGAGCTGAGGAAGGCGGCCAAAGGCAAGCGGGTGCTCATCGCCACCGACCCCGACCGCGAGGGTGAGGCCATTGGCTGGCATGTGGCTCGGCTTCTGAACCTCGACCCACGCCAGCCCTTGCGGGTGGAGTTCCACGAGATCACCCCTAAGGTCGTGCAGGCTGCGGTAAAGCAGCCCCGCCCCATCGACCAGAGCCTGGTAGATGCTCAGCAGGCCCGCCGGGTGCTAGACCGGCTGGTGGGCTACCAGCTTTCCCCTGTACTGAGTATGGCCTTCCGCCGCCGGGCTCTTTCCGCCGGGCGGGTACAGTCGGTGGCCCTACGACTTTTGGTTGAGCGGGAAGAGGAAATCGAGGCCTTCGTACCCCAGGAGTACTGGAGCCTCGAGGGTACTTTCACCTCAGAAGGCCAGACCTTCCGGGCCCTGCTCTATAGGGTAGGCCAGGAAAGGGTACAGACCAACCAGGGCTTTCTGATCACCCAGGAGACCCAGGCCCAAAGCTTGGCCCACCGGGCACGGGCCATTTCCACCTACCGCATCCAGAGCCTCGAGCGCCGCGAACGGCGGCGCAACGCCCCTCCCCCCTTCACCACCTCTACCCTGCAACAAGCTGCCAGCAGCCGCCTAGGCTGGACCGCCAGCCGCACCATGCGGGTAGCGCAAAAGCTTTATGAGGGCGTAGAGCTGCCCGAAGGCCCGGTGGGCCTGATCACCTATATGCGCACCGACTCCACCCGGGTCTCGGCAGAGGCCTTGGCCGAGGTGCGGGTGTTGATTCCGCAAAAGTTTGGCCCGCCGTACCTGCCGGAAAAACCCAACTTCTACGCCAGCAAAAAAGCCGCCAACACCCAGGACGCCCACGAGGCCATCCGCCCCACCTCGGTTCATCGCACTCCCGAGGGGGTACGGAAGCACCTACAGGACGACGAGTTCAAGCTATACCAGCTTATCTGGCAGCGCTTTGTGGCCTCCCAGATGACCCCGGCCGTCTACGACCAGACCACGGTGCTGGTGGCCGGGGAGGAATTGGTCTTCCGTGCGGTGGGCTCGGTACTTAAATTCGACGGCTACTTGCGGGTCTACGGGCGGGAGGACGAAGAAGGAGAGAAGCAGCTCCCTCCCTTGAGGGAAGGGGCCGAGGCCCAGCTGCTCGAGGTGAAGCCCGAACAGCACTTCACCGAGCCGCCCTCGCGCTACACTGATGCCAGCTTAGTCAAGACTCTGGAAGAAATGGGTATTGGGCGGCCTTCCACCTATGCCCCTACCCTCGAGACCCTCGAGCGCCGGGGCTACCTCGAGCGCACTGGAAAAAGCCTCAAGCCCACCCCTCTGGGGCGCGAGGTGACCGGCTACCTGTTAAAGCACTTTCCCGATGTGGTGGCCTACGACTTCACCGCCCAGCTCGAGGCCCGCCTCGATGAGATTGAGGAGGGCAAGGCCCATTGGCCTAAGGTGGTGCGGGAGTTCTACGAACCCTTCCTGCGCGACTACGAAAAAGTGCCGCGCAAGCTCTGCCCCCAGTGCGGGCGGCCTTTGGAACTCAAGGTCTCACGCTTCGGCCAGTTTTTGGGCTGCACCGGCTACCCCGAGTGCAAATACACCGAACGGCTCGAGGCCAAAAAAGAGCCCGAACCCATCGGCGAGGCCTGCCCTGCCTGCCAGCAGGGCCAGCTAGTGCGCCGGTTTGGCCGCTATGGCAGCTTTATCAGCTGCGACCGTTACCCCACCTGCACCTACACCCGCGACGAAGCCCCCTCTACCGGCCTGGAGTGCCCTAAGTGCCATGCGGGCGAGGTGGTGCAGAAAACCAGTAAGCGGGGCAAGGCCTACTATCGCTGCAACAATCCCTCTTGCGACTTCTTGGCCTTCGATCCGCTGTTGCCGGAAAAGTGCCCCCTTTGCGGCTGGAACGAGATGGCCAAGGGCCGCTCGGGCCAGCGGGTCTGTGCTAACCCCGCCTGCCGCCGCTACGGCGGCCCAGACCTACAAGCTCTGAACCAGCGACGCCCTGCAAGCGGCAAGAACAAAGGAAAAGCGCCAAAAGCCCCTGCAAAGCCAAGCCAGCCCAGGGCTACCTGGGCCGACCTCGAGGCCCTGCTGCCCCAGGTGGGCCTTACCCCCGAGCAGGCCGAGGTGGCCCGCCACACCCAGGGGCAGCAGAAAGCCGTACCCGAGGTAGCCCGGGCCCTGGGGCGCTCGCCGGAGGAAACCTTGAAGCTCTTCCGTCAGGCTATGTTCAAACTGCGTATGGCCTACGGCAAAACCCGCAAGGAGGCGGTGGGGGCCTAGCTTGAAACTCCATCTGATCCGCCTTGCCAAGGCCCAGGGCCAGGCCCGCTTTCCAGGCATCGCGGCCTTTCGCGCTTGCCTGCTCACCCAGCCCGAAGAGGTGGCCGAGGCCCGGCTGTACCTGTTGCTCGAGGGGGAGGTGGTAATCGATCTGGCCGATCAAAGCTACCTCCACCTGCGCAAAGGCGAAGCAGCCCACCTCGAGGGCCCGCATCGGCTCACCCCGATCGACCCCAGCGTACTGGCGGTGTGGCGGCTGGTCTAATCAGGAAAAGGGAAAGCCACCGACTCGGCCCCTTTGGCCCGCAGCCGTTCCCAGGGAAGCTCGTCCAGCGGGTAGTACTTATCGGCCTGCTGGGCCAGGCGGTAAGAGGAGAGCACCTGAAACGTGGTGTTTTCGGCCTGCTTGCCCATATCCTGAATCACCCTGAGCACCTCGGCAAAGTCGCCGTCGCCCGAGACCAAAACGGCCACATCGTAGGCATCGGCATAGGCCAGCCGGAGCATATCGATGGCGATCTGGATATCCACCCCTTTCTCCACGAATCCCTCTCCCCGCCGCTCTAGCCGGCCCAAGCGCACCGTGACGTAGGGTGCCCGCTTGAGGTAGTTGAGGAAACTCTGATGGGCCTTGGCTGCCGGGTCCTCGTTGGGCAGGGGGGCGTTGTAGTAGTAGGCCCGCAACAGCGGACGGCCCGCCGCCAAAGCCGAGATAAAGGCCACAAAATCCAGGCGGTAATCGGTGCCTAGGGTGGAGACCAGGCCCCGATACAGGTTGCTGCCATCAATAAAAACAGCCACGCGGTCCATGCCTAAGGCTATGATAGGGGAGACAGATGAGCTACAAAGTATGACCGGCTTACACCACCCTGGCTTCGCCAGGATAGGGTCTTGGTTTGCGTTATTGTAGAGAGTATGGTTTCAGCAGAAGAACGCATACCCGTTAGCATAATCGGCGGTTTTCTGGGCGCAGGAAAAACTACTCTGGTTAACCACCTGGTGCGCTCCGGGGCACACCGCTTCGGTATCATCGTCAACGAGTTTGGCGAGACCAGCATCGACGGCTCCCTGATTGAAAACGTAGATACCGACGGCATCGCCGAGCTAGCCAACGGTTGTTTGTGCTGCGTGGGGCGGGAAGACCTGACCTCGGCCCTGTTCAAGCTGATCGCGCGTAAGGATAGACCCGAGTATATCCTGATTGAGCTTTCTGGCCTAGCCGACCCGGTGCCAGTGGCCCAGACCATCCTGGACCCCTTTGCCCGTAGTAGGTTTGCCCTAGACGGCATCATCGCCGTAGCGGATGCCCGCCACCTCGAGCGCACCCTGCAGAACAGCCCAGAAGGAGCCGTTCAGCTTGCCTACGCCAGCGTGGTGGTGCTCAACAAAACCGACCTGGTCTCCCCTACCCAAAGAGCCGAGGCCGAGGGGCTGATCCAAAAGCTCAACCCCCTGAGCCAGATTTACCCCGCCGTGCAGGCGAATGTGGCCCCCCAAGCGCTGCTGCACCAGCGGGCCTCTACCCCAGACTGGCAGCCCCAGCCCCACCCCCACCGGCATACCCCCCACCTCACGAGCTTTACCCTCCGGGCCGAGCGACCCCTCGAGCGGCAGAAGGTCAACGCCTTCATCGACCACTACCTGATCGCCCGACCCGATGCGGTGCTGCGCGCCAAGGGCTTTCTCAGTGTAAAAGGCTTTGAAAAACAGGTGATTTTCCAGTCGGTGCGGGAAATCTTCAGCCTCGAGCTATCCCGCCATCCCCCCACGGCCCCTTCCCACCTGGTGGTGATTGGGCGTGGACTGGACGCCCAGGAGTACCAGGAGGCTTTCCAGGCCCTGCAAGCTCTGTAACCCAGTTCCTCACGCGGTATCCAAGCAGGAGTATGCTGTAGTTCATGAGCCGCGCCTTCGAGGTGGAAAAACTCGGCCTGGTGCCCTATGGCCCGGCCTGGGAATACCAGAAAAAGGTACATGCCGAGGTGGTGGCGGGCCGGCGCAAGCCTACCCTATTGCTTTTGCAACACCCCCGCACCATCACCTTAGGCCGGGCCGCCAAGCCCGAGAACCTGCTTTTGAGCGAGACCCAGTACCGTGCCCAGGGCATCGAGCTTTTCTGGGTGGAACGAGGGGGCGATGTCACCTACCACGGCCCCGGCCAGCTAGTGGGCTACCCCATCTTTCCCGTAGGCCGGCAGGTGCGAGGATTTTTGCGCAAGCTCGAGGCCGCCATCGTGCAGGTGGCCGCCTCCTACGGCATCGAAAGCTTCCCCACGCCGGGCTATGCTGGGGTCTGGGTGCGAAAACCCGCACCCGTAGCTGGCTGGCCCGCGGTGGAAGAAAAGCTCTGCGCCTTTGGAGTAGCGGTGCGGCAGGATGTGGCTCTGCACGGTTTTGCCCTAAACGTGAACACCCGGCTCGAGGACTTCAACCTCATCGTACCCTGCGGCATCCGGGACAAGGGGGTGACCTCGCTGCAAAAAATTCTGGGACGGGAAGTTAGCCTAGACGAGGTGGCCGAACGGGTGGAGGAGGCTTTGGCCCAGGTCTTCCCCGCCTTCGCGGCAAAGGAAGTAGCATGAGCAATCTGAAAACCATCCAGCTCGAGGATTTCCAAAACGGTGGCCTGATCGAACTCAAGGTTATCCCCAACGGGGTAGCCCAAAGCCGGCCCGAACCCATAGACCGCAACAAACCCGCCTGGTTGCGGGCTACTGTGCCTACCGGGCCCAACTACCAACGCCTGAAGGAGCTTACGCGGCGGCTGCGCCTGCACACCGTCTGCCAGGAGGCCTTGTGTCCCAATATTGGGGAGTGCTGGGGCCACGGCACCATGACCATCATGCTCTTGGGCAGCGTGTGTACCCGAGCCTGTAAGTTCTGTGCGGTGGACACCGGCAACCCCAAAGGCTGGGTAGATCCCTTAGAACCCCTGCACGTGGCCCAGGCAGTGGCCGAGATGGGCCTTCGCTACGTGGTGCTGACCTCGGTAGACCGCGACGACCTGCCCGACGGCGGGGCGGCCCACTTTGCCGAGACGGTACGGCAGATTAAGCGGCTCGACCCCTCGGTCAAGGTCGAGACCCTCACCCCCGACTTTCAGGGCAACCTGGCCGATGTGGAAACCGTTCTGCAAGGAGGCCAGGACGTGTTCGCCAACAACCTCGAGACCGTGCGCCGCCTGACCCCGCAGGTCCGCGACCCCAGGGCCGGCTACGACCAGACCCTCCGTGTGCTGGCCCACGCCAAAAAGGTGCGCCCCGAGGTGCTGACCAAGTCCAGCCTGATGCTGGGCTTAGGTGAGAGTGACGAGGAAATCCGCCAGGCCATGCGCGACCTGCGAGCAGTAGGGGTGGATGTGCTCACCCTGGGCCAATACCTGCGCCCTACCCAGCACCACCTGCCGGTGGCGCGCTATGTGACCCCCGAGGAGTTTGCTCAATACCGTGAGTGGGGCTACCAGGAAGGCTTCCTCGAGGTTTTCAGCGGGCCTTTGGTGCGTAGCTCTTACCGAGCAGAAAAGGTCTTCTTCGAAGCCACCCAGCCGGAATAGCCCATGGCCGTAAGCATCCCACCCCACCCCCCAGGCCGGACGCTAGCCTTGGGCGATGCGGCCTGTATTCTGCTCTTTGCTGTTGTGGGCCTGCAAAGCCACGGTGAACCGGTCAACTTGAGTGGCATCCTGCGCAACGCCCTGCCTATTTTGCTGGTCTGGTGGCTGTTGGCCCCCTTCCTGCGCACCTACACTAGGCCTTCTTGGCGCAATCTGCTGGCAAGCTGGTTCCTGGCGGTGAGCGCGGGGGTGTGGCTACGGGCCATGGTGCTGCAAAGGCCCCTAGATACCAGCTATCTGGTCTTCTGGGTGATCGCCCTGGGGGCCACCTTGGTCCTGCTGCTGGCTTGGCGCGGGCTAGCCTGGCTTTTTTTGCGTCCAAAGCAGCCATGATCCGCCTTGTATCCGTCAACTTAAGCCGGGGTGAAGGCCCAAGCGGCATTGACAAGCGCCCGGTAGCCTCGGCCTTTGTTCATGCGTTGGGGCTGGCTGGCGACTATGTCGCCGACCAGGAACACCACGGCGGCCCTGACCAGGCGGTGTACGTCTATAGTGCGCAAGACTACGACTGGTGGATGGAGGAGCTAGGCCAGCCGCTGGCGGCCGGCACCTTTGGTGAAAACCTGACCTTCTCCAGCTTTGGCCCTGAGCCGGTGCGCATCGGCGACCGCTTCCGCATTGGCCCGGTTTGGCTCGAGGTCTCGGCTCCCCGCATCCCCTGCGCTACCCTAGCCGCCCACATGAACGACCCCGGCTTTGTTAAGCGCTTCCGCCAGGCGGGCCGCCCGGGGTTTTACGCCCGGGTGCTTCAGGCTGGCCTGGTGCAAGCCCCCCAGGCCGTCGAAAAAGTCGCGGCTCCCCCCCAGCACCCCCCCTTGGTTGAGGTTTTTGCGCTTTGGTATGAGAAAAACCCGTATCCCGCTCGCTTGCGCTGGCTGCTAGGGGCCCCCCTGGCCGAGCGGGCCCGGAGGGTATTCGCCGAGCGCTTGCGCAACCTCGAGGGGGCTTAGGTTACTCCAAGCCCACCTTGGCTTGGGCTAAGACCTCGAGGGCTTTCTCCAGCAGGGTATCCCGCCCCTCGGCCAGAGCGTACCAGTCCTCAGCTAAAAGTAGGCTGGGGGTCACCCGGTCGGGGTAGAAGCTGCCGTCCTTACGCTGGGCCCGGGAGGTGGTTATCTGCAGGCCCGAGCCATCGCTCAACCGCAAAAACAGGGTGGCCGTGTTGCCCACACCGGCGGTGGGCTGGCCAATCACTAAAGCCTGGCGGCCCTCCTGTACATCGAAGGTAAAGTACTCCGCACACGAGGCGGTTCGCTCGTTTACCAAGAGCACCACCGGCCCCGCCCAGCGCGCAGGCTGCACCTGGTACTGGGGCCGGTCGCGCCCCCCCAAGCGGTGGTAGTAGTAGCCGTCCTTATATCCCTGTTCGCTGGCCCGCCAATTGTCCTGTAGGCGCCGATAGGTCTCTTCCACAAAAGCCCCCGCCCCCACCAGGCACTCGCTCAGGACTCCCCCACCGTTGTTGCGCAGATCAACCACCATAGCCCAGGCCCCGCCCTGCTGGGCCTGCCGTACCAGCTCGTGAATGCGGGGGCCTATCTGCTGGTAGCCGCTAAAGGAAGGGATGCGCAGCAGCGCTACTCCATCCTCCCGCAGCACCAGGCTGGGAAGCTGGCGCAGCGAGATGATGCGGGGTTCCACCCAGACCTCGAGGGGTTGCCCCAACCGCTGAAGCCCTAAGCGCAGGGGCTGGCCCAGCCCTATCCGCTCTCGCAAAAACTCCAGGCGTTCCCCTTGAGCCTGGGGTAATGGCACCCCGTCGACGGCCAGAATGCGGTCTCCCCGGCGCAAACCAGCCTCGGCCGCCGGTGTCTCGGGGCTTACCTCCACCACCAACAAACCTTCCAGCCCCGGCACTACCTGGAGCTGCACCCCTAGCTGGGGCCGGCTGCTGCTCCCACCCGCCAGCCGGCGCTGCACCTCGGCATACTCTTCAGGGGTGAAGTAGCGGGTGTGGCGGTCGCCCAACTCGGCCACCATAGCCTGGATCAGGGGTAAGGCCTTCTGGGTGGGGCAGACCACCTCCTGAGCACAGGCCTTTTCCAGCTCGGCCTGGTATTTTTGCCGCAGCTCCTGCGGCCTGACCTGGGAAAATCCCGCATAATAGTCGCTTAAGAGGCGGCTTACCTCGTCGAGCAACCCCTGAGCCGGACTGGCCAGGCCCAGGCCCAGCACCAGCCATAAGAGGCCAACCCCCCAAAACCGCCACTGACCCATACCCTATTTTTAGCGCCAAGCTAGCCAATCGGGGTTGCCTACATCACAAGGAGAAGCCGCTCAGGGCATCCGGAAGGTCTGGGGCGAAAACGGCGGGTTTACCCGGGCCTCCCTTACCCGCACCTCAGCGAATAGACGACCATCGGCATACAAGCGAGCCTGGAAGGGAATAAGCAGCCCCGCGACCCGGCGCAGGTCGGTATAGCGCACAGTCAACAGCCCCTGGCTGTTTTGGTAGCGTTCAGCAATCAATCGATTCTGCTCGTCGACCAGATAGGTGGTTTGGGCCCCGCGGGTACGCACCACCACCGCCTGCCCGCTGGCCTCGGCAAAGGTCTTCCGCCCCTCGAGCCGGGCCACCTCGCGCCCCGCCCCCCCCAGGCGCAGGCCATACCAGGTCTGGTAAAGCCCATGGCGCAGTTCCCGGGCCAGCTCGGCCTCGAGGGGCTTGCTACCGGAAATCACGCTCCAGCTCTGTCCCCCCTCAGGGCCTACCTGGAGCACCTGAATCAACCGGGGGCCATCCCGGTACTCTACCCGCAGTCGCTCCGCAGCAAAGTCCACGTACGAAACCACCACGAGCTGGTGCTCGGGCTCGGGCCCCACAAAGGTGGTGAGGGTGGCGGTCTCCTGGTAGGTGCGCAAGCCAGCCAAGGCCGCCCCCCCGTGAGCCTGGCGCATCTTCTCTAGCAGTTGGGTTGCCCCGGGGGCTACCTGGGCCAAGGCCAGGGCCCCCACCATCCAGGCCAGAAACCACCCCATCCGTTTCATCAGCCCTAGGGTAAAACCCCAAGGTTTGACCCGGATAAGGATTTACCCCAAACGGTTCCGTACCGGTAGGATAGGCCCATGCCAGAGGAGAACAAACCCACCCCACAAGACCAGCTTTGCACCACCCAGCACAGCATCCGTATCGGGGACAAAGAACTGCCCTACCGGGTAACCTGCGGCACTATCGTGCTCAGGGAAGAGGCGGAAAAAGACGGCACTGCCGAGGGGCACAAACCCCGGGCCACTTTGTTCTTCGTGGCCTATACCAAGGAAGGGGTAGACGACCTCAGCCAGCGGCCCATCACCTTCTCCTTCAACGGTGGGCCTGGGTCGTCGTCGGTATGGTTGCACCTGGGCCTTCTAGGGCCTAAACGAGTAGAGATGGGCGACGCGGGGGCCCTCACCCCACCCCCCTACCGGCTGGTGGACAACCCCCATACCCTGCTCGAGGTCAGCGACCTGGTTTTCATCGACCCGGTAGGCACCGGCTATAGCCGCATGCTCGAGGGGGAAAAAGTGCGGGAGTACCACGGCTTCAAGCGCGACCTGGAAAGCGTGGGGGAGTTCATCCGGCTCTACACCAGCCGCTATGGGCGCTGGCTGAGCCCCAAGTACCTGATTGGGGAAAGCTACGGTACCACCCGGGCCGCGGGCTTGTCGGGTTATTTGCAGGAACGGCATGGCCTATACCTGAACGGCCTCATGCTGGTCAGCAGTATCCTCGAGTTCTCCACCGCCCGCTTCAACCCCGGCAACGACCTGCCCCACATCCTCTTCCTACCCTCCTTTAGCGCCACTGCCTGGTATCACCGCAAACTCCCCCCCGACCTTCAGCGCAAACCCCTGAAAAGCCTGCTAAAGGAGGTGGAGGCCTTTGCCGAAGGCGAGTACACCCTGGCCTTGATGCGGGGCAGTAAGCTGGCCCCCAGCGAGTACCGGCGCATAGCCCAGAAGCTGGCCCGCTACACCGGGCTTTCCGAGGAGTATGTGCGGGCCAGCAATCTGCGCCTGGAAATTTTTCGCTTCACCAAAGAACTCCTTCGCTCCGAGCGCAAAACGGTAGGGCGGCTGGACAGCCGCTTTACCGGCACCGACCGCGATGCAGCCGGCACAAACTTCGAGTACGACCCCAGTTATGCCGCTATCCAGGGGCCTTACACAGCAACCTTCAACCACTATGTGCGTCAGGAACTGGGCTTTCAGAGCGACCTACCCTACGAAGTCCTGTCCAATCTGTACCAGAATTGGAGCTACAAGGAGTTTGAAAACCAGTACCTGAATGTGGCCGAAACCCTGCGTAAGGCCATCTGCATGAATCCTTACCTGCGGGTATACGTAGGTAGCGGCTACTTTGACCTGGCCACCCCCTATTTCGCCACCGACTACACCCTGAGCCACCTTAGCCTCGAGCCCCACCTGCAAAAAAACATCCAGGTGCACTACTACCCCGCCGGGCACATGATGTACGTGCACCTGCCTTCCCTGGCCCGGCAGGCCGCCGACCTACGGGCCTTCATCCGCAAGACCCACACCCCTTGACCCTGGCCTTCAGGCCTCCCTAGCATGGGCCCATGCGCCTGGGCATTCTTCTTACCCCTGGTTTCCTCGAGGCCGAAGCCGCTTTGGTTATGGAGGCCGCTCGGCTTTTAGGCTGGGAGCGCTTCACCATCGCCCGGGGGCGCACCGCCTTAGAGGGCAGCGCTGGGGCGGTCTGGACCCCCAAGTACACCTTTGCGGCCCGACCCGGGCTGGATGTGCTGGTTATTCCTGGGGGCAGCCAGATGCGCAAGCTGGGGCGCGACGACGCCTACCAAGACTGGCTGGAGGAGGTCTGGGAAAGCCTACGGGCGGTGTTTGCCGGGGCCAACGGGGCCTTGTTTTTGCTCGAGGCCGGGCGCCTTTCTGGCAGTGCGGCGGCCCATCCTGTTGCCGCGGAGGCCCTGGCCGGCACTCCCCTAAAGCGAGTGGAAGAAGGTTGGCACTGGCAGGGCAAGCTCTGCACCACCCAGGGCTACCTCGAGCTGGTTCAGGCCCTTTTAGACTGGGCCGGTTTTGCCCAGGAGGCCAGGGCCCACCTGGGCCTATAAGCCTTGCGCTGCCTGGGGTAGAATGGGCCTTTGGTGTGCGGGCTGGAAAGCCTGCCCAGAGGATACCCATGGCATCGCTTGGAGTCGGAATCGTCGGTCTGCCCAATGTGGGCAAATCCACCCTGTTCAACGCCATCACCAAAGCCGGGGCTTTGGCGGCCAACTACCCTTTTGCCACCATCGACAAAAACGTGGGGGTGGTAACCCTGCCCGACCCACGCTTAGAGGCCCTGCAAAAGCTCTTCGTAAAAGGCGAGCGGGTGCCACCCATTGTGCCCACCCACGTGGAATTCGTGGACATCGCCGGACTGGTCAAAGGGGCCCACAAGGGGGAAGGTTTGGGCAACCAGTTCCTGGCCAACATCCGCGAGGTAGCGGCCATCGCCCACGTGGTGCGCTGCTTTGAAGACCCCAACGTGGTGCATGTGGCAGGCCGGGTAGACCCTCAGGACGACCTCGAGACCATCCACACCGAGCTGGCCCTGGCCGACCTCCACACCTTAGAAAAACGCCTGGAGAAGCTGCGTAAGTCGGCCCGCAATGACAAGGACGACAAAGCCCTGCTAGAGGTGCTCGAGCCCCTAGTGGCCCACCTCTCCCAAGGCCAGCCCGCCCGCACCTTTAGCCCTGCCGAGCCCGAGCTACTCGCCAAAGCGGCCCGCGAGATGGGGCTGCTCACCTACAAACCGGTTATCTACGTCTGCAACGTGGCCGAGGAAGACCTACCGGATGGCGCCCAGAACCCTCACGTGGCCAAGGTACGCGAGGTCGCAGCAGGTGAAGGAGCCGAGGTAGTGGTGGTCTCGGCCAAAATCGAGGCCGAGCTGGCCGAGCTATCCGAAGCAGAGGCTGCCGAGTACCGGCATACCCTGGGCCTAGAGGAATCGGGGCTCAATCGGCTGGTGCGCACGGCCTACCGCACCTTAGGCCTGCAAACGTTCTTTACCGCCGGTGAGAAGGAGGTACGGGCCTGGACCATCCGCAAAGGCACCAAGGCCCCCCAGGCTGCCGGCGAGATTCACTCCGACCTCGAGCGGGGTTTTATCCGGGCCGAGGTCATCGAGTGGCACAAGCTGGTCGAGGCTGGGGGTTGGGCCCAGGCCAAAGAGAAAGGCTGGGTGCGCACCGAAGGCAAAGACTACGTGGTGCAGGACGGGGACGTACTGCTGATTCTGTTTAACGTTTAAAGCTTCGCCCAAAGGGGCAATGCCCTCTCTTCACCCCGAACTGCGGCTCGCTCGAGGCCGAAGGCGCGAGCAGCACTAAAAATCACAGGTCAACCCACGGCTGCATCCTGCGCCTCGTCTTCGCTCGAGGCCGAAGGCGCGA
>NZ_KE384017.1:0-9591 GCF_000423425.1 Meiothermus rufus DSM 22234 | reverse complement strand
GGTCAACCCACGGCTGCATCCTGCGCCTCGTCTTCGCTCGAGGCCGAAGGCGCGAGCAGGGCTTGAAACCGCAGACAATACAATCACTTCACCTCGAACTATGGTTCGCTCGAGGCAAACCCTGCCCTCCCCCGGCTGGCGTTCCAGACCAGGCTCCAGTTGCGGTTTCCACCGGGCGCAGCGAGTCCGGCGCCACTGCATCTGGAGGTCGGTCGGGGCGGTCATGCGCGGGGGCTGGGCCAGGGCCAGTGTTGCCAGCAAGCAGAAACCCTGAGCCAGAATTTTCATCTAACCTCCTGCTGGTTTTCTATAGCCTTGGCTCCGCTCTGGTTACGGGGTCAAGGTGATGGTGATCGGATCGACCTCTTGCAGGCTGTAAATCTGCCCCTGCATCCCGATGCCGGTGATGTTGTCGGTAATATCGAGGTATCCCCCACTAAGGGCACCGCTAAATGCGCTCAGCATAACCGTATAGGTGCCCGGCACCAGCGGGGTGGGGGGATCGGTCTGGGCTCGAGGCTGGAAGCTGCGCTCCGAGCCAAGGTAAAAGGCCATATCGGAAACCCCCGAACCTCCAATGCGCTGGAACGAGACCTGGTACAGAGCACTGTAGCCCGGCTGGGCCGAGCCCGAGTCGCTCCAGGCGGCGGTGAGGCTGGCCGCACTGTAGGTGCCGCCATGGCTGAGGTTGCTCCAGGCCACAGTACCTACGGCGAAGGCTGAGCCGCTGCCATCGATGCTGCCGTTGCCGTCGGCGTCAATGTTCAGGGTGTAGCGCTTGCCGGGTTCGACATTGAAGTTGTTGGCAAAGTAGGTTCCCGGTGCCAACTCGCTAAGGGTCGCTTCCTTGCCCGCGTTGTCGCTGATGGTGATTTTGGCCCCGCTGGCCGGCTCGGCATCCTCCAGATCGCCGTCGGCGTTGGGGATGCCCTTCTCGAGCTGCACCATCACCAGCCCACCGGGCTGCAACAAAGCGATAGCCCTGAAGAAGCCCTCGGGGGCGGGGGCCACGCGAATCGGTAGGGGGTTGGTGGCGGCAGGCCGCACCGACTGCCCCGAAGCGCCCGGACACGGCCCCGGCGTGCGGGTGTAGTTCTTACCGTCGAGGCCGATCAGGTCGTCCTCGTAGACCCTGCCGATGTCTATGACCTTCGCGCCCGGTTTGGGAATCAGATTGCCATTGTTATCCACAAAGGTGTCGGTGTAGGTCTTGGTGGCCGTGAAGTTGACCGGCACGCCCTTTTCTATAGTGATTTCGGCGTGTCCAAGGCGGTTGGTGACCGCCCGCAACCCTGGACGCGCCGTAACCACTGCACCTGCCAGTGGCCCAAAGCGGTTGCGCACCTCGACATCCACACACTCCTGATCCTGCACGGCCGGGGCTCCGCCATACCAGGAGAAGTGGCGGATGCTGGCCCTGAGCACCGGAGTCGTGCCGTCCACGCTCGAGCGCTCCACCGTGCCCTCGACAAAGTCTTCCCAGCGCCCGGTCTGGGGGTTGTAGGCGTAGCAGTGAATTTTGTCACCGATGTTGTAGCGGCTGCACAGCTCCGGCGGGATGGGCAACTCGACGATGGCAGAGGAGCCGGGCTTGAGGTTGACGCGGCGGTTTTGCGAGTCCAGAATGCTGAACTCGGCAAAGGTCACCGCCCCCAGCGGGGTGGGGCTGGCCCCCCCGGCAATCAGGTCGCCGGGCAGGGCCGAGTCCTCCTTGGTGGGGTCGAGGGGGGTCACCACCACCCGCAGGTTGGGGTCGGTAGAGTTCAGGCTGTTGGGTTGAAAGATAACCGCGTAGGGTCCTGCCTCGGTGCGCTGGAAGAGGGTGCGGGCCTGGGTGGGGTTGTAGCTCTGCTCGGCTCCTTCCTTCTTGAGGGCTATCAGCATGGCCTGGGCGCTGCTGGTGGACTCGGCCAGGCCGTGCCCGGGGGCGTAGCCTGCCTTCTCCACATCCACCTTGACCAGACCCGGCGGGAGGTTTTGCAAAATGAACTCTCCCCGGCTGTCGGTGGTGGTGGTCTGGCTGCTACCCACCACCCGCACCGTCACCCCGGCCAGCCGCGCCCCCGAACCGATGTCGGTGACCAGGCCCACCACGGTGTTGGGCGCACTCGAGCCGTTGTTCCCCCCGCCGCTATCGCCGCTGCCACAGGCGGCCAGCAGGCCCAACAAAAAAGCCATTCCAAGGGTTTTCTTCATACCAATCCTCCCTTACCGGGGCACCACCACCACATCGAACGAAAGGCCATCTATGGGTATGGCCTGGATAGCCTGCCTGCGCTCTAAGTCGAACACCACCAGATGCCCCTCGGTGCCGCTGCTCACGATGTAGGCCCGGCGGCCATCGGGCGACAGGGCCGCGTGGGTGGGGTTGACGAAGACCCGGCCGCCCAGCTCGAGCCGGTGGTGCTCTGCTTGCCCCGAGGCCAGATCCACCAGCGAGACCGCGTTGGAGTAGTAGTTGAGCGACAGAATTTTCCCGCTGCCCACCGCCAGCAGGCCCAGCGGGCCTGGAGTTACGGTGTAGCTTTTGGGGCTCGAGCCGGGCACGTGCAGGCTGAGGGTGTCGGACTCGAAGTTGGAAACCAGCGCACCCTCCCCCCACGGCAGCATAAAGGCCGGGTCGGAGCCGGTGGGAGCCTCAAAGAGTGGGTCGAGCGTCGCTTCGTCGAGCCAGCGCACCGCGCTGGCCTCGGTGCTGGGCTGGCGCGGGCGCAGCGCCACCACCAGCCTAGAGCCGACCCGTGCCACGTCGGCGGCCTCGCTGGCCGAACCCGAGGGCGGCAGGTTCACAGCCCGAACCACCTCGGCGCGGCCCAGGTCGATCTCGCTCAGGCGGCCCTGGCGGATGTGCGAGACGAAGAGCCGGCTATGGTCGCTGGAAAAAGCAATCCCCACCGGACGCTCGCCCACGATGAAGGGCCTGGCCCCGCCGGGGTTGTGGCAGGTAAAGCAACTGGTTTTTGTGAAGGCATTCTGCTCGAAGTGGGGCTGGATCAGGCTGCCGTCGCTGCGCCGCTCGGGTACCGGCGCGGTGAGGAAGGTGCGGGAGACCAAAAGACGCTGCACATCCACCTCCGCCACCGCCTGCGAGCCCACCAGCACCACATAAACCTTGTTTTTGTCCCGGTTCAGCACCATCCGGTGGGGTAGCCCCCCCACGGTAATGCGCTTGATGGTGCGGCCCTGCACCGGGTCAACCACCGCGACAGTGCTCGAGCCGGCCTGGCTTACCAGCACGTAGTGCGAGCGCTGAGGCGGGCCAGAGCAGGAGACCAGCAGAACCAGAGCAAGCCAAATGGCCCCACGCACTTAGCCCCTCCCTTCAGCGCCGCTCCAGGGGCTGCCGGTGTGGTTGTAGCAAACCGCATAACTCCAGACGTGGCGTGGGTAAAAACAGCCCAGCATGAGGTCTTCCCGGCCCGCCGGAAGGGTATAGCTCCAGCGGTAGTAGCCGGTGAGGGGCTTGAGGGTGTACTCCTCCACCCCGTCACTGGTGCCGCACTCCCGCAAGCGCACGATCAAGCGGGCCTGGGTAGCCTCGAGGCGCACGTCGCCCTGATAGGTGAATTCATCGCGCTGGTTGGTAATTTTGAACAGCGCGTTGCCCCGCTCGAAATAGATCAGGTCGCGCTTGCAAACCCCATCGAAGTTGGTTCGGACGAAGGCCAGGCCCATCTCGTAGCCCCCCTCCACAAAGCGCAAAAAGCGATACTCGCCACAACAATCGGGGAACTGGTAGGCCCCGGTCTGGGGGTTGTAGAAGTTGGTCTCGCGGTAGCCCCACAGCCCCAGCATCTCCTGGTAGGGGCCACTGGTGCCCAGCTGAAACTCCGGCGGCTGGGGAGGCTGGGCCGGGTCTGCGGGCGGGGTGGGGTTGAGCAGCTTGAATTTGAGCGGATAGGGGCCTCCGCTCAGCTCCATCTGCAAGCTGGCATCGAGGTCGGTCTCGTACTCCGAGAGCACAGCCTCGAAGACCACCGGGGTCAGGGGCTGGTTGAAGGAACCCGAGTTGGCGCAGTTTTGCACGTCCAGACGGCGCTCTCGAGGCCGCAGCACCAATTGGTTGTTGCTCCACTCGGCCAGGCCCACCATCTGGTCGAAGAAGCTGACCAGGCTACAGTTAGGCGAAACCCCCTGGGAATAGTGGGCAAAGTAGAATTCGCCGTTGGACCTGACCTTGAACTGGGCCGAGTAGCCCTGGGTCATGTTGAACTCGATGCCGGTGATGGGGTTTTTGAAGTTGCCGCCGCTGGTCAGAGTATCCTGCCAGACCCCGGCCAGTTCGACCGGAAAGTTCCCGGTAGCGGGGGGATTGTTGCCTCCGGGTGGATTGCCCCCCGATTCACCCCCACCACAAGCCACCAAAAGCACCGCCGTGACCACAAGAGCAGTTTTTCTGTACATCCCGACCTCCCGTTCTAAGGGTAGAGAAGCCCGCATGACTGGCGCATGACCGGCTAGGGTTCGGCCTCCGTTTTGGTCTCTCCTATCTCCTGCTGCAAAAACGCCGTCAGGGCACTGGGTTCGGCAAAGTAGTGGCACTCCTCGCCCTGGCTCAACGAAGCCCGCCAGACCTCGCCCTCAGGGCTGGGCTCGTACCAGATGCGTAACACATAAACCTGGCTGGGCTTGGGATTCACCTGGCGGTCTCCTCTCTAAGACAAGGGTGGGTGTCGGCAGGAGGAGGCACTCCACCGACACCCCGAGCTTCTATTTCTGCACCGTAATGGTCGCACCGCTAATGGGCAGCCCACTCACGGTCGGGTTGCCCTGGGCACTCAGCGCGGTCAGGTTGATCTGGTAGGTCTTGTTGACCGGGGTGGTGTTTGGACCACCACCGCAAGCCGCCAGCGTCAGGGCCAGGGCCAGCGCCAGGAAACCCACCCGCAGGGAACGCATGCGCCACGCCCCCAGGAGCATCAAGGGCAGCAAGGTAAGCAGCAGCGGCGCAGGCAGGGCCGGAAGGCTCTGGGCCCTAAGCACCGCCGGGTGGGCCGCCAGCGAGCTGGCAATATCGGCCGCCACCAGGAACTGACTACTGCCTGGGCTAAGGGCCAGCGGGGTGGACAGGGTGAGCGTGAGGGTACCGTTGTCGGCGCTGAAGGTACCACTGGCAATGGGGACCTCGCCACTGTCAATCTGGCCGTTGGCGTTGGCATCGCGGATCAGCTTGACCACGGTGAGGTCGAGGCTATCGTTGCCGCTGCCACTGGCTGTCAGCGTAATGCTCTGCAACTGGGTGGCCTGCGAGGGGTTGAGGGTAAAGGCCAGCATCAAGACGTTGCTCTGTCCCTTGTTGCGGGTGGCGTCGGTGGGGGCATTGGGCGGTTTAGCCGCGGTAATGGTCAGACCCGCTGCTGGGGCCGTGTTGAAGGTGGCGGTCACGGTTTGGGCCGCGTTCATGGTCACCGTGCACGTGCCGGTACCGCTGCAACCACCCCCGCTCCACCCGGCAAATACAGAGCCCGACGCAGGTACGGCATTCAGCGTTACCGTGGTGCCCTGGGTAAAGCTGGCCGAGCAGGTAGCTCCGCAGTTGATACCGGTGGGGCTGCTGGTCACGGTTCCCGAGCCGGTACCGTTTTTGTTGACCGTGAGGGCAAAGGTGGGAGCCGCCGAGGTGGTGAAGGTCTGGGTAGGGCTGTTGAAAGTGCCCGCATCGGTGACGAAGCGGTAACGCCAGTAGTAAGTGGTATTGGGGCTCAGGCCGGTCAGGCTGGTGCTGACGCTGGGAAAGTTTAGGGCGGTGTTGGGCACCGTGGCGGGAGGGGTGGTCAAACCAAAGGAATTGGTGGTTCCATAATCCACATATAGCTGTCCCCCCTTGAAATAGCTAAAAAGATTCACCCCAAGCGTTGCTGTGGTTGCGCCGATCCCGCTGCTTTGCAGGTTTTGGAAGCTGGCCTGATAGTAAACGGTCACCGGCACAAATGGTGCAACATTGCCCCAAGCGGTCTGGGCCACGGCAGTCAAGCGGTGACTGGGTGGGCCAGCCAGCCCCAACAGTTGCTTGTTGTAACGTACCGGCACACGGATATCCACCTGCCAGCCGGGTGCAACCACCGCATAGCCAAAAAACAAGCCCCCACTGGTTCCGGCAGAGGGTGTTTGCGAACAGTTTCCCTGGAAACCCGGTGGGTTATTGGTAAACTCAATGACCTGGGTGGGGGTCGTGAACTTGATGGCATAGCAGCGCACTGGATTGGTGGCATCAATGGCCAGTGTGGCCCCATCGGGCAGGAAGAAATCGAAGCCAATTGTGTCGTTGCTACACGGACTGATGTTAGAGCCCACCGCTCGTATATAGCCCGTATCGCCGGTCTTGGGATAGGAGGTGCTAGGGTCGGTAAAAAAGCCGACTTTGTTCTGTGAGGCAATAGCACTGATGTTGGTTATGGGGCATATTTGCCAAACCGCAACATCGTTTCCATCCACGTAGCCTGGGGCTGCCCGCGCAACCGTGCTCATGAAGCCAAATATCAGCAACAGCACAGCGACAAACCAACGCTTGGTCTGCATGGAATACCTTTCCCGGGGGCTTACTGCCCCACCTGCCCCAGGCTGGTGGCCGCCTCGAGCTGGATATTAATGCCGCTGCGGGGAGGCTTTACCAGGATGGGCTCGCCCTGGGCATCGGCGTAGAAGCCAAACAGGCCCGCCTTCGCGGCGAAAATCAGGTAGTCCCCCGGGGCCAGCCCGTCAATGCTGAAGCCTCCACTCCGACCCGTAGCCCTGATGACGGTTTCTTTGCTTTTTGACTCGTCGCAATCGTCAATAGCAGCAACGTAGAAGCAGGCCACCACCGTTGTGTTCTCGACGCTCATGCCCGCAGGGGCCGTCACGGTACCGGAGAATCCGCTGCCTGCCCCCCCGCCACATGCGCCCAGCACCAGCAAACCCAGTGAACCCACCAGCCTCAGCAGTTGTTTCATGGCTCGTCTCCTTTCCAACCCAGAGTCGACGCCATGAGGGTAGCGAAAGCTGCATGACTGGAGGATGACTAAAAAAACACAGACCCCTACAGGGGTCTGTGGGCAGCGAGCAGCGTTTCTTAGGCCATAGCCAGGGGAAGGGGGGCGGGTTCCTGGGCCCCGACCACCTCGCCATAGAGCATGTGCGGGGTGGCCTGGCGGATAAGCACCTGATAAAGCCCCGGACGGGGGGCCTGGGCCGCAGGCACCAGGGTGGGGTGGTTGCCCCGGGTGTGGCCTTCCGCGTAGGCCTCGTCCTTGGCCGCCCCGCGCACCAGCACCTCGAGGGTCTGCCCCACCCAGCGCTGGTTTTGCTGGTAGCTCCAGTGCTTTTGCCGCTCAATCAGGCGCTGCAGGCGCTCCACCTTAACCTCGCGGGGCAGGTCCTGGAAGTGCTTGTAGCTGGGGGTGCCGGGACGGGGGGAGTAGATGAACATATAGGCACTGTCGTAGCGCACCTCGTCGTAAAGCGAGAGGGTCTGCTGAAAGTCCTCCTCGGTCTCGCCGGGAAAACCCACGATGATGTCGGTGGAAAGCACCGCATCGGGCATGGCCTGGCGGATAGCCCGGATGCGGTCTAGGTACCACTCCCGCCGGTACTCCCGGCCCATGCGGCGCAGTACCCGGTTGGAACCCGACTGCACCGGCAGGTGGATGTAGCGGCAGACCTGGGGGGTTTCGGCGATGGCCGCAATCACATCGTCGGTGAAGTTGACCGGGTGGCTGGTGGTGAACTTGATGCGGGGAATACCCACCCGCCCCGCTTGGCGCAGTAGCTCAGCAAAGCTGGGGTAGCCCGGCTGATCCTTGCCATAAGAGTTCACGTTCTGCCCCAAAAGGGTCACCTCCACCACTCCAGCCGCCTTGAGCTGCGCCAGCTCCCGCAGGATCAGATCAGGGTGGCGCGAGACCTCGGGACCACGGGTGGTGGGCACAATACAGTAGGTGCAGTGGTGGTTACAGCCACGAATGATGCTTACAAAGGCCGAGAGGGCTCCTTTGGGCGCGGGCGGCAGATGGTGGGTTAGCTCCTCGCGGAAGGAGAGATCCCAAAAGCGGCTCTGGGCCTCGAGGGCCTTGCCAATCTCGGTGAGGGCCCCCGGGCCTAAAAGCACGTCTACCTCGAACTTGCGGGCCATCTGCTGGCCCTCCTCGAGCTGGGCCAGACAGCCCATCATGCCCACCAGAAGCGCTCGGCGCTCCTTCTCTTTGCGCAGCTCACCCAGAAGCGAGCGCACCTTCTCCACCGGCTTACCCCGCACCGCGCAGGTGTTGACCAAGACGAAGTCGGCCTCCTGCCAGGTATCCACAAACTCCGCGCCCAACGAGGCCAGCTCGCTTCGGACGAGGTGGGTATCGTACTCGTTCATCTGGCAGCCATAGGTAATGATGTGGGTTTTCATCTCGACCTCTGGGCCTACCGGAGGGATTCCGGGGCCACAAGCATTTAGTGTAGCAAAAACCCGGCTTCAAACCCTAAGGCCCTGCTCGATCAGGCGCATCAGGTGGGGTTCCTCAGCCTCGATATTGTCGCGCAGGCGGGCAGCCGCCATGATGGGCATCCAGGCCTCGAGCTCGGCCCTATCCAAAGGGGCCAAGCGCCGGTAGTGCTCGAGGTAGGTCTGGAAAAAGAATTGCCGCTGGCGCAAAATCTCCTCCCGTGCGGGTAGGTTCGGGGGCAGTTCACTGTAAAGCACCAGCAAGGCTGTACGGGCTACGTCGGCCAGGGGGTTCCCCCGGGTGGCGTTAGGCCAGTCCACCACATACCCCCCCGTATCGGTAAGCAACACGTTCTCGGGGTGAAAGTCGCCATGGCACAAAGCGCTTCCATCGGGAAGCCGCTCGAGGTGCTCGAGTAAAGCTTCTCGTAACTCCTTTGGCAAGCGGCAGGCCTGAATCCGCTGAACCAACGAGGCTCGCTGAGAGGGCAACTGGCCCGCGGCCTTTTGGTGGAGCTGGGGGTGCAGGCTTCCCAGCACCTGGGCCGCTAAACCCAAGCGGCTAGGATCGGCATGGATGTACTCGGTCAGGGGAACCCCTTTGATCCAGTAAAGAACCAGACCCCAGCGCCCCTCAACCTCGAGCACATCCTCCACCTTTGGCACAGGAGCTCCCAACAGCCAGACCTGCTGGGTTAGGCGGGCTTCCAGCTCGGCATCGGCATAGCCGTACTCCGGCCAGAACAGCTTGAGCACGTAGCCATCGGCCCAGGCGTAGACCTCAGCCTCGCGGCCCTGTCCTAGCCGTCGTAGCAACATACCTTCCAGAATACCCGCTCGAGGCCTAACCCCGCTAACACAGCGTATTCCTCCAGGAAAAACGCCCCAGCTGAACCTGGACGGACACATGTGAGACTCTAAGCTGGGATAAAAAGAGGGGAACCAACCAAGAAAGGAGGTTCCCCAGGTGCAGTTTACCACCGTTGGCCGAGAGATATGGCAAGGCGCTAGACAAGCACAGAGGCTGGCCGAGGCCAAAGCAGGCGACCCAGAGGTCAAGGAACGTCTGCGCAAGCTCCGACTGGTCAAAGCCCTGCGTGAAAGTAAAAAGAGCTGGAAGGAGATCCAGGACCTGGTCGGGATCAGCCGGGCCACCTACCACCGCTGGAAAAAAGCCCTAA
>NZ_AUHY01000016.1 GCF_000423425.1 Meiothermus rufus DSM 22234 | reverse complement strand
TGGGCATCACCCCCTTTGGAGAAGCTTGGCTAAGCACTCTCCTCCTAGCACACAGAAGAATGTCCAGTCAACTGCAACTGCGTAACTCCTATTTGCTTATAAATGGGTTTGACTCACGAACCTGGCCAGGCTCGAGTCATTCGAGGAGGTCACAAGAATGATTGGAGCCGATACACCCCTTACCACAGGGCAATACCTCCTGGTCTACAACGTGATGTCCCTAACCATCGCGGCAATGGGGGCAGCTGGTATCTTCTTCCTGTTTGCCCGCAATTTCATCGCCCCTAAGTACCACCTGGCGTTGTACTTCTCGACCCTGGTCTGCTGGATCGCTGCCTATCACTACTTCCGCATCTTCCTGAGCTGGCAGGACGCTTATGCGGTGGGTACTGGGGATCAAGCAGGTCTGTATCTACCCAGCGGAAAGTTGTTCAACGATGCCTACCGCTACGCCGACTGGCTGCTCACAGTACCGCTCCTTTTGGCAGAGTTGGTGCTGGTGCTAGGCTTAGCCCGGGCCATCACCCATAACCTGATCTTCAAACTGGTCACCGCGGCCATCCTGATGCTGGTGCTGGGCTATCCGGGCGAGGTTTCCACCGATAATGCCACCCGCTGGCTGTGGGGCACTCTTTCCACCATCCCCTTCGTTTACATCCTCTACGTGCTCTGGGTAGAACTAACCAAGGCCCTCGAGCGCCAACCGGAGCGGGTCAAGCTGCTCACCCGCAACATGCGCCTGCTCTTGTTGGGCTCCTGGGGCTTCTACCCCATTGCCTATCTGCTGCCCACACTGGGTCTGGGGGAAGCGATAGGAATCGTGGGCCTACAGGTCGGCTACAGCCTGGCCGACATCCTAGCCAAGCCTATCTTTGGTTTCCTGCTCTACGCTATCGCCCGTGAAAAAACCCTTGCGGACAATCCTAAGTTCGACGAGGAGGGCCTTGCTGCCGTGGCTCGAGGCTAAGCTCAGCCAACCATAAACACGGCCCTTTACCTACCCCGGTACTTTCATGCCGGGGCTTCAACATTGGCCCTACAGATTGAACCCCGTTCAAGCAAGGGGGGCTTCGCCTGTTTCTCATTCTGGGGTATAAGATAGGGCGTTATGGCCTTAGAGCGACTTTTCCGCCGTCGCCGGGCACAGGGGGAGGCACGGGATATACCCGAGCTGTGGACCAAGTGCCCCAAATGCGACGCGCAGATATACAAGAAAGACCTCGAGACCAACCTCTACGTCTGCCCCAAATGCAGCC
The DNA here is from genome assembly GCF_000423425.1 of Meiothermus rufus DSM 22234. Taxonomy (GTDB): domain Bacteria; phylum Deinococcota; class Deinococci; order Deinococcales; family Thermaceae; genus Meiothermus; species Meiothermus rufus. The sequence continues at coordinate 48,765 of NZ_AUHY01000016.1, read as the reverse complement.
ACCACCTGCGCATGCCCGCCGACCGGCGGGTGGCCATGCTAGCCGATGCCGGTAGCTTCGAAGAGATCACCGGCCTCAAACCCACCGACCCCTTGGGCTTCGTAGACACCGAGCCCTATCCCAAACGCCTCGAGCGCTACCAGCGGGAGGCTGGCCGCCCCGACGCTATCGTGGGGGGGCGTTGTACCATCGGTGGGGTGCCCAGCGTGCTTTTGGTGATGGACTACGCCTTCGCCGGAGGCTCGATGGGCAGCGTGGTGGGGGAGGAGATCACCCGTGGGGTGGAACAAGCCGCCCAAGAAGGGCGCGCGGTGGTGATTGTGGCCGTCTCGGGCGGGGCCCGCATGCAGGAGGCGGCCCTTTCGCTAATGCAGATGGCCAAGACCACCCTGGCCCTGGACCGGCTGTGGGCCCGCCGGCTCCCCTATGTCTCCATCCTTACCGACCCTACCACCGGTGGGGTCACCGCTAGTTTTGCCGCCTTGGCCGATGTCATCCTGGCCGAACCCGGCGCCCTAATCGGCTTTGCCGGACCCCGGGTGATCAAGCAGACCATCCGCCAAGACCTGCCCGAGGGCTTCCAGCGCTCGGAGTTTTTGCTCAAGCACGGCATGGTCGACCAGGTGGTGGACCGGCGCCAGCTCAAAGGAACGGTGGCCCAGGTCCTCAAACTGCTGCACCCCAGCACGGTGAACCGCGTGGGCTAGGAGGGCCGATGCCGCTTGAGTTCGAAAAACCCATCGAGGAGCTCGAGGCCAAAATCGCCGAGCTCGAGGGGTTCGCCGCCAGCAGCGGGGTAGACCTTTCCGACGAACTACAGGTGCTGCGCGAACGCCTGGCCCAGCTCAAGGCGGAAACCTTCAGCAATCTATCGCGCTGGGAGCGGGTCCAGCTCGCTCGAGCCCCAGGGCGCCCCACCACCCTCGACGTCATTGGCAGCATCATGAGCGATTTCGTCGAACTCTCAGGCGACCGCACCTTCGGCGACGACGCGGCTGTGGTGGGGGGCCTAGCCCGCCTGGAAGGGCAGTCGGTGGTGGTAGTGGGCCACCAAAAAGGCCGCGATACCAAGGAAAACATCCGGCGCAACTTCGCCATGCCCCACCCCGAGGGCTACCGCAAGGCTATGCGTCTGATGGACCTGGCCGACCGCTTTGGCCGCCCCTTTATCGCCTTTATCGACACCCCTGGGGCCTACCCCGGTATCTCGGCCGAGGAGCGTGGCCAGGCCTGGGTGATTGCCCAGAGCATTCAGCGTATGGCCCGTCTCAGGGTACCGGCTATTGCGGTTATCTTGGGCGAAGGGGGCTCGGGCGGGGCCCTGGCCATTGGGGTGGGCAACCGGGTCTTGATTCTAGAAAATGCCTGGTACTCGGTTATTTCGCCTGAATCCTGCGCGGCCATCCTGTGGCGCGATGCCAAGGAGGCGGCCAAGGCCGCCGAAGCCCTCAAGCTCACCGCCCCCGACCTATTAAGCCTAGGTATCGTGGATCGCATCATCCCCGAGCCCGACGGTGGGGCTCACCGCAACCCTGCCGCAGCCATGGCGGGCATCCGCCAGGCCCTGCTAGAAACCCTGGCCGAGCTGGCCCACCTGGGGCCAGAGGAGCTTTTCGAGGATCGCTACCGCCGCTTCCGGGGGCTAGGCCAATACCAAAACTGAGATTGCTCCAGAAAAAAACCGGTACAGCCCGGGCTGTACCGGCCTAGCTCTGGCTGGTTATACCAGCCTGCTGCGCAGCCACGAGGAGGCGAAGTCGATGATGTTTACTACAACCACAATCGCAATGACCCCCACCATCATCTGATCGTACTGCCCCGAAGCCATCTTCTCGTTGATGAAGTAGCCAATCCCTCCGGCCCCCACCAGCCCCAGCACCAGCGAGGAGCGGAAGTTAATCTCGAAGTTGTAGATGGTATAGGAGATAAACAGCGGCAAGACCTGGGGCAGAATGGCCCAGCGCACCACGTTGACCCCTGCCGCCCCGGTAGACTCGAGGGCCTCCACCGGCCCCTTGTCGGCGTTCTCGATGGCCTCCGAGTAGAGCTTCCCCAGCTCGGTGAGGGAGTGAATGGCAATGGCCATCACCCCGGCAAAAGGCCCCAGGCCCACCGCAGCCACCAGAATAAGGGCGATGATCAGGGTAGGAACCCCGCGCAGCACGTTCAAGAACAAGCGGGTGGCATAGAACACCGAGCGCATTAAGGGTGTACCCGCAGTCACGTTGCGGGCCGCCAGAAACGAGAGGGGCATGGCAAAAATAGCTGCCAGGAAGGTGCCCACCAGGGCCATCTGCACCGTCACGGCAATCTGGCTCAGCACTTCTTGCAAAGGGTAGCGCTCAGCGGCGGGGTCGGCCAGCAAAGGCGGCCAGGCTCTATCGGCGAACTGCTGCAGGAAAGGCCAGCCCACGACCAGCTTGTTCAGGTCGAACTCGGTGGCATCGAAGGCCGGAATCAGGAAGCTGGCCACCAGGGCAATCAGAATGCCAGCGCGGAAGTCGTCGGGTTCTTGCAGGCGGGGGCTGCCAAGCTGCATCAGCCCCGCCCCCAGCATCAGGCCGGCCAGAAAGAAGACCGCGAAAGCACCGTACTGGGTAGTCGCAGGCTGCACCAGGCGGTAGCCCTGGCTCGAGGCCTGCTGGGGAAGGGCCCCCTGCAGGTCGGCCAGGCTTCGGATAGGCTGTAGCTCATCCTGGCCCAGCTCCTTACGAATAGCGTTTAGCTCGGGTAGCGCGCGGTTGTAAGCCTCGGCAATTTCCTGTTGGGTGGCTGGCGGCGTAGGGAAAAGCAGCTTGTAGTAGCCCAGGCTCTTGGGCAGGTAGACCCCACCCCCCTGGGGCGCGTGAAACCACACAAAAGCCAGCACCCCGGCCACCACCGCACCTATCAGAATTGGAACGCGCTGCTTAGGGCGGCTGAAAGACAACAGGGCAATCGAGGCGGCCACCCCCAGGGCGATCAGCAACTCAATCAGACCCTCGACAGGGTGCAGCCGGACAATCTGGGCGGGCTGGGCATACCACCAGCCTGCGGCGATAATCGCTGCTACGCCACCCAGCACACCCCCCAGCCCAGCAGCCCGTCCGCCCCAACGAGCCAGCACCAGTGCCACCAACACGCTCAGTGGAACTAGCAGCAACAACGGGAAGGTAGGCACCAGCGCCAGCAGGGTGGGGTCTACTGTGTCGCGGCTCAAAAAGCCCCTGGCCCGGCTGAAGGGAAAGGCAGCAAAGACCACCAGCAAGGCCAATCCGGCCCCAACCACCCAGCGTCGCATCGAGCCCTTGGCCACCCCTGCCAGCACCGCCAGCAATAACCCCAGCAGTACATAGAAGAGCAGCCCGCTCATACCAGCATCTCCTTGCGCTCGTAGAGGTCGTCCACCAGGTCTTGGGAAAGCTGTTCGGGGGCCCCATCGAAAACTACCCGACCCCGCTTAAATGCAACGATGCGTTTAGCGTACTTCAGGGCCAAGTCCAAGGCGTGGATGTTGATAACCACCGTTACCCCATCCTGCTCGTTGAAGCGTTTGAGTGTACGCATCACTTCCTCCGAGAGCACTGGATCAAGGTTGGCCGCAGGCTCGTCGGCCAGCATCAGGGTAGGCTGCTGGGCCATGGCGCGGGCAATAGCCACCCGTTGCTGCTGTCCCCCAGAAAGCGAATCCACTCGAGCGCTCTCCTTGGCAGCCAGATCCACCCGTTGAAGCTGTTCCCGGGCAATCCGATAATCCACCTCTGTATACAAGCCCAGCAAGCCCCGCCAGGCGGACAGATAACCCAGTCGGCCATGCAGCACGTTATCCAGGGCGCTCAAACGGTTCACCAGGTTGAATTGCTGGAAGATGAAGCCCACCGTGCGGCGATATTTCTGCAATTCGCGTTTGGACAGCCTGGTGATGTCGGTGCCGTTCACCACCACCCTTCCTGCAGTAGGAATCAAAAGCCCATTCAAGGTGCGTAAGAAGGTGCTCTTACCGGCCCCCGAACGTCCAATCACCGCCACGAAGTCGCCTCGAGGAATATCCAAATTCACATCCGTTAGCACCTGTAAGGGGCCTTTGGCGGTTTGAAAGGTCTGGCTGAGGTTGCGCACCTCAATCATGCGCACCCCCACAGATTTTTCCACTCCTTTGTGCAAGTCATTCTTCCTCCCGGTTGTGCCATCCCCAAATCATAAGCCCCCAGCACCTATCTGGGGGCATTCCATCTAAGCCCTTGCTGGTCTTACTGCCCAGCCACCTTGCGCGCCTGGCGTACCACGTCGTAATCGGAGTCTTGAGCTGGAATCATGTAGTCGATGCGATAGAGGTTCATCAGGAGGTTGCTCTGGGGGGTACGGATGCCTTGCAAGGCTGCAGCAATCCCGCGGGCCAGGGTGGGATACTTGGTGATGAACTGCTTAGAGACCGAAAAGGTATCACCAGGAATAGGCCGAGAGTAGAAGATGGCGGTGAGCTGGGCTGCGTCCTCCGGTTTGAGGAACTGGGTCCAGGCCCCACTCTTGTTGCGGGTGTCGTTGGCAAAGGTGGCGCAAGCATCCACTGATTTATTCAGCACGGCCAGCACGCAAGCATCGTGCCGACCAGCAAAGGTCTGCTTGGCAAAGAGCTTATCCGGGTCGAAGCCAGCGCCCACAATGGCCGCCCGGGGAAAGACATACCCTGCCGCCGAGTTTTTATCCACCCAAGCAATACTCTTGCCGTCGAGACCTTGCAGGTTCTTAATACCCGAATCTTTGCGTACCACGATAGCGCTCCAGTAGAAGGGGCTGTTGCCGCGGACGCTCTTGAGGAGCACCTGGGCGCCCACATCCTGGTTGGCGATTACATAGCCGTCGGGCGGGAAGAAGGCAAAGTCGAGGTTACCCCCGCGCATGGCCTCGATCAGGCCCCGGTACTCGGTGGGGATGAAGATTTCCACCTCGATGGCCCCCTGGAAACGGCGCTCGAGGTAGTCAGCAATGGCTCGGGCTGCCGGGCGGAGCTGGTCGGAGTTTTGGGTGGGGTTGAAACCGATGCGCACCTTGATGGGGTTCTGGGCCAGACCCACAGAGAAGCTGACCGCCAACAAGGCCAACAAAAGAAACAGGCCGCGTTTCATACGCCCTCAAGCTTACACCCCTTTGCCTCAGAAATAAATCCGCTCGAGGCTCTAGCCACGAGTAGCCATCCAATAAGCCCCTGGCTGGCAGCTAAGCAGTACAATACAGCCCTATGCAGGCCCTAATCTTCGACTTCGACGGCACTATCCTGGATACCGAAAGCAGCGAATTTCAGTCTTGGCAGGAGGTTTTTCAGTCCTACGGAGCCCAGCTAAGCTTGGCGTACTGGCTACCCTTCATTGGCCAAAACGCCCCCCACTTCGACCCCTTGAGCGAGCTCGAGCGGCAGCTCGGCCAGCCGCTCGACCGGCCTCGGCTGTTAGAGCAGGTAGAGGCACGCAAAGAGGCACTCAACCAGGCCCTAAAACCCCTTCCCGGAGTGCTGGACTACCTCGAGGCCGCCCAGGCCATGGGCCTGAAGCTAGCGGTAGCCAGCAGCTCGAGCCGGGCCTGGGTCGAAGGGCATCTGGCCCGGGTGGGCCTGCTGGAGCACTTCACGGTCATCTGCACCAAGGAGGATGTACCCCGTACCAAACCCGACCCGGCCTTATTCCTGCGGGCAGCAGAGGACCTGGGGGTATCCCCCCAGCAAGCCATCGTGCTAGAGGACTCCCTCAATGGGGTACGGGCGGCCAAGGCTGCCGGGGCTTTCACCGTGGCCGTCCCCAACCCCTTAACCCGACACCTTGACCTGAGCCAGGCCGACCTAGTGCTGACCAGCCTGGACGACCTGCCGCTATGGGAACTACTGCCCATCGCCTTATGGCAAAGCCGGGGCCAACGCCCCCCCGTTGCTTAGAAAACGCAGGATGCCCCGGGCCAGCCCCTCAGCCAGGGCCTGGCGGTACTCGCTCGTCTGCAAGCGCCGTCCTTCCACCGGATGGTTGGCAAAGCCCACCTCGACCAGGATGGCCGGAATTCGGGCGTTGCGCAGCACATAAAAGGGTGCCTGGCGCACCCCCCGATCCACCGCCCCGGTGGCCTCGAGCAAAGCCCCCTGCACCTGCTGGGCCAGCAGGCGGGAAAATCTGAGGTTGGACTGGGCAATCAGGTCACGCACCAGCCGCTCGGCCACACTCTGGGCCTCGCGGGTCAGGCGCTGGCCTAGCTCACCCCCACCGTTCTCCCGGATCACCTGGGCCAGCAGACTGGGGTCGATAGTGTGGCCGAAGTAGTAGGTCTCGATGCCTTGGGCCACATTAGGCGCGCTGTTAACGTGGATAGAAACAAACAAATTGCGCTTGGAGTGGGCCATCTCGGCCCGCATCCCCAGGTCGGTAGCCTTATCGGGCGAAAGGTGGGTATCGCGCCCGCGGGTGAGGATGACCTCGAGGCCCCGGGCCTGTAAAAGGCTACGCACCCGCAAGGCCAGGTCTAGGGTCACCTCTTTCTCCACCACAAACCCCACCGCCCCGGGGTCCACACCGCCGTGCCCCGGATCCAGGACCACCACGATGGGCTGAGGACGAGGCCGGGGAACCGTAGCCGCTACCGCGGGCTTTGGGGCGGGCACGGGCGCTACGCTCAGCACATCCACCACCAGCCGCCGCCGGTCGGCATCGGTTAGAAGGGAGGTTTTGACCTCCACATTCGGCTTTAGGCGCACGAAAACCGTGGCCCCATTGGCCCCCGGCACCACCTGGTAGGAGGCCACCTGAGGCGAGCCTACATCGGTATCACTGGCCGCTGCGGCCACCCCGCTGAAGCGCAGGGTTAGGGTGTCGGGGGTCTGGGCTATCTGGTAGGTGGCGCTGGGGCTTAGGTCGAACACTAGGCGGGTGTAGCCTTCGTGCAGCCCTAGGCGGGGAAAGGCCAGGGCTTGAGCCAAAAAGAGCAGCAGAAAGGCATACGCCCGCATCCACCTGGAGTATAGCGGAAAAAGATGGGCTTTTCTCAGGGTTTTGCACGCTGGGCCTGGCCCCGTCGCTAGGGCCCCCGACGGGTAGGCTATAATGACGCCTATGCGTCGTGTTGTTGTGACCGGTATCGGCCCAGTAGCCCCCAACGGCATCGGGGCCGAGGCCTTCCACCAAGCCCAACTCGCGGGCAAATCCGGCATCCGCCGGATTACCCAGTTCGATGCCTCTGCCTACCCAGTACAGATCGCCGGCGAGGTGGACATCAATCCTGAGGCCTACATTGATAAACGCGAGCTGCGCCGCCTGGACCGCTTCACCCAGCTAGCCCTCATCGCCGCACACTTGGCTTTGCAAGACGCTGGCCTCGAGCTCGACAAAGAAGACCGCACCCGCATCGGCACCCTGATCGGTACTGGTATTGGGGGGATGCACACCTGGCAGGAACAAAGCCGCATCCTCTTTGAAAAAGGCGGCACCCGGCTCTCCCCTTTCTTCATCCCCATGATGATTGCCAACATGGCCTCGGGCCAACTGGCCATGAAGTACGGCCTAATGGGGCCTTCCTCCACCGTGGTCACGGCCTGTGCGACGGGTTCGGATGCCATTGGTAACGCTTTTCGGGTAATCCAGCTGGGCGAGGCTGATGTCATGCTCACCGGCGGAACCGAGGCGGTGGTCACCGAGATGGCCATTGGCAGCTTTGGGGTGATGCGGGCCCTCTCCACCCGCAACGATGAACCCGAAAAAGCCAGCCGCCCCTTCACCAAAAGCCGCGACGGCTTCGTACTCTCGGAGGGGGCTGCGGTACTGGTGCTGGAAGAGTACGAGCGGGCCAAGGCCCGGGGTGCCCGCATCTACGCTGAGCTGGTGGGATTTGGCCGCAGCGCCGACGCCCACCACATTACCGAGCCCCACCCCGAAGGAGCCGGCGCGGCCCTGGCCATGCAGGCCGCTCTCAAAGACGCCCGGATCAACCCCGAACAGGTAGGCTACATCAACGCCCACGGCACCTCCACCCCGGTAGGCGACAGGGCCGAGACCCTGGCCATCAAGAGGGTCTTCGGCGACCATGCCTACAAGCTCTCGGTCTCCTCTACCAAGAGCATGATTGGCCACCTGCTGGGGGCTGCCGGGGCCATCGAGGCCATCGCTACGGTGCAGGCCCTCTACAGCGGCATCCTGCCCCCCACCATCAACCAGGACGACCCCGACCCCGAACTCGACCTGGACTTCGTACCCAACACGCCGAAAGAGAAGCAGGTCGACTACGCCCTCTCGAACTCCTTTGCCTTCGGTGGGATGAACGCCACCCTGCTGTTCAAAAGGGTGTAGGGCGTAGAATCGGGACATGTCCATCCAGGCCCAGTTTCCTGCTTTGGCCACAGGCTTTAGCTTTCTGGACAACGCCGCCGGGGCCCAGGTGCCCCGGCAATGCATCGAGGGCATGGCCCAGTTTCTGGCCACCTCGAGCTGCAATGTGGGCATGCCTTACCCCGGCTCGAGGGCCGCAACCCTGGTGCGGGACAAGGCCCGCCAGGAGACTGCTTTCTTCTTCAACTGCAAGCCCTCCGAGGTGGCCATCGGCCCCAGCGCCACCGCGCTGACCTTCATCCTCTCCAGGGCCTTTTCGCGGCTCTTTAGCGAGGGCGACGAGGTGGTGATCTCCGAGCTCGAGCACGAGGCCAACGCCTCACCCTGGCGCAACCTGGAAGAAAAAGGGGTGCAGGTCAGGGTCTGGAAAGCCCGTTGGGATCAGGGCGGTCGGCTGGAGCCGGCCGATTTAAAGGCCCTAGTCACACCCAAAACCCGCCTGGTGGCCGTCACCTCGGCGGCCAACTCACTGGGCACTGTGCCGGATGTGGCCGCTGCGGCCGAAATTGCCCACCAGGTGGGGGCCTGGTGCATCACCGACATGGTGCACTACAGCCCCCACCACCTCCCCGATGTGCAGGCTTCCGGGGTGGATATGGCCTTTTTCTCGGCCTATAAGGTGTTTGGCCCCCACATCGCCTTTTTGTACGTGCGCGAGGCGCTCATCCCCCTGCTGCCCACCGACAAGCTGTGGTTCATCCCCCAGGACAGCCTGCTCAAGTTCGAGCCTGGCACCAACAACCACGAGTGTATGGCCGGATGGCTGGGCACCCTCGAGTATTTGCGCAACGAACTGGGGGGCGGAAAGCCGAGGCGCGAGGGCCTGCTAGAGGCTTACAAGCAGATCGAGGCCATCGAACAACCCCTGGTGGCCCAGACCATAGAGCGGCTACAGGGCATCCCCGGCCTGGAGCTGTATGGCCTGCCCACCCCCCAGGGCCGGGTAGGCACCTTCTGCTTCAACCTGAAAGGCCACCCTCCTTTGGCCGTGGCCGAGCGGCTGGCCCAGGTGGGGGTGGGGGTGGCCGCCGGACACTACTACGCCACCATGCCCATGCAGGCCCTGGGCCTGTGGCCCGAGGGGGCCATCCGGGCCTCCATTGCCCACTACACTACCCAAACCGACCTGGACAAGCTCGTAACCGGTTTGCAGGGCAGCGACTAGGGGCACAGCGTCCAGACCGTATCCCGATCCAGCAAAAGCGAGCGGCTGAAGCGCAGGTGCCCCGGCTGGCCGGGCTGGGTGCCCTCGGCGCGTAGCTCGTAGCGCCCTTCGCGCAGGCCGGGAAAGAGCCTCGAGCCCCGCACGGTTCCGATAAATTCGCCATTGATGTAAAAGTAAACGGTCTGGTTGGGGCCGGTGCACTGGTTTTGCACAATCAGGTCGAAGCGCCGCAGGTTGGCCTGGCTGGGGGCACAAGCCACAAGCGCTAGCAGAATTGAGGCCAGCCACAACACTCGAGGCATCCAGACCTTGATACCTCGAGCCTTCGCAAAATGCATGAGGGCTTGCCCATGAGAAGTCGGGTTTGTAGGCAGCAACAACCCAAGCGTACACTGGGCCCATGTTGTTCGAACGTACCCACCTCGAGGCCTTAGAGGACCAGTACTTGGCCCCCTATGCGGTTCGCTCGAGCCAGAGCCGGGGGCGGGAGCACCCCGAAGCGGAGTCGCACTTCCGTACCCCCTTCCAGAAAGACCGCGACCGGGTGCTGCACACCACCGCCTTTCGCCGCTTGCAGTACAAAACCCAGGTCTTTGTGAACTTCGAGGGCGACTACTACCGCACCCGGCTAACCCACACCCTCGAGGTCGCCCAGGTCGCCCGCTCCATCGCCCGAGCCCTGGGCCTCAACCAGGAACTCACCGAGACCATCGCCTTTGCCCACGACCTGGGGCACCCCCCCTTCGGCCACTCGGGCGAGGCGGTGCTGGATGGCCTGATGCAAGGACACGGCGGCTTCGACCACAACCAGCAGTCCATGCGCATCGTCACCTACCTCGAGCAGCGCTACCCCGGCTTTCGCGGCCTGAACCTGTGCTGGGAGACCCGCGAAGGCATCATCAAACACGAGACCCGCTACGACCTGCCCAATGCCGAGGGGTACGAACCCCACCTGCGCCCCAGCCTCGAGGCCCAGATCGTCAACCTGGCCGACGAGATCGCCTACAACGCCCACGACCTCGACGACGGCCTGCGCTCGGGGCTGCTGGTGGCCGGCCAGCTATGGGAGGTGGAGCTGTTACGGGATTTGCTGGGCGAACTGGGCCTCTCCCCCGACCGCTTCGACGAGATGGGCCGCCGGGTTTTCGTCCGGGAGTTGCTGGGGCTGATCATCACCGACACCATCACCGCCACCCATGCCCTTTTGCAGCGGCACCAGATCGGAAGTCTCGAGGCCGTGCGGCATCACCCTGGCCCCCTGGCGGTCTACTCCGAGGGCCTGACCCTGCAGCTCAAAGCCTTGCGGGAGTTTCTGTACGCCAACCTCTACCGCCACTACTACGTGGTGCGGCAGGTGGGCAAGTCGCGCTTCGTGCTGGAAAAGCTCTTTGAGGCCTACACCCACGACCCCCACATCCTGCCCCCTCAGGTGCAAAAAGCCGCCGAGACCGAGGGCATCCACCGCGCAGCCTGCGACTACATCGCCGGCATGACCGACCGCTTCGCCCTGGACGAGTATGCCCGGCTCTTTGAACCGGAGTTTCACCGCTAACCAACGGCTATGCTTGCAAAAAAGCTCTTCCTCGATGCTAGCGTCTTATATCCTGCGGTTACTCGAAACATCTTTATGCACCTGGCCCTGGAAGACTTGGTACGCCTTTGCTGGAGCCAACGGGTGCAGGAAGAGTGGATTTCTGCTTTTCTTCGGGCAAACACAAACACCCCTTCCGAGCAACACCGCCTCTGGCGCATTCCATCGCGGATGGCCGAGGCCTTAGAACACCAAGAGCCGGTGGTCGAGGGTTACGAGCATCTGATCGCTCAGATCACCCTTCCCGACCCTGACGATGCCCATGTGGTCGCTGCTGCGGTTGTGGGAAAAGCCGAGGCTATCCTAACCTTCAACCTGCGCGATTTCCCACAAAACGCTTTGGATCCTTTCGATCTAGTGGCCATTCACCCAGACGATTACCTGCTAGACCTAGCCGAAAAACTCATTCGGGACTCGAGCCTACCCCAAGAGCTTGTCCACGCCCTGCGCCGTCAGCGCAGCGCCCTAAAAAAACCTCCCCTAAGCCCAGAGGAATTCCTCGACAGTCTTAAGCGGGCAGGACTAGTGCGCTTCGTTCAGCTCATCAGACAATTCATCCCTCATCTTTAGACCATAGGACTAGGTTTTTGTTTCGCTTATTTCGCTTATTGCGTTTATTTCGGTTGGCTACTACAATAAGGGCGTTATGGCAAGGGTCTATCTTCCACAAACCCAACAAGAGAACCTGCGAACCCTTCTGCAAAACATCCATCCGCAGGCAAGGCTCAGGGTGGGGGAGGTAACCCTGGAAATCACCCCCGCGCTGGCCGAGGTTCTACGGGCCTACCTCGAGCCTCTGGCACGGGGCGAGGTTGTACAGGTTATCCCTCTCGAAGCCGAACTCACCACCCAGGAAGCCGCCGATCTACTGGGGGTCTCCCGTCCCTACCTGATTCGCCTGCTAGAGAAGGGGCAGATTGCCCACCGCAAAGTGGGCACCCACCGCCGCATCCGGGCCAAAGACCTCCTGGCCTACATAAAGCAAAGCCAGGAAAAGGGCCAGGAAATCCTGGATGCTTTGATTCAGGAAGACCAGGCCCTGGGCCTGGGCTACCAGCCCTAACGCCTTTGCGGCAGAAACTATGGAAACCGTCATATTTGCGGGGTAGACTAGAAGGGTGGAAACCCTAGAAACCTACTATCAGCAGCGCTTTGCTGCCCGTACCCGGCGCATCCAGGCCTCGACCATCCGGGAGATGCTCAAGCTAACCACCCAGCCTGGCTTCATCAGCTTCGCCGGGGGGCTGCCCGCCGCCGACCTCTTCCCCATCGAACGCATGGCCCAGGTCACCCAGCGCATTCTGCTCGAGCACGGCGCCCAGGCCCTCCAGTACAGCACCACCGAGGGCTACCTACCCTTGCGCGAGTGGATCGCCCAGCGGATGCCCGGGGCCAGCCCCGAAAACGTCCAGGTTGTCTCCGGTTCGCAGCAAGGCCTTGACCTCATCGGCAAGGTACTCATCGACCCTGGTAGCCCCGTGCTGGTGGAAGCCCCTACCTACCTAGGGGCACTGAGCGCTTTCAACCCCTATGAACCGCAGTACATCGCGGTAGACATGGACGACCAAGGGCTTTGCCTAGACGCACTCGAGGCCGCCCTGAAACAACAAGCTCCCCGCTTCCTGTACGTAATGCCCACCTTCCAAAACCCCTCGGGCCGCCTGATGGGCTTACAGCGGCGCCAAGCCATTGTCGAGCTCGCCCGCAAGTACCAGACCCCCATCCTGGAAGACGACGCCTACGCGGAGCTTTACTTCAACGGCCAGCCCTTGCCCACCCTCTACGCCCTCGACCACGCGCTGGGCGGGGGCAACGTCATCTATCTCAGCACCACCTCCAAAACCCTGGCCCCTGGGCTTCGGGTGGCCTGGGTGGTGGGGCCCAAGCCGGTCATTCAGAAAATCGTCTACGCCAAGCAAGGGGCCGACCTACACTCCCCCACCCTCAACCAGATGCTGGTCTACGAGCTGGTGCGGGAGGGTGAGTGGTATCGTGCCCAGATAGACAAAATTCGCCAAACCTACCAGACCCGCAGCCGCTGGATGCTTGCCGCTTTGCAAAAATACATGCCCCCTGAGGTGCGCTGGATTGTGCCCGAGGGAGGGATGTTCTTCTGGCTTAGCCTGCCCGAAGCGGTAGATAGCCTCGAGCTGTTGCAACGCGCCGTGGCCGAAAAGACCGCCTTTGTGCCGGGGCAGCCCTTTTACGCCGATGGCAGTGGAAAACACACCCTGCGCCTCTCCTTCTCCAGCGCCACCCAGGCCCAGATCGAGGAGGGCATCCGCCGGCTGGGGCGGGCGGTGCACCAGATGCTGGGTCGCGAACCAGTGGCCTGATCCCCCTCTGCCCACCGGGTGCTCCCCCAAGCGGTAACCGATTTGCCCAGCCCGATTAGCCTGTAATACACTAGGGCGGACTTTGCTGTTTGTAGCAAGGTAGCACTAAACTTGGGGTCTTCGACCTTGCAAAAGGAGTGCACAAGCTGTGATAGGGGCTGTTCTTATCGCTTTTTTGGGTGCGCTGTTGGCACCTTGGGTCGAGCGCAACCTAAAGCAGGCCAACTGGGTGCTGGCACTATTACCCTTGGGCCTCACGATCTACTTCGCCAGCCTGCTGCCCGCCGTGCTCGAGGGGGCCCCTTTACGCCACAGTGTGGACTGGGTTCCCACCCTGGGGGTTCGCCTCTCTTTCTACCTCGACGGGCTTTCCTTGCTCTTTGCCCTGTTGATCTGTGGCATTGGCACATTCATCGTGATCTACTCCGGGGGCTACCTGAAGGGCCACCCTGACCTGGGCCGGTTCTACCTAATCATCCTGCTTTTCATGGCCTCCATGCTAGGCCTGGTGCTGGCCGACCACTTCGTAACTTTGTTCGTGATGTGGGAGCTAACCAGCCTCACCTCTTACCTGCTCATTGGCTTCAACCACCGCGAGTTTCGCTCGCGCCGGGCGGCCTTGCAGGCTTTGCTGGTCACCGCTGGGGGCGGCCTGGCCTTGTTAGCTGGGCTAATCCTGCTCAGCGGTATGGCCGGTACCCCCTACCTCTCCGAGTTACCGGCCCTGCAGCAGCATCCTTTGTACCTGAGCGCCCTAGTGTTGGTGTTGCTGGGGGCCTTCACCAAGTCAGCCCAGTTTCCCTTTCATTTCTGGCTCCCAAACGCCATGGAGGCCCCCACCCCGGTCTCGGCCTACCTGCACTCGGCCACCATGGTCAAGGCTGGGGTCTACCTGCTGGCCCGGCTCCAGCCCAGCTTAGGCAGCAGCGAGGTCTGGAGTAGCGTGCTAATGGCCTTTGGTCTGGTCACCTTGCTCACCGGGGCCACCCTCACCTTCCGCCACACCGACCTCAAGCGCCTGCTGGCCTACTCCACGGTAGCGGCCCTAGGGGCGTTGGTCTTTGCCATCGGCCTGGTGCCCCTCACCAGCTACTACGGAGCGGTGGGGTTCGCCACCTTTCTGCTGGCCCACTCGCTGTACAAAGGTGGGCTGTTCATGGCCGCAGGTGCAGTAGACCACGAGGCCGGGACCCGCGACATCCACCAGCTTTCGGGGTTGTTCCGGGTAATGCCCATCACCGGGGTGGCGGTGGGGCTGGCCGCGCTCTCACTGGCTGGCCTGCCGCCGGTACTGGGCTTTATCGGCAAGGAAGTGCTGTACATGGCCTCGCTGCAAGCCGCCCCAGCCTGGATGGTGGGACTGGCGGTGCTGGGCTTTGCTGTGGGAGCCACCCTGGCCACCCTCCTGGTGGTGCCCTTTTTCCGTGGCCAGCCCCCTGAAGGGGTCCATGAAGGGTCCCCCAGCCTCTGGCTAGGCCCCTTGGTGCTGGCGGGCCTGGGCCTTCTGGTGGGCTTGTTCCCAGGGCTATACAACCCCCTGGCCGACGCCGTAGCCAGCGCGGTCAAGGGCAAGGCCGTGGAGTATCACCTGAAGCTCTGGCCTGGCTTCAACCTGGCCCTGCTGCTGAGTTTGCTAACGGTACTTCTGGGGCTGGGGCTTTATTTCCTCTACCCACGCCTATGGGCCTGGATGGCCACCGACCCCCTGCCTGGGCCGGAAAACGCCTACAATGCTCTGCTGCGTGGCCTGATGCGGCTAGCAGTGGGGCTGGCCCGTCTGCTGCAAAACGGCTCCCTACGGGCCTACCTCGTCTGGACCTTCGCTGGCCTGGTGGGCCTGGTGGGCCTGGCCCTGCTGCCAAAGGGGCTGGCCTGGCCCCAGGGGGCTGCTCCGCTTAAGCCAGCCCTGGGCCTTTTGGTGGGGTTGATGCTGCTGGGGGCCCTAGCCGCTTTGCGGCTGCGCTCGCACCTGGGCATGGTGGTGGTGGTAGGCATTGTAGGGGCAGGGGTAGCCCTGTTGTTCCTGCTGCAAAATGCCCCCGACCTGGCCATTACCCAGTTCTTGGTAGAGACCCTGACTGCTATTCTCATTGCCCTGGTGCTGTTGCAGATCCCCCGCCTGGGCAGAGTGCCCCCAGGCCGGCCTTTGGATAAGCTGGTGGCCCTGGCCTTTGGAGGGCTGATAACCCTTCTGATGCTGCATATGCTCGGCCAACCTATCGCCCCACACCTAAGCCGCTTCTTCGCCGAGAAAAGTCTGCCGGAAGGCTTCGGTCAGAATATCGTGAACGTCATTTTGGTCGACTTCCGTGGTCTGGACACCTTCGGCGAGATTGCGGTGGTGGGGCTGGCTGGCCTGGGGGTTTACGCCCTATTGCGGCGGCGCAAGGAGGAGCATTGAACACGCTGATACTCCAGACCACCTCGAGGTTCCTCTTCACCCTTCTGCTTTTGCTTTCGATCTTCCTGTTGCTGCGCGGGCATAACGAGCCAGGCGGGGGCTTTATTGGGGCCTTGGTGGCAGTGGGTGCTTACGCCCTTTATGCTTTGGCCCACGGCCTATCTGCGGCTCGCCAGCTGCTGCCACTGCCCCCTTTGCGCCTGGTGGGCCTAGGCCTGCTGATCGCCTTGTTGAGTGGGCTGGTGGGGTTACTAAACCAGCAGCCCTTCATGACCGGGGTCTGGTTCAAGGTTCTGGGCCTTAAGCTAGGTACCCCGGTGATTTTCGACATCGGGGTCTACTTGACCGTGTTTGGAGCACTGCTTTCGGCCATCTTCGCCCTGGAGGAAAGCGCTAAGGAGGTTCGCTGATGGAGGTCTTGCTCTCGTTTCTGGTCGGGGGGCTCTTCGCCGTGGGCGTCTACTTGATGCTCCGCCCTCACCTCATCCAATTTCTGATCGGTTTTCTGGTGGTGGGTAACGCCGCTAATCTATTGATCTTCACCGCAGGTCGCTTGGGCAGCCAGTTTCCCCCCCTGGTGCCTCCGGGAGGGGAGTTGCTCGAGCCTATCGCCAACCCCCTGCCTCAGGCCCTAATCCTCACCGCCATCGTGATCGGTTTCGGTCTAGCGGCTTTTGGTATTGTGCTGTTTTTCCGTGCCCAGCAGGAACTAGGCACCCTGAACGGCGAGGCCATGCCCGAGCAGTTTGAGACAGCCCCGCTTCCTTCGCTGGTAGATGAACCCCAAACCCCACAGGAGCGCGTTCCCGCATGAGCGTCATCCTACCTCTTCTGGTTCCCCTCACCACCGCCATTTTGTGCCTGGTGGTGCCCTACCGCACAGCACAGCGCTACTTAAGCCTGGCTGGGGCCCTGGCCCTGTTGGCGGCAGGTCTTTACCTGCTCACCCAGCTCGAGGATGGCATCCAGGTAATGCAGATGGGCAACTGGCCCGCTCCCTTCGGCATCACCTTTGTAGCCGACCACCTCTCGGCTTTGCTGGTGCTCGTTACCGGGGTGGTGGCTGTGGCGGTGACCCTCTACGCCCTGGAGGAAAACGATGCTCCCCGCGAGCGCCAGGGCTACCATGCCCTGGTCCACTTTCTGCTGGTAGGGGTCAACGGAGCCTTCCTCACCGGGGATATCTTCAACCTGTATGTTTGGTTCGAGGTTTTGCTGATCTCCTCCTTCGTGCTGATGGTTCTGGGCGCTGAGCGGGCCCAGCTATCGGGTGGGGTAAAGTACTTTGCCGTCTCGCTTTTATCCTCAATCCTCTTCCTCTCGGCGGTAGGGCTGCTCTACGGGGCCACAGGGGCTTTGAACCTGGCCGACCTGGCCACCCGGGTCGAAGCCCTGGCCCCAGGGCTACGGAGCGCGCTGGCCATGCTGTTTTTGGTAGCCTTCGGCCTAAAGGCTGCCGTCTTCCCCTTCTTCTTCTGGCTGCCGGCTTCCTACCCAGCCCCTCCGGTCACCATCTCAGCCTTGTTCGCTGGCCTTCTGACCAAGGTAGGGGTCTACGCTTTGATCCGGGTCTTCACCCTGCTCTTCACCTACGAAACCGCTTTTACCCACCAGGTCATCCTGTGGGTGGCTGGGCTAACCCTCCTCGTAGGAGCGCTACTGGCCTTGGCCCAGGGAGAGCTACGGCGCATCCTATCCTTCCAGCTGGTAAGCCACATCGGGTACATGCTCATGGGGCTGGGCCTCCTGAGCCCCCTGGCCCTAACCGGCTCGGTCTTCTACGCACTAAACCACATGCTGGTTATTTCGGCTTTGTTCTTGGTGGCCGGGCTTATCCAGCGCCTAGGGGGCAGTGGGGTGCTGGTTCGGCTGGGGGGGCTATACCGGCAGCAGCCCTGGCTGGCGGTCTGGTTCTTGTTGCCGGCCTTTTCCCTAGCCGGCCTACCGCCTTTCTCGGGCTTCTGGGCTAAGTTCACCCTGGCCGCTGCAGGCCTCGAGGCCGGTCAGTACGGCATTGTGGCGGTGGCCCTGCTGGTAGGGCTGCTCACCTTGCTTTCCATGGGTATCGTCTTCGCCGAAGCCTTCTGGAAAGAGCCACCTAAAGCGAGCGCAAACCTCGAGGCCAGAGGCTGGGCCGCTCAGGCCCTACCCATCGCCCTGCTGGCCTTGCTGGCCCTGGGGCTGGGGCTGTGGGCCGAGCCGCTGCTGCGCCTCTCCCAAAAAGCCGCTTTAGAGCTGCTAGAGCCCAGCGGCTATATCCAGGCGGTGCTGGGGGTGAGCCGATGAGGGCCTTTACCTACAATCTCTTGCTGACCATTTTTTGGCTGGCCGTTACCGAGGTTTTCACCCTGGGTAACTTTCTGGTGGGCTTTGCCCTCTCGTTTCTCATCCTGCTCCTGGCCCGCCCCCTCTTCGATGAGGCCTCGAGGCGCTACTTCACCCTCTTCTGGAAGCTGCCCCGCTTCGCTTTACTCATGCTGTGGGAGATTGTTCTTTCCAGCCTGCGGGTGGCCCAGGCGGTCTTCTCTCCCCGCATGAAGATCCAGCCCGGCATCATCGCCTACCCCCTCGAGGTCAAAAGCGACCTAGAAATCACCCTGCTGGCCAACCTCATCACCCTCACCCCCGGTACCCTCAGCCTGGATGTCTCCCACGACCGCAAGGTGCTTTATGTCCACGGGATGTTCGTGGACGACCCCCAGGCCGTGGCCCGCTCTATCCACGAAAGCCTGGAAAAAGCTGTTCTGGAGGTGACACGATGAGTTTTCTGGAAGGGGCTTTGCTGGCCCTAGCCCTGACCTTGCCCTTCGCCCTTTACCGGCTGGTGCGGGGGCCCACCCTGGCCGACCGGGTGGTGGGGCTGGACCTCATCACCTCGGTCTCGGTAGCTTTAGCTGCCCTTTACGCCATTGTTAGCGGCCAGACCGCTTTTTTAGATGTGGCCATCGCCCTGGCCCTGTTCGCTTTCCTGGCCACCTTGGGGCTGGCCCGCTACATCGAGTACCACCGCCAAGGAGAGTGAGATGTTGGACTGGCTGGTTTACCTACTGGTGAGCGGAGGCGTCTTTTTCCTGTTTGTAGCGGCAGTGGGGGTGGTGCGGATGCCCGACCTCTACAACCGTATGCACGCCACCTCCAAGGCTGGCACCCTAGGGGTGGGGCTTATCCTGCTGGCGGTGGCGGTCTTTTACCAGGAACTCTCGGTGGCCGCGCGGGCCCTCTCCGGGCTGGCCTTCATCATCCTAACGGCTCCGGTAGCGGCCCATGCCCTAGGCCGGGCCGCCTATCTATCGGGGGTCAAGCCCAGCGAGGAAACCTATGTAGACGAGCTGGCTGGCCACTACCGGGTCAATCACCAGCTGGAGTCGCCCCGCCCCAGCGAGAAACCCTAGGCCGAAAGCTCACTCAAAAAGCCCCTTAGAGCGGTGTTGAAGGCCTTGGGGTTTTCCAGATTGCTCAGGTGACCGGCCTTAGGAATAATCAGCATCCGGCTGTCGGGAATCTGGGCGGCCATCCCCGCTGCCTCAGCGGGTGGGGTGAGCACATCCTCCTCGCCGACCAGCAGCAAGGCCGGTACCGAAATCTCGGAAAGCAAGGGTTGCGAATCGGGGCGCTTGGCTAAGGCCTTGAGGCTACTTGCAGTTTTGGCCGGATCGGCGGCAAGCTGCATCCGGCGTACCTGCTCGACTAGGAGTGGGCGCTCCTTCAGGCTGGTCTGGCCCAAATGGGTGTGTAGGTTGAGCGGGGGAAAGACCGTCATCCCTTCAGCCAGGATACGCTCGGCAAGCTGTACTCGCGCTGCTTGTTGCTCTGGGGTGTCGGGGGTCGCCCGGGTATCGGCCAGCACCATCCCCACAAAGCGCTCGGGCTCGAGGTTCCACAGGCGAAAGATCACGTACCCTCCCATGGAAAGCCCCACAAACACCGCCTTTTCCCAGCCCAGGTTGTCCATCTCCACCAACACATGGGCCGCCGCTCCCTCCAAGCTCTCGTAGCCCAGGATATCCGGCAGCAGCAAGGGGTGCCCTATCACGGCGCTTTGCTGGGCTTCCCACATGGCTGGACTATAGGGAAAGGCATGCAGAAAAACCACAGGAACCGGCATATACCAAAGCATACTGCAAAAGCAAGGCGACCACAGACCGCCAGGCGATATGCTAAGGCACATGATTCGGGCCAAACAGCTTGCCAATGGGATGACCTGCGGCCTTCTACCAGAACAGGTCTGGGTGGACGTGGAAACCCCCACCCCTGAGGAACTGGCCCTCATTCAAGCGCACTACCCCCTCAATCCCCTGGCCCTGGCCGATGCGCAGGAGATCGGGCACTGGAGCCGGTTCGAGGAATATCCCCGGCACTTTTTTTTGATTTTCAGAACCCTCGAGGCCCCCCAAAACGCCCACAGCCGCACCGAACGGGTCTCGTACTTCTACTTCCCCGAAACCCAGGTGGTCCTGACCTACCGCAACGAACCGGTAGACTACCTCGAGCAAATTTGGGATACCTTCCGCGGAGGGCCTTGCCTACGGCTGTGGCAGCGTCTTCTGGATCAGGGCGTGCAGACCTTCTTTGAATACATTGATGCCCTCACCGACCGGGTCGAGGAGCTAGAAGAGCTGGCCCTAAACGGGGACAACGGCCCCGAAACCCCCCGCCGCGTTTTTTCCGCACGCCGCGAGGTACTGCGTATTCGCCGGCTGGCCTCCCAGGCCCGCGAGGCCCTGCTGCACCTCGAGCGCCTGCCCGAGCTAGGCAGCGAGGCCTACCTGTTCCGCGACCTCACCGACCGCATGGGCCGGGTCTACGAAGGGCTGGATGCTTCCCGCGACGAGCTTTCCAACGTACTGGAGGTTCATCTATCGGCCCAGAGCAACCGGCTCAACCGGGTGGTACAGGCCCTTACGGTGATCTCGGTGCTGTTTTTGCCCATGACCCTGTGGGCCGGCATCTACGGAACCAATTTTGAAACCTTCACCGAGTACCACTGGCCCCACGGAAGGGCCTTTTTCTGGGGTGGACTGGTGCTGATTGGGGGAAGCCTGGCCTGGTGGATGAAGAGCCGCGGCTGGTGGTAACCCTCCCCAAATAAATCAACATAAATGTTTACAAAATCGGGCCGGCCTGCTATAGTTCAGCTTAGGGGAGTGAATAGCCATGCAGACCAGCCTTCTAGATACCCTAACCTTTGACCCGGGCGAGATTATCCTCTACCCCGGTGAACCCAACCCCAAGGATCTGCTCTACCGGGTGCGGGAGGGTCTGGTGCGCCTGCAAAGTGTGGACGACGAAGGCAACGGGCTGACCTTGCGTTTTGTGCGCCCAGGAGAGTTCTTTGGCGAAGAAGTACTCTCCGGTACGGCCCGCAGCTACTTTGCCGAGGCCGTTACCGAAAGCAAAGTGGATGCCCTGGCCCCCAGCCAGCTTTCCCCTCAGGAAATGGCCCAGTTGGTGCAAGGACTAGTCCGGGCCTTGGGCCAGACCTACCAGACCATCCAGCGCATCTCCAGTCAGCGCCTCAAAAACCGCATTGCTGCCGCTT
Organism: Meiothermus rufus DSM 22234; assembly: GCF_000423425.1. Classification (GTDB taxonomy): domain Bacteria; phylum Deinococcota; class Deinococci; order Deinococcales; family Thermaceae; genus Meiothermus; species Meiothermus rufus. The sequence continues at coordinate 27,397 of NZ_AUHY01000016.1, read as the reverse complement.
TGCTCGAGCTTTCCCGCACCCCCGTGGCCTTTGTAGAGAAAAACGGGCGGGTAGGCGTTCGGGCTACCCACGACGAGATCGCCTCGGCGGTGGGCTCGGTACGGGAGACCGTGACTAAGGTGATTGGCGAGCTTACCCGCGAAGGGTACATCCGCTCGGGCTACGGCAAGCTGGTTCTGGAAAACCCCGCTGGCCTCGAACGCCTCTCCAAAGAGGCTGCATAGCACCAGAAAACCCCCCGCTGGCGCGGGGGGTTGTTTTATGGGCTACACGCCTACGCGCAGGAAGCGATCCGAGTAAAAAGGCCCTTCCCAAAGCTGGCCCCGAGGCTCGTTGAGGATGGTGATACGGTTTTCCAGGCGGGGTTCCCAGGTAGGCTGGGTGCGCAGGTACTCGATGAGCACCTCGGCATCGCTAAAACCGGTGTCCACCCGGAAGCCTTTGGCATCGCGGAAAGAGGTGAAGCCATCGCCCCCGGCTGCGGTAAAGCTGTTGGTGACCACCCGGTAGGTGGCGTTGGGGTCCAAGGGCTGGAAGCCGGTAGGGGTCTGCACCTCGGCCCGGGTGATGCGGCTGCCCGCCGGGCGGCTGAGGTCGAAGGTGTAGCGGATACCGGCCACTCCCGAAAGGAAACGGCCTGCAATCTGCTCCCACTGGGAAACCCCATTTTCCAAAGCGGCCAGAATCTCGCTGCCTTTGAGCTCGAGGACCACCAGGGTATTGCCGAAAGGCAGCACCTCATAGACCTGGCCCACGGTGATGTTTCCTGCCGGAATGGTGGCACGGATACCCCCGCCATTCTGCAGGGCGATGGTGGCCCCAGCCTGGCGGGTCTTCCACAGCATGGCATCGGCGATGAGGTTGGCTAGGTTGGTCTCGCGGCGGCGCACATCGTTGCGTTCGCCATTGAGGGCTACCGCAGCCCGGGCCACCACCTGGGCTCTGAGAGCAGCGATGGGGAGGCTGTAGGCTGCAATGGCATCCAGGGCAAAACGATCCTCGGGCAGGTTGGCGGTCATGGGCACCACCTCGCCCTGATGGGCCACCAGCTCGCCCTGGGCATTGAAAGTCACCTGCAAGCGGCCCACCACCTTGGCCCACTCCCAGGCCTGCACCACCAACACATCCTTGTTCTCGGGGTTCTTGACGATGGTGGGATAGGCCCCACCTGGGCGTAGCTCGGGGAAGGGTGTCTGGCCCAGCAGGGTGTGGCTGTGCCCTCCCACAATCACTTGAACCCCCGTGACCCGGCGGGCCAGCTCCTGATCCTGCAGGTAGCCCAGGTGGGAAAGAACCACGATGAACTTCACCCCCCGGGCCAGAAGCTCCACCACCGCCTGTTGGGTGGCGGGCACTGGGTCGGTAAAGCGCACGTTGGGGCCGGGGCTGGAGAGAATGGTGGTCTCGGGGATGGTCAGGCCGATGATGCCCACCTTCTGTCCACCCACGTTCACCACAGCATACGGGCGGATGCGCCCAGCCAGCTTGGGCTCGCGCGAAACATCGGTGTTGGCCGAGACCACCGGAAAGCGCACCCCACTGAGGAAGTTGGCCAGACCTTCTGGCCCCAGGTTGTACTCGTGGTTGCCCGGGGCCATGGCCCGAATGCCCATGCGGTGCAGGAGATGACGGTCGGCCAGGCCTTGGTACTGGTTGAAGTACAAGGTTCCCTGGAAGACATCCCCCGCGTGCAAGAACAACGGGTTGGTGGCCGTGGCCCGCATCCGGTCGAAGAAGGCAATCACCCGGGCAAAGCCGCCTAGGCGCTGGTCGCGCTGCCCACCTAGGGTCAGACCGCCGGTGGGCTCGAGGTGGGCGTGGGTGTCGTTGATGTGGACAATGGTCAGGGTGAAGTTACCGTTGCCTTGCGCCCGGGTAAGCCCGGCCAGGGCCGCCCCGCCCAACAAACCCGCTTTGAGAACCTCTCTTCGCTGCATATCTCCTCCTAAGCCTTGCCAATTGTAAACCTCGAGGTGTCAGTCAAACATCAGAACCCAGCCCAAGAACGCTCTGGGCCAGCCAGTCTAGGTAAGCGGGTAGGCCCGCCTCGAGCCGGATGGCCACGATCTCCGGCACCTGGTAGGGATGGAGTTCACGGATGCGGGCTTCTAGGGCCTGGTAGCGCTTCTGGTGGGTTTTGATGAGAAGCAAGCTCTCGCGGTTTTCCTCCACCTGCCCTTCCCAGCGGTAGACCGAGGCCAGACCCGGCACCAGGTTCACACAGGCCGCCAACCCCTCGTGCACCAGGGTACGGGCCAACCGGGAACCGGTCTCCCCTTCCGGCGCGGTACAGAGCACCAACCAGAACATGCCCGTAGTCTACCCGCCCAGTGCGCGCACCGCTAGCCGGGCCGCGGCCAGGTCCCACAGGGCATGGCCCACGCTTTTGAAAAGCACCCGTCCTCCCTGGGGACGGGGGGCTTTCAGGGCAGCCTCCAGGGGCCGCACGCCAGACCAGTCCACCCCGGCTTGCAAAAGGTCACCCGCCTCGGCTCGGGCTCCCTCTAAGGTGTCCACATAGACCTGGGCCTCTTGCACCAAGGCCGGGTCCACCTCGGCCATCTCGGGACGGTAGGCCCCCACCGCAGCGATGAAGCTCCCCTCCGCCGCCCAGTGCAGCACTGGGGTGGGACTGGTGGTGGCGCAGACGATCAGGCGTACCTCGTCCAGCACTCCCTCGATACGTGAAAGGGCTTGGGCCAAAAGACCCCGCCCTCGGGCATACGCAGCCAGGGCTTCGGCATGCTCCGGGGTGCGCGAGCAAACGTAGACCTTGTCCACCCCCAGCCCCTCGGCGAAGGCCTCGAGGTGGCTTCGGCCCTGAACGCCAGCCCCGATGATGAGCAGCGGCCCCTCGGGCTCAGGCGCCAGGGTCTGTGCAGCCAGCAAAGAAAGCGCCGCCGTACGCCGGGCAGTGAGCACCGCCCCATCCAGCAGGGCCAAACGCTCCCCGCTATCGGTGCGCATCACCCAGACCTCGGCCCGCACACTGGGGCGGGCCTGGGGGTGTACCGTGACCAGCTTGGTCACGCTGATCTGGGGGTCGGCAGCAGGCATTAGAAGCAAAGTAGCCCCACCCGGCAAGCCCACTACCAGGCGCTCTGGGGCTATCACCCGCGCCCGCTCGGCCAGCACCTGAGCAATGGCCTCCGCCAGCGCGGTGTAGGGCAGTAAAGCAGCGGTTTCCTCCGCCGAAAAAGAGCGCATGGCTTTAGCTTACCCTGCGGGCCTCTGGAGCCAACACCTCGAGGGCATCCCCAACCCGCACCACACCCCCCTGCAACACCCGGGCGTACAGGCCCCGCCGGCCATACAGGAGCTTGGGCAGACGCAGATCGAAAACCGAAAGGGCCTCACAGACGGTACAAACCGAGGTAAGCTCAAGCAGAACCGGCCCAATGGCCAACCGTGCCCCGGCCTCGAGTCGATGGGGGTCGAGGTCTATGAGCAAGTTCTCGCCCAAGGCCCCCCAGGGCAGCTTTAGGCCCACCTGGGCCGCCAGGGCATAGGCCTCCACACCGGCTACCAACACCGCCCGGTCGGGATGCTTGCCGAAGTGTCGGTCGCCCACCACCCCCATGCCCGCCACCAGGTGGGCCTGCACCAGGGGGGGCTTGGGCAGGCTCTGGCCTGCCCCTGCGTGTAACGAGATAACCCGGGCCATTCCCCTAACGGGTGGGAATACCAAGCTGCTGGCGGGCCTGGTAAACCTGCCCTGTACTCAGGTTCTTGCCCCGCTGGGCCTGCACCTCTGCCGGGGTGAAGGGGGCCTGGCCTTGGGGAAAGGTATTGCCCCACTGGGTGGCAATGTGGTTGAGCACCGCGGCAATCTCGGCATCGCTGAGCTGGGGATAGGCTGGCATCAGCCCGTTGTAGTTATTGCCCCGTACGGTGATGGGCCCCTGCAACCCAAAAAGCACGGCCTGGATGAGCCACTCCCGCCCGCCGGAGAGGGCCAAAACCTGGGGAATGTGCCCGGCCAGCGGAGGGAAAGCCCCGGGGATGCCTGCCCCATTGGCCTGGTGGCAGCCCACGCAGTTGTTGTACACCTGGGCCCCATTCACTGCGGCGCTGGCCGCAGGGGCGGGTTGGGCAGGGGCGGCGGCCCCAGGGGCCAGGTAGGTGGCCAGATAGTCTAGAATCTGGGCCCGCTCCTCAGGGGAAAGGCGTAAGCCATAGCTTTGCATCTCGCTCAGAATGCTGTCCCAGCGTTCGCGGGTCTGCCGCTCACGGGTCACGAAACCCAGCTCGTGGCAGGTCTGGCACTTTTGCAGCACCAGCTCCCGACCCGGCCCTTCGGGCAGGGCGTTCTGCCCTAAACCCAGCCAGGAGGCCAACAAGAGGGCTGTCGTCAGGGTTGCCAACCAGTAACCTTTTTTCTTCATCGCTGAACCCTCAGTACTTACAGGTCAAGCAGGCTGGGCACTCCCAGCCCGCTTCAAGTATGTACGCTCTAAGGCTTGAACAGGAGTGACCCCGCTTCAAGTAACCTTAAACTTGACCCGCATCACCCCGTTCCACTCGTAACCGCGCTCGTTCCACCAAACGTTGCCGTCGAGGGGCTGGGTGCGGCCTACCGCGTCGGTGGCCCGAACCATCACCTGGTGTTCGCCCGCCGAAAGCAGCAGCGGAGCCACCCAGAAGTACCAACCAAAGCGGCCCGAGTTACCCTCGATGAGGGCCCGGCGCCAGCTCGTGCCCCCGTTGGTTGAGACCTCGATGCTTTCGATGGGCGAGAGGCCGTCGTTCCAGGCAATGCCCCGCACCTCCACCCGCCGGCCCTGCACGGTCTGGCCCTCTAAGGGGAAGAGGATGAAGGAGTTGATGTTGGCCCCCCAGTTGGAGCGGGAGTTTTCCAGGGTGTAGTTGTAGCGGCTACCTGGCTGGGTGGGCAGGATAGGGATATTCCAACCAGGGACGGTAGCCACCCGGTAGCGCGGCACCTGCTCGTTGCCGGGGCTCTCGTTGGCGGTGAACTCGAGCTTGGCCAGCCACTTGACGTTGGCGGTGCCAAAGGTTCCCGGGGCCACCAGGCGCACCGGCCCGCCATGCACCGCCGGTAGGGGCTCCCCATTCATGCTTAGGGCCAGCAAGGCGGTATCGAGGACGAAGATGGGATAGCTCTTCTCGTAAGGCTGGGCCCCGCCCTGGGTCGAGGCGTTCATGGTGATGAAGCGGGCCCCCTCTTTGAGCTTGGCCCCCTTGGCCTCGAGCAGGGTCTTGAGCGAGACCCCCCGCCAGGTGACCTGGCCAATCCCACCGTAGGTCCAGGGGTTACCCGAAGGGCGCGGGTTGAAGAAAGACCGCCCGTTGCCCGAGCACTGCAGCACGCTGGTGACCTCGGTCTGAGGCAGCCGGGCCAGCTCCTCCACGGTGATACGGAAGGGAGGATCCACCAAGCCCCCCACCTCCACCACCCAGCTTGGCTGCATCATCGCCTCGGTGGTGTTGAAGCCGGGCAGGTCGATGTTGTTGCGCACAAAAAGGTTGGCCTTGCTGGTGATGCGCTCGGCACGCAAAAGCTCGAGGGTGGACTCCAGCACTACCGGGCGGCTGGAAAGCACTTTGAGCGCGGCGTTTTTACCCCGTACCACCTGGTCGGCGGTGGGCTGCTGCTGGGCCATACCCATGCCCATCAGGCCCATGGCCGCGCCGGTTACGGCGGTTTTTTTCAAGAAGGTACGGCGATCCATCCCTGCAGAGAGCAACGACTCCTTACCTTGCTTTTCCATGCAAGCCTCCTTTGGGAAACTTAGGCTTAGAGTATTTTTCCAGGCTCCAAGGTTTTGATTTGTGATTTACAACAACGTTACACTGTAACTACTTGTATACCCAAGAGAGGTATCAAAAATGCTCTAGCGCTATGTTTTTTCAACCCTAGCCCGCTCCACCGCCCGCAACCCCCGCCGGCCAAAGCGCCGGGCCAGCTCGAGTTCTCGCATCACCAAGGCCGTGGGCCGCCCGTGAGGGCAGACCCAGGGCAGCTCGCACTGGGCCAGGGTATCCAGCAGAGCCTGGGCCGAGGCCTGGGCCAGTGGATGCCCAGCCTTGATGGCCGGCAGGCAGGCCAGCCGGGCCAGCACCTGGCGCCAGGCCTGCTGGAAACTCGCAGCGCCAAGGCTGCCTTTGACCACCTCGGGGATAAGGGAGGGATGCCCCGCCAAAAAGGCCGGCACCTTGCGGATACGATAGGTGCCGGGGCCAAAGGGTTCCAAGCACAGCCCGACCTCCGCCAGCGCCTCGGCCCGCTCGGCATAGCTCATCTCCTCGCCCAAGCCAAGGGTGAGCAGCTCGGGGTGGGAAAGCTCGAGGGGGGCTTCCTCGCGAAAACGGCGCGCTAGTTCCTCGAAGAGGATACGCTCGTGAGCGGCGTGTTGATCCACCACGTATAGTTCGTCCTCCGCCTCGGCTAAGAGGTATAGTTCACGGAAACGGCCTAGGTAGCGCAGACGGGGAAAGGCCGCCCGCGATACCGGGGCGGGGCCGCTCAGAGGGGTGGGCTCGGGCAAGGCCCGGGCCAGGGGGTGGGCCGAAAGCAAGCCCTGCACCGCCCGCCCTACAAACCCCAGTACCGGCTCTGGGCTGATAAGCCGCACCCGCGACTTGTCGGGCGAGGTATTAACCAGAAGGTGCTCCGGTGGCAGCTCCAGGTTGAGCACGCCCAGGGGGAACTGGCCCCGGGGCAAAAGCTCCCGGTAGGCCGAAAGCAGCACCTGGAGCAAGGGTTCGGGCCACTCCACCGGGCGGCCCTGTAGGGCCAGGAAAAGCCGGTCGCGCCGGGGGCGGGAAAGCTCGGGGCGGGAGAGCAGACCCCTCAGGTGAAAAGGCCCCTCGGCGGCCTCCAAAGGCAGCAGGCGGTTGGCCACCACCGACCCCCAAAGCAATTTGGCCACCTCGGCAAAGCTCCCTCCGGCATGGGCAATCCGCTCCTCGCCGTCCACCACCAGCCGCAAAGCCACCTCCGGGCGGTGCAGCAGGTAGCGCGCAACCAGCTGTACCACCTTGCGCCCCTCAGCCGCTGGGGATTCCAACGCACTACGGCGGGCAGGTAAATGGTGAAAGAGAGCGGTTACCTCGACCCGGGTACCCGCAGGGGCGGGGTGTTCCTCGAGCTGAATCTCCTCCTGGAAGGCCGTCAGGGTGGCCCCTCCAAGCTGGTGGGCGGGCCTCGAGGTCAGGCGCACCCGCCCCGCCTGGCGGATGGCCCACAACCCTTCCCCGCGAAAGCCCAGGGTGGTGATGCGGGCCAGGTCGGTGAGCTTGCTGGTGGTATGGGCCTCTAAGGCCAGGGCTAGCTCCTCCCGGGGGATGCCTAGGCCGTTGTCGGCGACCACGATACGGTCACGCCCCCCGCCCCAAAGCTCGAGGTGGATGCGGGTAGCCCCGGCATCCAGGGCGTTTTCCAACAGCTCCCGCACCACATCGGCGGGGCTGGCGATGACCTCGCCCGCGGCAATCTCGCGCACCAGTTCGGGAGGCAGCCGGCGAATCATACCTTCTCGGCCAAGGGGAGCCCCCTAAGCTGCTCCTGCAGGCGCCGCAGGAACAAGAGGGCATCCAGCGGGCTGGTGCGGCTCAGATCGAGGTGCAACAGCTCCTCCAGCAAGGCTTGGGAAAGGCCCTTCTGGCTGGCCTCCAGGGCAGCCATCACCGCTTGGGCCTGCTGCAACACCTCTGGCGGCAGGCCGGCCAGCCGGGCCACCTCGAGGCCGTAGCTTTTGCTGGCTGGCCCCGGCAGCACCTGGTGATAGAAGACCAACCCCCCCGCCTCTTCCTTGGCCGCCACATGCGCGTTACGCGCGGCGGGCAGGCGCTCGGGCAGGGCGGTGAGCTCAAAATAGTGGGTGGCGAAGAGGGTATAGGCCCCCACCCGGTCGTGCAAGTGCGCACAGGCCGCCCAGGCCAGGGCCAGCCCATCGTAGGTGCTGGTGCCGCGCCCCACCTCGTCGAGCAGCACCAGGCTCTGGGCGGTGGCCCCGCGCAAAATAGCGGCCAGCTCGTCCATCTCTACCATGAAGGTGCTGCGGCCTCCGGCGATGTCGTCCGCGGCTCCGATGCGGGTATAGATGCGGTCAAAAAGGGGTAGCACGGCCGACTCCGCCGGCACGAAGGAGCCTATCTGGGCCATCAGGGCAATCAGGGCGGTCTGGCGCAAATAGGTGGACTTTCCCGCCATGTTGGGCCCGGTCAGAATCAATAGCCGGGCCGAAGGCCCCATGCTCAGGTCGTTGGGGATAAAGGCGCTGTTCCGCTCCACCACCGGGTGCCGCCCGGCCACGATCGAAAGCGTACCCTCCTTGCTGAAGCGGGGGCGGGTGTAGCCGTAGTCCACCGCGGCCTCGGCCAGGGCCGCGTACACATCCAGCTCGGCCAGCACCACCGCGGCCTGACGCACCTCCTCGGCAGCCTGGGCCACCGCCTCACGCAGCTCTAAAAAGACCGCGTACTCCCGCTTGACGGCTTCGCTCTCGGCCTGGAGGATTTTGCGCTCCTGCTCTTTGAGTTCAGGGGTGCTAAAGCGCATGCGATCCTTGAGCGTTTGCAGGGGCCGCCAATCCTTGGGCACCAGGGGGTAGTGCGGGCGGGTGACCTCGAGGTAGTAACCAAACACCGCGTTGTAGCCCACCTTGAGGTTGGAAATACCGGTCTTCTCTCGCTCGATAGCCTCGAGGCGGGCAATCCAGCCCCGCCCTTCCTCGGCCCGCTGCCGTAGGGCATCTAGCTCGGGGTCGTAGCCCTCACGGATCAGCCCCCCCTCGCTAAGCTTGAGGGGAGGGTCGGCTACCAAGGCCGCCGCGATGCGCTCGGCCACCTGGCCCAGGCCGGGCAGCCGCTCGCGCAGGCTCTTTAAGGGCCCCAACCCCTCCAGCAGCTCGGCTAGCTCGGGCAAAAGGGCCAGACTGCGCTGCAACGCCGAAAGATCCCGGGCGCTAGCCCGGCCTGCCCAAAGACGGGCGGCTAGGCGCTCGAGGTCGTGCATGCGGTAGAGAATCTTGCGGACCTCGCTGCGCAACACCCCATCCCGCACCAACGCCTCGACTGCATCTAACCGGGCTTGCAAGGGCGCTTCCTCTACCAATGGGTGGCGCAACCAGGCCCGCAAGAGCCTGCGCCCCGGGGCCGTACGGGTCAGACCCAGTACCCCCACTAGGGTGCACGCCTCGCTCCGATCCCCTACCGCGCTGGGCTCGAAAATTTCCAGCGTGCGAATGGCCGCCTCGCCAAGCTGCATGAACGCGCTGGGGTCGTGCCGTACAAAGCCCCGCACCTGCGGCAGCCCTTCCTCCTGTACCCGCATGGCGTAGGCCAGTACCGCCCCTGCCGCGCGCCAAAGGGCGGGGTGATCCAGACCGGGGGGCAGGTGGGCAAACTGCCGGGCTAAAGCTGAACGGGCGACTTCTTCCTCGAAGCCCTCTTCAGAGAGCATCACCGGGAAGCGCCGCTGAAACTCCTGGCGAAAGGCTTCGTTGCGGTACAGCTCCGGGGCCAGCAACACCTCGGCAGGCCGATAGCGAAAAAGTTCGTCGTAGAGGGCACTTTTACTATATAGCACGCTCCCGCAGAACTCCCCGGTGGAAACATCCAGCAAGGCCAGCCCATAGCCATCGCCCGTACTGAGGGCAGCCAGGTAGTTAGCCTCCGGCTTGAGCAGGTTTTCCCGCAGGATGGTGCCGGGGGTCAGAAGCTGGGTTACCTCGCGCCGCACCAGTTTGTCCGCGTCCTCGGCTAGCTCCATCTGCTCGGCCACCGCTACCCGGAAGCCTAGCTTCAAGAGGCGCTCGAGGTGCACGTCCAGCGAGCGCACCGGGATACCGGCCATGGGCGTGCTGAAGTCCTTGGCGCTCTTATGGGTAAGGGTAAGGTTCAAAGCCCGCGCAAGCCGCTCGGCATCCTCACCAAAAGCCTCGAAGAAATCACCCACCTGGAACAACAGCAGGTACTCGGGATAGGCATCCCGCAGTTCCACGTACTGTTCAAGTAAGGGGGGTAAGGGCCCCGGCCCTTGGCCCTTGAGGGTCATACCCCCTATGATACGCCCCTACCACCGCCTAGCGGGCCACCTCCCAGGCCAGGTGCTCCAGTTCGGGTTTGATGAGCTTCTCCCAGGCCACCCGGACCGCATTGGGCGAGCCCGGCATGGAAAAGACCACCTTCTGCCGATAGGTTCCGGCCATGGCCCGCGAGAGCATGGCCGCCGCCCCCACTTCGGCATAGGAAAGCATGCGAAACAGCTCGCCAAAGCCCGGCATGGGCTTCTCAATCCGGCGGGCCAGCACGTCGTAGGTGGTGTCGCGGGGGGCGATGCCCGTGCCACCGTTGAAAAGGATGATCTGGGCCCCCGCCTCGACCATCTCCTCTAAGGCCTGGGCCACCTGATCGGGCTCATCTTTCACGATGCGGTAGCCCACGATCTGGTGCCCCAGGGCTTCGATCTCGGGCTTCAGGTAGTGGTAGTTGGTGTCGGTCTGGGGTGTGCGGGTATCGGAGGCCGTGACGATGGCAATGCGCACGGGCCCTCGAGCCTTGGCAATAGCCTTGTGTTGGGCGCTGCTTTCGGACATGGCTGCCATTGTACCGGCTAAAGCCCCGTTGAAGCCCCTAGAACCCTGGCGTAGCCTAAGATAGCCCTATGGATAAACCTGTCCGCACCACCGAGTCGGGCTTTTTTGTGGCGGGCTACCAGGTGCGCACCCACCCAGGGCTGGAGGCAGATCCCCAGCAAGCCAGGCTGCCCGCCTTGTGGCGCCAGATGGAAAGCGGGGCCCTCGAGCGCCTACTGCCCCGCCGCCTGGCCAGAGGAAAGCCTTTTGTAGTGTACTTCGACTACGAAGCAGCCGGGCGGGGGGCCTACTCGGTTTTGCTGGGCTACCAGGTGGCGGGCCAGGAGGAGGTGCCCCCGGGTCTAGGCGGGTTGTACGTACCTGCCGGGCGCTACCTGATGTTCACCGCCTCGGGCCCGAAGCCCCAGGCCCTAGCCCAGGCCTGGCGAGAAATCCAGGCCTATTTTGCCCAACCAGGGGCTCCTCCCAGGGCCTACACCTACGACTTCGAGGTGCACCAAGAGCCCCAACGCACCTCCCTTTTCGTAGCCATATGAGCCTGCGCCATCGGGTCCTCGAGCTAGCCCAGGACTACCGCCGGGCCCACGCCCCCCTCACCCCCGAGCGCCTAGCTGGGGGCATCGGGGCCCGTCTGGCCTACACCCGGCTGCCCGAAGGACAGTTCGGTACTTTCTTACCGGAGAAAAAACTCATCCTCATCGAGCAAACCTCCCCCCCTAAGCGCCAGCGCTTTACCCTGGCCCACGAGGTGATGCACTTTCTCATCCAGCACGATGAGGATCTGCTCTCTGAACTGCACGAAACCCACACCGGCCAGGCCCTAGAGCGGCAGCTCGAGGCCTTGTGCAACCTGGGAGCAGCGGAGATGCTGCTGCCGGGCGAGGCCGTGGAGGCGGCCCTGGGGCAAAAGGGCCAGACCCCCCGGCTTATCCCCGAGCTGGCCGAGCGGTACCAGGTCTCGGAAGAGGTAGCCATTATCGCCCTGGCCGAACGCGGCCCCATCCCTTCCCTAGTCCTGATGGCCGGAAGTCGGCCCCTGCGGGTCTACTTCAGCGCCCACCACCCCCAGCTCGAAGGCCGGCTGGCTCGGGGAATGGGCTTCCACCGCAACGACCCCCTGGTGGTGGCTGCCGAGACCGGCCTACCCCAGCATATCCAGACCCGCCTACCCAACCACAGCGGCCTGTACAGCCTCGAGGCCTATCCCAAGGGAAAGCGCGTCTACGCGGTGTACAAGCGGCTACAGCCTTAGCCCCAAACCTGCGGCCAAGTTACCATCGCCCAGCAAAAAAAGCCTTAAGCTGCGCTTCTGTGGAAAACCCTTACCCCATTCCCACGGTGGGCGCACTGGTGCGCGGCCCCTCGGGTCGGGTGCTCCTGGTGCAAACCGGCAAGTGGCGGGGGCTGTGGGGCGTGCCAGGCGGCAAGGTGGCCTGGGGCGAGAGCCTCGAGGAAGCCCTAAGGCGCGAGTTCTATGAAGAGGTGGGCCTGCCGCTTTACAACCTTCGCCTGGCCCGGCTGATGGAAGGCGTGTTCGACCCAGAGTTTTACCGGCCCATGCACTTTCTGTTCGTGAACTACTATGCCGATACCGATCGGGAAGAAATCACCCCCAACGAGGAAATCCGGCAATGGGCCTGGGTCAGCCCCCAAGAGGCCCTCTCCTACCCCCTCAACCGCATCACCCGCTTGCTCCTGGAGGGCTACCCATGGGCCGGGTAGCCTTGGTCACTGGCTCTGCCCAAGGCATTGGCCGGGCCATCGTGCTGGCCTTGGCCGAGCAGGGCTTCGACGTGGTCGTGCACTACCGGCAAAGCCATACCCAGGCCGAGCAAACCCGTCAAGAAGCACAGCAGCGGGGTGTGCGGGCCATCGCCCTAGCCGCGGACATAACCCAGCCAGAAGCAGCCCGGCAGCTCATCCAGCGCACCGCAGAACAACTCGGCGGTTTGCAGGTGCTGGTCAACAATGTGGGCGATTACCTCAAAAAACCCATCGAGCAGGTCAGCCTGGAGGAGTGGCACAGGATGTTGGACTCCAACCTCAACGCCCCTTTCTACCTGACCCAGGCCGCTTTGCCCTACCTATGCCAGACCGGGTATGGGCGGGTGGTGAACCTCGGCTTTGCTGGCGCACAGCACCTGCTAGCCCGTGGGGAAATTGCCCCTTATGTCATCGCCAAAACCGGGCTCATCCTCTACAGCAAAGCCCTGGCGCTGCGCCTGGCTGGCCAAGGTGTTACGGTCAACGTGGTTGCCCCAGGGGTGGCAGAAAACTCCCTTTCCCAACCGCTAACGCAGATTCCCATGGGGCGGTTGGCCCGGCTGGAGGAGGTGGCCCGGGCGGTGCTTTTCTTCGTAGATGAGGCCAGCAACTACCTCACCGGGCAGGTGCTGGAGGTAGCTGGGGGATGGAATCTTTAGGCCGCGTTCCTTCTGCGGTGAACCATTGTCTAGCTTACGTTTACTCCTTGTACAAGGTGGCATCCTGGGGGGGTGCGGTGGGCAAGCCGCACCACCGCCTGAAGCAGGCTGAAGGGAAATGCTTCGGGTGCGAGAGCGGGGATGTTCCCTTCGAATCTCAACCGACCGTCAGACTCCTCGAGGTTGCTGACGGAAAAAGGAGCCGCCCTTGCTTAGCTACGACAACAAGCAAACCCTCGAACCACCCGCATTCCTAGAAAAAAAGAGCAGCAAAAAAGCCTATCTCTTCCGCAATACCGACGGAGCCGAACCCATCCTCACCCGCCACTACGACGCCCATTTCCAGCCCGATGAAGCCTACAGGGCTAGCCTACCCGACATGACCGAGACCGTGGACTCGGTAGAGGGGGCTAATGTGGCCATCCAGCAGGTCGGCATCTGTGGTTTTCGGCTGCCGCTCAGGTTCGCTACCCCCACCGGCGAGGCCCTGACCCTCGAGGCCCGGATCACCGGAACAGTCTCGCTCGAGGCCAACCTCAAGGGCATCAACATGAGCCGGATTATCCGCACCTTTTATACCCGCAAGGATGAGGTCTTTACCCTGGAGACCCTGACCCACCTGGTGCGCGACTACCAGCGCGAGCTGGAAAGCCTGGATGCCCGGATCAAGGTGAGCTTCAGCTATCCCACCCTGGTTCCCTCGCTGCGCTCGGGGCTGGAGGGTTACCAGTTTTACGACGCCAGCTATGAGGCTCTGGCCGAAGGCGCTAAGCCCATCCGCCGCTTCATCACGCTGGACTTTGTCTACTCCTCGGCCTGCCCCTGCTCGGCTGAGCTAGCCGAGCACGCCCGCGACACCCGGGGGGTCTACGCCATCCCCCACAGCCAGCGCTCCAAAGCCCGCCTCCGGGTTGAGGTAGCCCCAGGGGCCCGCCTGCACCTAGAAGACCTCATCCAGCACGCTCGCCAGGCGCTGAAAACCGAAACCCAGGTGATGGTCAAACGGGAAGACGAACAGGCCTTTGCCGAGCTGAATGGGGCCTACGTTAAGTTCGTAGAGGACGCCGCCCGGCTGCTTTACCAGGAGCTCAACACCGATGGGCGCATCCGCGACTTCCAGGTAGCCTGCGCCCACCTCGAGAGCCTGCACTCCCACGACGCCGTCTCGGTCATCGTCAAGGGGGTGCCCGGGGGTTTCCGCGCCGACTTCAGCGATTTTGCCAACCCTATCTCAATCTAGCACTCCCGCCTCCCGCGCGGCCTGCTCGAGGGCGTTCCAGGCCAGGGTAGCGCACTTAACCCGGGCTGCTAGCTTGTGCACCCCAGCCAAGGCGGCCAGATCGCCCAGGGCCGGGGTGGGGGCGGCCCCATCCACCACCACGGCCTTGAACTGCTGCTTTAGTGCCAGGGCTTCCGTCCAGGGCTTGCCCTTGACCAGCTCGGTCATCAGCGAGGCCGAGGCTTGGGAGATAGCACACCCCTGCCCACGAAAGCGCACATCGGCTATGCGCGTCCCATCGGTCAGCACAAAAAGTTCCACCTGATCGCCACAGGAGGGGTTATCGCCCATTACCCGCAGGTTGGCCCCCGGCAGCTCGCCAAAGTTGCGGGGGGACTTGTAGTGGCGCAGGATGATCTCTTTGTATAGTTCATCTAAAAGACCCATGCTCTGGCTATAGCCTACACGATAGGCGCTCCGTACGGACGGCCCAGCACCTGATGGGGCGTGGCGATCAGGTCCATGGTGCGCTCGGCCTCGCAGGGCAGCTCGTCGAAAAACATCAGGGTATGGGCTAGGGTGGCCCAGGGTGCGGCCACCTCGAGCCCCCTGGGGGGAAAACCATACCCTTTGCCCAACCAGCGGCCCTGTGCATCCACCGCCACGCTGCCTACCAACACCAGGTCTATAGGCATCTGGCTTAGTTCGATGGGCCGCCCTAGCCGGGCGATCTCCCGCACCCGCCTAAGGGCTTGGGGCTGCAGGCCCTCGAGGCTCAGGTAGCGCCCAGCCCGGTCGGGGTGGGGCATCAGCAGGCGCTTGCCCTCGCGCAGCGCAGCCTCGCGCAAAGGTTTGAGCACCTGATCGGGGCCCGCCAACACCACCTGGGCCCGCTGCCAAGCGGAAAGGCCCATCAAGCGCTCGGCCGCCCGGCGGGCCCCTATGAAGTTGGGGTGGTGGCCATGGGGCGGGGTGGGGTAGGCCGCAGCGTGGTACTGGGCCAAGGCCCCCCAGACTAGCTCCCGTACCTCACCTTGGGTCATAGGGTTATTTTCCCACAGGCCTTAGCCCTCGCCGGTCAACAAAAGCCGGAGAAATACGGCATCAGAAAAACCGCTGCGCTGACCCAAAAGTGCATCGGCGATACCCTCGGCCTGGCGCACCACCACCAGGCCCAGCTTGCGGCTCACGTAAAGCCGCTGGTCGCCCGCTCCAGCCGCCAGCACCAGGTCGTCGGGCAGGCCCGGGGTGGAGGCCAGGGGATCCAAGGCACGGCCAGTGGGGCCAAGGGCCCTACGCTGTGCTGGATCAATGGGCCGGGCCAACCACCAGGTCAGGCCGTAAAGGGGATTGACCCCGGAGGGCACAAAGCAGGCCTCGAGCAGCCCTGCCTCCACAACCCGCTGCCCCCGCCAAAGCCCACCCCGGCGCACCAGCTCACCGAACAGCGCCCAGTTTTGTGCGGTCAGAAAAGCCCCAGAGGGCAGGTGGGGCAGGCCATCTGGGCCCCGGCGCCAGAAGGCGTACTCTAGGCCAATGGGCCGGAAGATGCGGCGCTGAAGGTACTCGAGGGGGTCGCCCCCTAGCTTGCGGCGCAGTACCTCGCCGAAAACCTGAAAGGGAATCGGCCCATAGGAAAAGCGGGTTCCTGGTGGGGCCTCGGCCGGGGTCTTTATGGCCTCAGCATAGGTGGGTGGGCGGGCTAAGCGGCCTCCAGGAATACCGCTGGTCAAATTCAAGAGCTGGCGCAGGCTGATTTGGCTCCGCCAGGGGTCGGCCCGCCACTCCTCTAGGGTCTGGGCTAAAGGTTCGTCCAGGGTAAGCAGTCCATCCTGCTGAGCCGCAACCGCCAGCACCCCCCAGAAGCTCTTGGTGCCGCTGGCCAGCTCGTGGGCCCGCTGAGGCTGGCCCTGGTTGGGATAGTCTTCGAACACCACCTGGCCCTCGACCATAACCAGCAGGGCAATCCCCCGGTGGGCTGCCGAATAGGCCGCCGCCAAGCGATGATAGCGGGGGTTCAGTGGGTTGGCCCTCGAGCCCAACCCCAAAGCGGCTAAAAAACCCTTAAGCAAGGTGCGCCGGTGCATAGCCACAGCTTAGCCCATATGGCTGAAGCGCAGCGGCCTTAGCTGGGGCAACGCCAGCAGGTATTGCCGGTAGGCCTCGAGGGCTGCCTTACGCTCGGCCTCGCTCATTTCAGTGGGCCCATAGACAATGAAAGGCGGCAAAACCTCCATTCCGCAGTAGGCCAGGCAGCCATAGTGAATGGGCTCCAGCACCCGCAGCAAGTCGCGTTCCGGGGCTTGCTGGTAGTAGTCGGCCCGGGCCCCCACAGTAAGGCTAAGTAGGGCCTTTTTGCCCTTTAGAAGGCCATTTTCGAAGGAGTGGGCCTCGTCGTAGGCAAAACCGCAAGCAAAAACCCGATCCATCCAGCCTTTGAGGATGGCCGGCATCCCGTACCACCAGTTGGGGAACTGAAAAAGCAGCAGGTCGGCCCGGCGCACCTTTTCTATCTCCGGCTGGATGGCGCTTAGGTCGCCTTGGAGTTCCTCCGCACTGAGCACCGGATTGAAGCGCATGGCATATAGATCGGAAAGAAGAATACTGTGCCCGGCACGGCTCAGGGTGCCCACCGCCACCTCCCGCATAGCCGCGTTGAAGGAATGAGGGTTGGGATGGGCATAGACGATGAGCACATTCATCGACCTTAGAGCCTACCCAAGAGCTATCCCGGGTTGCAACGCTTCCGCCGGGTAAGCCTGTTACGCCCTATATAAGTTCTTTTTATGAATAAGCCCACATTTTACAGTTGCTTTATAAGGACAAATGTCCCTAGGATTTGCCAGGGCCTATACGATAGTTAGAACAAGACCCAAACCAGGAGGTGCTTTAGTGTGCGACGACTACGCTCGCGCAATTTCCGCCTAAAGGCCCTTTTCTACGGGGCACTGCTGGGGCTTGGGGTGCTGCTGGTGGTGGTTTTTTCCGGCGTGGCCGTGGGGGGGTTCGACCCACGGGTAGGAGTGACCATCGAGCAGCCGGTACCCTTTAGCCATGCCCTGCACGTAGGCCAGCTCGGGATGGACTGCCGCTACTGCCACAGCGCAGTGGAGCGGGCCAGCTACGCCGGGCTACCGCCCACTGAGACCTGCATGACCTGCCACAGCCAGATCAAGGCCCAAAGCCCCCTGCTGGCCCCTGTGCGGGAAAGCTGGCAGAGCGGCCAGCCCCTGCGCTGGAACCGAGTGGCCTGGGTACCCGATTTCGTTTACTTCAACCACGCCATTCATGTAGCCAAAGGGGTGGGATGCGCCACCTGCCATGGGCCGGTGCACCAGATGCAAGTTCTGGTACTCCACCAGGCCTTCGAGATGCGCTTCTGCCTGGAGTGCCACCGCAACCCAGCGGCCTTCTTGCGGCCCAAAGAGGAGGTTTTCAACATGAACTACCAGCCGCCGGCGGAACTGCTGGCCCTGGGCCAACGCCTGCTCGAGGCCCACAAGGTGCAGACCGCCAACCTGGACGACTGCTCGGTCTGCCATCGCTAGGAGGTGGGGATGTCGCGCGATGAAGAGTTTTTCTGGCGGGCCTGGGGGTGGCCCGAGTTCGACCGACGGCGCTTTTTACAGCTAATGGCCGCCTCGCTGGCCTTGGGGGGGCTGGTGGCCTGTACGCCAGTCTCCCGGCGCAAGGCTGTGCCCTATGTCAAGCAGCCCCCAGGGGTGGTGGAGGGTGGGGTGGCCTACTACGCTACCGCCTTTACCCTGGGGGGCTTTGCCCAGGGCCTTCTGGCCAAGAGCTACCATGGGCGGCCCATCAAGCTGGAGGGCAACCCCGAGCACCCCTCGAGCCGGGGCAAAAGCGACGCCCTAGCCCAAGCGGCCCTTCTGGGCCTTTACGACCCTGACCGCAGCCAAAGCGTGCTGCGCCAGGGCCAGCCCAGCACCTGGGAGGCCTTCGGCCAGGCCCTAAAGGAGCGGCTGGCCCAGCAGCAGGCCAGCGGGGGTAGGGGGTTGCGCATCCTGACCGAGCGGGTGACCTCGCCTAGCCTCGAGGCTCTGCTGCGCCAGCTGTTGCGAACCTACCCCCAGGCCCGTTGGATCAGCTACGAACCCATCGCCTGGGACAGCCTCTATAGCGGAACCCGCCTGGCCTTGGGGCAGCCCCTCTGGCCGGTCTACCGGCTGGAGGCCGCCCAGGTGATTCTGGCCCTGGAGGCCGACTTCCTGCACGCCTTCCCCGGCAGCGTAGCCTACCAGCAGGCCTTCGCCCAGGGGCGCCGGCCTGGGGAGGGCATGAACCGGTTGTACGCGGTAGAGTCGGGGCTAAGCCTCACCGGGGCGGTAGCCGACCACCGGCTGGGGCTCAAACCCAGCCAGCTCGAGGCCCTAGCCCGCGATCTGGCCCACTACCTAGGCCTGTTGCCCGGCCCAGCCCTGCTGCCCGAGCAGGCCACCTGGCTTAAGGCCCTGGCCGCCGACCTGGAGGCCCACCGCGGAGCCAGCCTGGTCGTGGCCGGCCCCCAGACCAGCCCGGCTGTGCAGGCCATCGCCCAAGCCCTCAACCTAAGCCTCGGCAACCAGGGCCGCACGGTGACCTACCTGCCACCCCTGGAGGCCCGCCCCGAGGGCAGCTTAGCCGAGTTGGTACAAGAGATGCAAACAGGGCAGGTAGACACGCTTTTAATCCTCTCGGCCAACCCCGTCTATACCGCCCCCGCCGACCTCGAGTTCGCCCAGGCTTTGGCCCAAGTGCCCTTCAGCGTCCACCTGGGCCTCTATGCCGATGAAACCGCAGCCCATACCACCTGGCACCTACCCGAAGCCCACTTCCTCGAGGCCTGGGGCGATGCCCGGGCCCACGACGGCACCCTAAGCCTGATTCAGCCGCTCATCGAACCCCTGTACGGCGGGAAAAGCGCCGCTGAGGTGCTGAGCCTAGCCCTGGGTAACCCGCAAAGTAGCTACGAGCTGCTGCGAAGCCATTACCAGGCCCTTTGGGGAGCTACCGGTTTCGAGGCCCGCTGGCAGAAAGCTGTGCACGACGGGCTGGTCGCGGGCTCAGCCCCCGCGCCCCGGCAGGTGGCCTTGCAGCCCGGCTGGGCCCAAAGCCTGCCAGCCTACCAACCCCAGGAAGGGCTGGAGCTGGCCTTCCGCCCCGACCCCATGCTCTTCGATGGGCGCTTTGCCAACAACGCCTGGCTGCAGGAAGCCCCCAAGCCCCTCACCCACCTCACCTGGGACAACGCCCTAATCTGTGGCCCCCAGACCGCCGAAGCTTTGGGCCTCTTGGGGCCGATACGCCAGGCCGAGGCCCGCTTCGCCCCCGAGCGGCCCGTGGTAGCCCTGGAAGCTGAAGGACGGCGGCTCGAGCTACCCCTCTGGGTGGCCCCCAACCACCCGGAAGGCTGCTTCACCCTGTACTTAGGGCATGGCCGCACCCGGGCCGGACAGGTGGGCAACAAGGTAGGTTTCGACGCCTACCGGCTGCGCACCCAGGCGCATCCCGACTACGTGGCGGGGGTGACGGTGCAACCTACCGGGCGACGCTACCCTTTGGCCAGCACCCAGCAGCACTTCAATCTGGAGGGGCTCGAGATCTTCCACGACGAGCCTTTGTCCGCTTACCAGGCCACCGCGGCCAAGGCCAAGCCCACCCCCTCCCTTTATCCTGAATGGCCCTCGGAACCCCATGCCTGGGCTATGGTCATCGACAGCTCCTTGTGTACCGGCTGCAACGCCTGTGTGCTGGCCTGCCAGGCCGAGAACAACATCCCGGTAGTGGGCAAGGAGGAGGTGCTGCGGGGACGGGAAATGCACTGGATACGCATCGAGCGCTACCATCACGAAGACCGGGTACACCACCAGCCTGTACCCTGCCAGCACTGCGAAAAAGCCCCCTGCGAGCCGGTCTGCCCGGTAGCCGCCACGGTGCACTCGGGCGAGGGGCTCAACCTGATGGTCTACAACCGCTGTGTGGGCACCAAGTACTGCTCCAACAACTGCCCCTACAAGGTGCGCCGCTTTAACTTCTTCCCCTATGCAGAGGCCTTCATCGGCCAGGGCGACCCCCGGGCTGCCCAGCAAAGCCCCCTCACCCTGTTGATGAACCCTCAGGTGAGCGTGCGTAGCCGCGGGGTGATGGAAAAGTGCACCTACTGCGTGCAGCGCATCGAGGAAGCCCGTGTCCAAGCCAGCAAAGAGGGGCGGCCTATCCAGCCCAGTGAGGTACAGACCGCCTGCCAGCAGGCCTGCCCCTCGGGAGCCATCGTCTTCGGCGACCTCAAAGCCCCGGACAGCGCTGTGGCTGCGCTGCGCCAGGACCCGCGGCACTTCACCCTACTTTCCGAGATTAACACCCGGCCTCGCACCACCTACCTAGGCCGGGTGCGCAACCCCAACCCTGCTTTGAAGGAGCGTGGCGATGCAAGCTAAACCCACCGGAGACACCACCCTCATCCAGGGCGAGCACACCTACCAGAGCCTGGCCGACAAGCTAGTCGGGGTGGTGGAAAAACCCCCACCCCGCATTTGGTGGCCCCTAGTCCTGCTGGGGGGGCTGGGCACGGCTTTTCTGCTCTACGCCATCCTGGTGACCTTTTTGCAGGGGCTAGGCACCTGGGGGATTAACATCCCGGTAGCCTGGGGCTTCGACATCGTGCACTTTGTCTGGTGGATTGGGATTGGCCACGCGGGTACCCTGATCTCGGCCATCCTGGTGCTGATGCGCCAAGACTGGCGCGACTCGCTGAACCGCCTGACCGAGGTCATGACCCTTTTTGCTGTACTCTGCGCCGCTATCTTCCCCCTCATCCACATGGGTCGCCCGCAGTATTTCTACTGGTTGCTGCCCTACCCCAACAGCCTGGCCATGTGGCCCCAGTTCAAAAGCCCCCTGGCCTGGGACGTGCTGGCCATCATGACCTACCTCACCATTTCCACCCTTTTCCTCTACCTGGGCCTGATCCCCGACCTGGCCCTGCTGCGCGAGCGGGCCAAAAGCCGGCTGGCTCGAGCCTTCTACGGGGCGCTCTCCTTAGGCTGGACGGGCAGCGCTACCCACTGGCACCGCTACCGGGCAGCCTACGTGCTGCTGGCCGGGCTGGCCACCCCGGTGGTGATCTCGGTACACTCGGTGGTGAGCCTGGACTTTGCCTACGGGCTGGTGCCCGGCTGGCACATCACCGTCTTCCCCCCCTTCTTCGCTGCAGGGGCCATCTACTCCGGGTTCGCCATGGCCCTGACCCTAATCATCCCCCTGCGCAAGTGGTACCGGCTGGAGGAGGTCATCACCCTGCGGCACCTGGACTGGATGGCCAAGGTGATGCTGGCCAGCGGCTTAGGGGTGGCCTACATTTACCTGCTTGAGCTCTTCGTGGCCTGGTACTCTGCCGAGCCCTACGAGCTACGCCAACAGGCCTGGCGTTTTAACGGGCCCTATGCCCCCTATTTCTGGGCCATGATGCTCATCAACGTAGGGATATTGCAGCTTTTGTGGTTTCCCCGCTTCCGCCACAGCCTGCCCTGGCTCTTCCTGATCTCGGTGCTGGCCAACGTGGGGATGTGGCTCGAGCGCTACGTTATCGTCATCATCAGCCTATCGCGCGACTTCCTGCCCTCCAGCGCAAAGCTTTTCCACCCCACCTGGGTAGACTGGGGCCTGTTCATCGGTACCTTCGGCTTCTTTGTGCTGGGCATTGCCCTTTTCATCCGCATCTTCCCCCCCATCGCGGTGGCGGAGATGCTCCACCTTTTGCACAAGCTGCGCTTCCACAAGGAGGAAAGCCATGCTGCACGGTCTGATGGCCTACTTCAAAACCCCCGAGGAGCTTCTGGAGGCGATTCCTCGGGTTAGGGCCGCGGGGTACCGCTACCTCGAGGCCTATACCCCTTTCCCGGTCGAGGGGCTGGCAGACGCTCTGGGTCGGCGCGACGAGCGCATCCCCTGGATTGCCTTCAGCCTGGGGGTGGTGGGGGCCTTGGTGGGCTTCGGCATGCAGGCCTGGACCCAGGTGGTGGGGTACCCGCTCAACATTGGGGGCAAGCCCCTGTTGGCCTGGCCGGCTTACGTGCCCATCACCTTCGAGCTCACCATCCTGACCATTACCCTGGGCCTCTTCGTGAGCCTTTTGGCCCTCAACAACCTCCCCCTGGCCTACCATCCGGTGACCCAGGCCCCAGGCTACCGCCAGGCCCTGACCGACCACTTTGCCCTATACCTGGAGGCTCGAGACCCCCGCTTTGACCTGGAGGCCACCCGGGCATTTCTGCAAACCCTGGGGGCCGAGGTAGAGGAGGTGTCCCGTTGAGGCCCTTGCTCCTCCTTCTAGGGCTGCTTTTGGCCGGGTGTGGCTGGATGTGGGAACAACCTAAGGCCAAGGCCTTTGCCGAAAGCGGCTTCTTTGCCGATGGACAAACAGGCCGCCCCGCCCCCCAAGGCAGCGTGGCCCGAGGGCACTTGGAACCGGTGCCGGGCTTTTACACCGGCCAAGGGCCCCAGGGCCTGCTGGAAAGCGTACCCATTGCGGTGAATCTGGCCCGGGGAAAAGAGGTCTACCAGATCTTCTGCGCCGTCTGTCACGGAGCCCAGGGTGCAGGCAACGGCCCCGCAGTGGCCCGGGGCTTCCCCCAGCCCGCCTCCTTCACCAGCGAGCGCCTGTTGGCCGCCCCGCCGGGTTATTTTTTCCTCGCCGCCACCCAAGGGTTTGGCCGGATGATGGGCTACGCCTCGCGTATCCCTCCCGAAGACCGCTGGGCGGCCGTGGCCTACATCAAGGAATGCATTCAGAAAAACAACTGCCCTGGAGGTAGCCATGCAGCAGGTTCTCCCTGAACGCTCTACCGGCCTAAACCGGCTGGGCCTAGCCCTAGCCCTAGCCGGTGGGGCGACGCTCTTGCTAGGCCTGATCTTAGGCGCACCAGTGGCCCAGGCCTATCTGTTTGGGTATACCTTCTTCCTAGCCCTAACCGTAGGTACCCTGGCTGTTTTACTCCTGCACCACTTGCTGCGCAGCCAGTGGGGGCTAGCCTTGCAACCCTTTCTAGAGGCCTCGGTCTCTACCCTGCCCCTCCTGGCCCTCCTGGCCCTACCCCTCTTCCTTTTCCTGCCGGAGCTTTATCCCTGGGCCCGGCCCACCCAGGTCGCCGAGGATCCCATCCTGCAGCACCGGCAGCCCTACAACAACCCCATCTTCTTTGCCATACGGCTGGTGCTGTACTTTGCCCTCTTCCTCTTCCTGGCCGGGCGCATGACCCGCTGGGGCCAAGCTGAAGGAGCCGTAGCCCAGCGGCGCACCGAGACCGCCGCCTGGGGGCTGGCTCTATTGATGGTGGGCGGCACCTTTCTGGCCTTCGATCTACTGATGGGCCTCGAGGCCCACTTCTTCTCTGCTTCCTATGGGGCTTTGTTTGTGGTGGGGCATGCCCTGGGTGGTCTGGCCCTGGCGGTAGCCTTAGCCACGCGCAGCCCCGCGGTGGCCGCCTGGCTTTCCCGCCGCAACCTGCAAAACCAGGCCAACCTGCTTTTGGCTTTGAGTATCATCTGGGTCTACCTGGCCCTGACCACCTTCATCATCATCTGGGGAGCCGATCTACCCCACGAGGCGGAGTACTACCTGCCCCGCACCCAAGGCCTCTGGGGCGGGGTGGCGGTTTCCCTCTTGCTGGGCCAGTTCTTCCTGCCCTTCTTGGCTTTGCTCACCAACCCCCCCAAGCGGGAACCCCGGGTACTTTTTTACATCGCCTTGTGGATTGTGGCTTTTCGCCTGGTGGATCATGCCTGGACGGTTTTGCCCTCCTTCCAACGCGCACCCAGCTGGGCCGACCTGGCTGCGTTGCTGGGGGTGGGTGGGCTGTGGCTTTTGGTTTTCCTGCGCGGTTTGGCCAGAAGTTTTAGGGAAAACCAAAGCCAAGGAGGCTGAAGGGCTACACTTCTATCGCCTGGCCCCAATGGGCTAGAAAAGCTTGCTGGCCTCGCTCGTGCAAAGCCCCTCCTAGGCTTTCCAGCTTGTCCTTCTCCCCATGCACCAAGGCCACCCGGGGCTGACCATCTAGCCAGTCCAGTAGCTCATCCCGGCCCGCGTGCCCGGAAAAGCCTCCTAGGGTGTGGGTTCTGGCCCGCACGGACACGGTTTCACCAAATAGGCGCACCCTATCGGCCCCGTGGATGAGCAACTCCCCCAGACCGCCCCTAGGCTGATAGCCTAAAATAATCACAGCATTCTTGCTGTCCGGTAAGCCCAGCCGAAGGTGGTGCAGGATACGCCCGCCCGAGAGCATGCCGTTGCCCGCAATAACGATGAGTGGCCCTTCCCTAAAGTTGAGGGCTTTAGAGGCCTCTACGCTTTGGGTGTACTCCAGCTGTTGGGGCCGGAAGGGATCGAGCCCCTGAGCGTAGATATGCTGAACCTCAGGGCTAAAAAAGTCGCGCAACTTGGGGTAGATTTCGCTAATCTTAGAGGCCATGGGCGAGTCCACAAACACCGGTACGCTAGGGATAGCCCCACGCAGCTCGAGCTCGCGGATGTAAAACAATACCTCCTGGGTACGCTCGAGGGCAAAAGAGGGGATGAAAACTTTGCCTCCTTGGCCCAACACCTCTCGCAAAATTCGAGCAAGCTCCTCTACGGTAGCGGCAAAAGGGCGGTGGGCGCGGTCACCATAGGTGCCCTCACAAACCACCAGATCAGCCTGGGTAGGATAGTCTGGATCAGGCAGTACATCCTTGCGCCGGTGACCTAGATCACCGCTGAAAATCAGACTGCGTCCCTCGGCTTCCAGCTGAACAAAAACGCTTCCTGGCAGGTGCCCGGCATTGCGCAAACGGTAGCGGAATGGGCCCAAATCCCGGGTCTGGTAAAGGACGACCTCCTCTAAACGGTCATATAGCTCCACCAGATCGGGCTCGTCCCAGGGCAATGGGGGGGCTGGACGTCCTTTGCGCAAAAGGCGCTCCCGCTCTTCCAGCATCAGCTTGAGGGCATCCTGCAAAATGACCGGTAGGATAAGCCGGGTAGGTTCAGTCACATACACCCGGCCGGAATAGCCCCGCCGCAATAAGCGGGGCAGGCGGCCAATGTGGTCAAGGTGAGCATGGGTGATGAGCACGGCATCTACTGTTCGGGGGTCGAAGCCAAAGGTGTCTGTGTTGCGCTCCTCGTCAGCCCCTTGGTAGGCCCCGCAGTCCAGCAACAGTCGGAAGCCCTTGTGTTCAACCAGGTGGCAGCTCCCTGTGACGGTCTGGGCTGCGCCAAAAGCTGTTATTTGCATGGGCCTACTGTACCAAAGCGCCTTCCCACGCAGTTGCTATTGCCTTTCACGCGCTCTTTACCCAGCTTGACAGCCCTTTGCGCGTGTTGTAACCTTACGACTTGGACAAGGTTCGACCCCTCTGTCCAAAGCGCACCATCGGAAGAACAGCAAGCCGGGCCACCCTAGCTCAACTGGTAGAGCACCCGACTTGTAATCGGAAGGTTGTCGGTTCAATTCCGATGGGTGGCTCCACATGGGCAGGTGGCCGAGTGGTTAAAGGCGACAGACTGTAAATCTGTTCTCTTCGGAGTTCGATGGTTCGAATCCATCCCTGCCCACCAAAGCGCCTACGGTGCGCTGTGTGCCTCCAGCCTGCGTCGGGCCCTGCTTCCGACGTCAAGCGCCGGGCCCAGGCAGCGTAAAGCGCTACGTGCGGGAATAGCTCAGTTGGTAGAGCATCTGCTTCCCAAGCAGAGGGTCGCGAGTTCGAGTCTCGTTTCCCGCTCCAAGCGCTAGAGGGCGCGACAAAGCTGGGTTGCGCCTCGTGTGCCCCAGGTCGCGCCCTAAAGCCTGCTCGGGTAGCTCAGCTGGTAGAGCACACCCTTGGTAAGGGTGAGGTCGTCGGTTCAAGCCCGATCCCGAGCTCCAAACCCACACCGCCCGTTCACCGCTGCGGGCGGTGTGTTCCTGAAAGACACCCAGCGGAAGCCAAAGGAGGCGAAACACATGGCGAAAGGCGTATTTGAGCGCACCAAACCCCACGTGAACGTGGGGACCATCGGACACGTAGACCACGGGAAGACCACCCTGACGGCGGCGATTACCTACGTAGCGGCGGCGGCCAACCCTAACGTGGAGGTACAGGCCTACGACCAGATCGATAAGGCGCCGGAGGAGAAGGCCCGGGGGATCACCATCAACACGGCCCACGTGGAGTACGAGACGGAGAAACGGCACTACTCCCACGTGGACTGCCCGGGGCACGCGGACTACGTGAAGAACATGATCACTGGGGCGGCCCAGATGGACGGGGCCATTCTGGTGGTTTCGGGGACCGACGGTCCCATGCCCCAGACCCGGGAGCACATTCTGCTGTCGCGGCAGGTGGGGGTGCCCTACATTGTGGTCTTCCTGAACAAGGTGGACATGGTGGA
Organism: Meiothermus rufus DSM 22234; assembly: GCF_000423425.1. Classification (GTDB taxonomy): domain Bacteria; phylum Deinococcota; class Deinococci; order Deinococcales; family Thermaceae; genus Meiothermus; species Meiothermus rufus. Next base: position 790 of record NZ_AUHY01000016.1, on the reverse strand, counting down.
TGACCCGGAGCTGTTGGACCTGGTGGAGATGGAGATTCGCGACCTTCTGAACCAGTACGAGTTTCCCGGGGATGAGACCCCCATCATCCGGGGCTCTGGGCTGAAGGCGCTGGAACACATGATGGCCAACCCCAAGACCCAGCGTGGGGAGAACGAGTGGGTGGATCGGATCTGGGAGCTTTTGGACGCCATTGACTCGTACATTCCCACGCCCCAACGGGATGTGGATAAGCCCTTTTTGATGCCGGTGGAGGACGTATTTACCATCACCGGACGGGGTACGGTGGCCACCGGGCGGATCGAGCGGGGCAAGATCAAGACCGGGGACGAGGTGGAGATCGTAGGCCTGCGCGAGACCCAGAAGACGGTGGTGACCGGGGTGGAGATGCACCGCAAGACCCTGACCGAGGGGATTGCTGGGGACAACGTAGGGCTGTTGCTGCGGGGGATTGGCCGGGAGGATGTGGAGCGGGGCCAGGTGCTGGCCAAGCCCGGTAGCGTGACGCCGCACACCAAGTTCGAGGCCTCGGTGTACGTGCTGAAGAAGGAAGAGGGGGGTCGGCACACCGGGTTTTTCACCAACTACCGGCCGCAGTTCTACTTCCGCACCACCGACGTGACCGGGGTGGTGCAGCTCCCGGAGGGCGTGGAGATGGTGATGCCGGGGGATAACGTGACCTTTACGGTGGAGCTCATCAAGCCCATCGCCATGGAGGAAGGTCTGCGCTTCGCCATTCGCGAAGGAGGCCGCACCGTAGGGGCTGGCGTGGTGTCCAAGATCATCGAGTAA
>NZ_AUHY01000015.1 GCF_000423425.1 Meiothermus rufus DSM 22234 | reverse complement strand
AAAGGCATCATGGGCGGGAGGGCTCTTCTCCTTTGGACTACAGCGAGCGGCCTCGGTACAGGTGAAGACCCGCTGAGCGGCGATGAGAAAGTGGATGTAGTCCAGGTCATCGCACTTCGGTGGGTTCATGGGCATCACCCCCTTTGGAGAAGCTTGGCTAAGCACTCTCCTCCTAGCACACAGAAGAATGTCCAGTCAACTGCAACTGCGTAACTCCTATCTGGGGTATCCCCGGTCTCCAGGGGTAGGTATTCGCGCCGCGCCTGGGCTATGAGTTCCTTGAAGCGATTTTGCAAGACCTCCAGGCCGGTGATGACGCCCTCCACGTCTTGCGAGTCGAAGGCCAGCGCCCGCTCCAGGTTCTCAAACACGCCCACAAAGTCCAGGATCAGGCCGGCTGTCTTGCGCTGATTGCCTGCGCTCTCGTAGGGGCGGTTGACGCGGGCAATGGCCTGCAAGAGCACGTGGTCGCGCATGGGTTTATCCAGATACATGCAGTAGAGGATGGGGGCGTCGTAGCCGGTGAGCAGCTTTTCGGTGACGATGAAAATCTGGGGGTTTTCTCCTGGCTTGCGGAAAGCACGGCGCAAGCGCGTTTCTTCATCTTCAGATAGGTGATACTTGCGTAAGTGCGGCGGGTCGTTGTGACTGGCGCTGATGACCACCGCGCTCCATTCCTTCGGAAGGAATTGGTCGAGGGCTTCTTTGTACAGGCAACACGCCTCGCGATCCACCGCCACCAGGAAGGCCTTATAGCCCATGGGCTGCACATACTTTTGAAAGTGATCGGCGACGAAGGCCGCCACCTTTTTCACCCGTGCCGGGTTTTTGAGCATGTTGGTCAGCGTCACCGCCCGGTCGAGAACGCGGTTGAGTTCCTCGATGTCGCTTATGCCCTCTAGCGCCGCGGCCTGCCAGAATTCGCGTTCCATGGCCTCGCGGTCGGCGATGAGATCGTTGGGGGCCAGTTGGTAGTGCAGGGGGACGGTGGTGCCGTCTTCGATGGATTCGCGGATGGAGTACTTGTCCAGGTAACCGCGCTCGTCGTCCGTGCCAAAGGTCTTGAAGGTGCCCTGGCCGTAGGCGGTCTTGTCGATGGGCGTGCCGGTGAAGCCGATGTAGGTGGCGTTGGGCAGGGCGCCCATCAGGTAGTTGCCCAGGTCGCCGCCGGTGGTGCGGTGGGCCTCATCCACCAGGACGAAGATGTTGGCGCGGGTGTTGAGGCCTGCCGGCATGTCGTCGAACTTGTGAATCATGGAGACGATCAGGCCGCGCGTGTCGCGGCGCAAAAGGTCTTGCAGATCCTGTTTGCTGCGTGCCAGGTTCACGTGTCCGAAGCCGACCGCCTCCAGGTTCTGGAAGAGCTGCTGCTGGAGTTCGTTGCGGTCCACGATGAGCAGCACGGTGGGGTTCTGAAAGGCGGGGGCCTGGAGCAAAAGGCGGGCGACGGTGAGCATGGTGTAGGTCTTGCCCGAACCCTGGGTGTGCCAGATGAGGCCGCGGCGTTTCTTGGGATCGCGCGCCCGGCCCAGGACGCGCTCCACGGCGCGCACCTGGTGGGGACGCAGCACGGCCTTTGTAAGCTCGCCGTCTATACGCGGGAATAGGATGTAATCGGTCAGGACGCGCAGCACCCGGCGCGGGGCGACGAAGGACTTGACCAGGGTCTCAAAATCGCCAGCCTGTTCATACCGCCAGTTGAACAACCCCTTGCGCGAGAGATTCCAGGTGGCCCCGTAGAAAAACTGCACCAGGTGGGTGAGGGCGAAGAGTTGCGCCTGGGCCATCAGTTCTGGGGCCTGCTCGTGGTAGCGGCGGATCTGATCGAAGGCCTCGGCGATGCCCTCCGGGCGGGTAGCGGCCTTGGTCTCGACCACGATGACCGGGATGCCGTTGACCAAAAGCACCACATCGGCGCGGATGGCGGTAGAACCTGCGGCGAAACGGAACTCATCGGTGACGTGGAAGGCGTTGGCCTCGGGATGTTCGGGGTCAAGCAGGCGGACGTTCTTCTCGCGGCGTTCGGCCTCGACGAAGACGGTCTTGAGGCCCTTGAGGTACTCCCAGGCTTCCAGGTTGCCCTCGATGGTGGGGCGCACGCGGCGCAGACGTTCGACGACCTCTTCCGCTTTGGCCGCCGAGGTGACCACGCCCGGGTTGAGGCGCTGGAGCTGCGCCACCAACACATCGTGCAGCAAGGGAGAAGCCTCACCCCCGCGCCGGCGCAGGGCTTCCTGGGGCGGCAAATAAGTCCAGCCCGCCTCTTCGGCGTAGCGCAGGAAGGGGTTTTGCACGGTGTGGCGTTCGCCCATGCTACTCATCTTCTCCAAACTCAACGGCAAGGATGGCATCTATGGCCTTCTCTAACTTTGGTATCCTGGTTTGTATCACATCCCACAGCACATCTTCATCAATCCCAAAATATTCGTGAACCACAATGTCCCGCAACCCTGCAATTTTCCGCCATTCAATCGCGGGATGCCGCTGCCTGAAGTCCAGGGGAAGGTTTTTCACGGCCTCGCCGATGACGATGAGATTGCGCACCACCGCGTCCACCGTTTTCTCGTCTGCTACAAAGCGTTCAAAGTCAAAGCCGGCAGTGTAGCGGCGAATCCTGGCACAACTCTCCCGAATGTCTTCGAGATACAACCGCACGTTACGCGACATAGATGGCCTCACGTTCCACGTAAGGTTTGAGGCGTGGCTTGAGCGCTTTGGGCGTTACCAGATCGACCTTGCATCGCAGCGTATCCTCCAGAAAAAACTTGAGGTCCATGTAGCCGTCAAAGGTGGCTGGACCGCAAAACTCTACGAGAATATCCACATCGCTGTCGGCTCGAGCCTCACCACGGGCAACCGAACCAAAGATCGCCAGGGACTTCACGCCAAAGCGGGCAGTCAATTCCTCACGATGCTGCCGTAACCTTTCCAGGATTTCGTCTTTCGTCACGCAAACTTCTCCCTTGTTTTTCAAATTTCGCCACAAGTTCCGCTGGCAAGCGAACCATGGCCGTCATCAGATGATGTAGCAGCGACCGAAACAGTTCTTGCAGCGCCTTCCTGCGCCCCTCCTCGGCGGCGATTTTGGCGTCCACCGCCGCCAGGATGCGGGCGATTTTCTGCTGCTCGGGGAGGGGAGGGAGGGGGATGGGGAGAGTTTCAACAACGAATTTTGGAAGTCTTTGGCGGCCCGTGGTGCCTTCCATTTTATCGGCAAGTTGTTTTCTGATGGCTGGCAGTTTGAGATAAAGAGCCAAAAACTCTGGTATCAACCCTTCTAATGTTCTCAATGGTATGACCTCCGTCGTGGCAAATCCCCATCCATTAGGAAGATTGATGATAATTCCCTGTTTACCGTTTTCCAGGGATGGTGTAATCTTTGCTAGTAATAGGTCTCCTTCGTAAACAGGTATTCCACTCCGTATTTCTTGTGGCTCTCGCAACTCCCATTTTGTGATATAGAGCGAGTCCTCCGGAATCAGAGACATTGGTACAAAGGGGATTATGGATGGCTGAGCTGCTTTTTCTATCTGGGCACGACGCCCAAAATGCACCACCTCCCCCAACCGCACCACCTGCCACTCCTCGGGCAGGGGGCCGATTTCGGTCATCTTGACGCCGGGGGGCAAGTCGTTGGGCGTGCTCATAGGTCTAATCCCAATCTAGCCAATACCTCGCGTAGTGCATAGTCGGCCTTAGCCCGCTCCTCTTCCGCTTCGCGCAAGAGCACCATGGCTTCCTCCAGCGGCAGGGTTTCTTCCTGCCCATTGGTGCTCACGTAGCGGCTGGGGGAAAGGTTATAGTCGTTGCGGGCCGCTTCCCCTTTGGTGATCAGGGCGGAAAACCCTTCCTCCGCTCGCCAGGCATGGTACACGTCGGCGATGGCGGCGATGTCGTCATCGGTCAGGTAGTTCTTGGGCCGGCCCTTGGCGAAGAGTTTGCCCGCGTTGATGAGCAGGATCTTGCCGGGATGACGCTTTTTGCGATTGATGACGATGATAACGCCCGGGGCGGTGGTGTTGTAGAAAAGATTCTCTGGCAACAGGATCACTGCCTCGATCAGGTCGCGTTCCACGAAGGCCTTGCGAATGTCCCGCTCGCGGTTGGAACCCTGGTTGCCACTGCCCCGACTTACGGCGCCGGTATCCAGCACCACGGCCATGCGGCCGGTGTCGTTCAACGAGGCCAGCATGTGCTGGAGCCAGCCCCAGTCGGCGCTGGAAGTCGGCGGAATCCCAAGGCCAAAGCGCTGGTAGGGGTCGTTTTCATACAGGTCGGTGGGAAAACTTTGATTCCACATGGGGTTGGCTACCACAGCATCGAAGGTCTGTAGCTGACCGGCGGCGTTTTTGAAGGCCGGCTGGCGCATGGCATCGCCGATGCGAATATCCGCCTCCAAGTCGTGGATGACCGCATTCATGCGGGCCATGGCGAAGGTGGCGGGGTTGATTTCCTGGCCGTATAGGCGCAAAGGGGCAAGTTCGGACGGCAGGCGCTGGTGGCCGTTTTCATTCACCCCGTGCACCTCCAAAAGGCGCAGATGGCATTTGATCAGCAGGCCGCCGGAGCCGCAACAGGGATCATAAATGGTCATGCCGGGCTGCGGTTCCATGAGACGCGCCATCAGGATGGCGACCTCGCGCGGGGTGTAGAACTCCCCGGCGCTTTGGCCGCTATCTTCGGCGAATTTGCGCAGCAGGTATTCATATGCCCGGCCCAAAACATCGGGCTCTACATCCTCCAGCCCAAGGCGATGCCGGGAGAGCACCTCGATCAGGCGGGCCAGATACTCATCAGGTACGATGCGTTGTCCAGCAGCAGTGGCGTTAAAATCCACCATGTCGATGACGCCCTCGAGCTCTGGGTTTTCCCTCGCCACGCTGCGCACCGCATCGGTCAGATATTGGCCTAGGCCGGCTGCGGTGTGGGTGCGGATGGCTTCCCAGCGGGCTTGTGGGGGGATGTAAAAACGCACCAGTTTGTGATCCTGCTCCACCAGCTGCAAGGCACGGTGGCCTAGGTCGGCTTTGAGACGCTCGACTTCATCCTCGAACACGTCCGAGAGGCGTTTGAGAAAAATGAGAGGCAGGATGTAGTCCTTGAACTTCGCAGCATCCACCGGCCCGCGGATGGCACAGGCCGCATCCCAAAGCCAGGTTTCCAAATCCTTCAAATTCACAGCGCAACAGCCCCCTCTCTTACTCGCATGATAACCCAGCGGTGCATAGACTCAGGTTCCTGAAAAAAGAGCCCAGCAAGACTTGCGAAGCAGAAAGGGTGCCCCCAAGAGCAGATGTGCGTCCTGGCTTGGATGCAACTCGATTCAGTGTGCCGTATATGACGCAGAAGGCCTTACCCCTTAGGGGAAGCTGGCCGGGAACGTGCGAAGGCGAGAGAATGTTATCCTATAGAGCATGAAGCGGGTTTTTTCTGGTTTTCAGCCCACCGGCGAGCTGCACATCGGCAACTACCTGGGGGCTATGGTCAACTACATTGCCCTGGGGGAGCAGCTAGGGCAGAACGCCATTTTTTGCATTGTGGACTACCACGCCCCCACCAACCCGGCGGCCTACGACAAAGACCTCCTAGCCCAGCGCACCTTCGAGGCCGCACTGGTCAACATCGCTGCCGGACTAGACCCCAACAAGGTCATCCTGTTCGTGCAGTCGCACGTGGCCGAGCACACCGAACTAGCTTGGATTTTCGCTACCCAGACCCCTTATGGCGATCTGACCCGCATGACCCAGTTCAAGGACAAGGCCGCCAAGCTGGTCTCAGTACCGGCAGGCCTGCTAATGTACCCGGTGCTCATGGCCGCCGACATCCTGCTCTACAAGGCCGATACCGTGCCGGTCGGTGAGGATCAGACCCAGCACCTCGAGCTCACCCGGGAAATAGCCCGCCGCTGGAACCAGACCTACGGCGAAACCTTCCCTGAGCCGCAAGTCTACCTAAACCCCCACGCCCCCCGGGTACCTGGCATCGACGGCAAGGCCAAGATGTCCAAAAGCGTAGGCAATACCATTGGCCTTTTGGAAGACGAAGAGAGCATCTGGGCCAAGATTCGCACCATGCCCGACGACCCCGCCCGCATCCGCCTCTCCGACCCTGGAGACCCCGAGCGCAGCGTGGTGTTCAAGTTTTTGCAGTACTTCGCCCCACCCGAGTTGGTTCAGGTGCTGCAGGAGGAGTACCGCCGCCGGGGTATTGGGACGCTGGTGGTCAAGCAAATCCTGATGCAGGAGATGATGAAAACCCTGCGGCCCATCCGCGAGCGGGCCGCGGAACTCAAGGCCAAACCGGAGCAGGTGCTGGACGCCCTCGAGGATGGCGCCACTAAAGCGCGGCGCATCGCCCAGGCCACCATGGAGGAGGTACGAGAGAAGTTCGGCCTGCTCAGGCCAAAGCGGCAGCAGACCCCGCTGGATTTGCGCGCGGCCCTGCGATGATCACCCTTACCTTCGGGCCGTTTAGCGGAACACCCAGCGCCCTGCTCGAGCAGGTGCGCAAGGGCAGAATGGCCGCACAGGAGCTGCCCATAGCGTTGCTGTGCGAACAAGCCTTAGCCCAGGTGCAGGCCCTGGGACTGGCCCAGCGCAGCGAACTACTGCCCATCCTGGCCGAACTGGTGCTCCATAAGCTACGGGCTTTTGCCCCAAAGCCCCCACCCCTCTTGGCCGAAACGGAGGAGGAGAGCTTTGAAGCCCCCCCCTTCCTAAAAACCCTGGTGGCCCTGGAGGAGGCCATTGCCTTTCTCGAGCAGCGCTCACGCGAACGCGCCCGGGTGGTGCCTGTACCCCCCTCTCCCCTGCCCAAGGATAGGCGCCTGCGCCCTTTGCCTGTGCAGGTGCTGGTGCGGGCCGCCGAGCGCTTTTCCCGCCAGGCCGAGCTACATCTAGCCCCAGAAACCTTTGGCCTGCCCGAGGCCTGGACGCGCATCTGCCGCTTCTTGCGGGGGCTTAGGCGAAGCCTCTTTAGCCACCTACCCTTCAAAACCTGGGCCGAGCAGACTGTGGCCTTTATCGCCTTGCTCGAGGCCAAAAAGCAAGGCCAGGTCGAGCTAGTCCAGGCTCAGAACTTCGGGCCGCTCGAGGTCGAGCTGCTCGAGCACCCAAAGGAAGCCGCCCGGGCTAAAGGCGCGGCAGACTGACCCTCAAGGCCTGCGGTTTTGCCCTAGCCGTTCCAACCCCCACAACAAAACCCCACACAACCCCATCAGCACCACCGCCAGCACCACTGCCTCGTAAAAGGGCAGTGCCCCAGGCCGGCCCAGCCGCTCGTAGATGGCCAGGGAAAGGGTAGCCCACTCTGGGCGTTGCAGAATGAGGGTGGCCCCGAACTCCCCTAAAATGGCCGCCAGGGCCAGGGCCACCCCCGTCTGCGCCGCGGGGCGTACCAGGGGCCACTCCACCCGCCACCAGCGCCGCCAGGGGCTGGCCCCTAGGAGTCGGGCCGCCTCGATGACCCCAGAGGGCAAAGCCCGCAAGGCCGGTAGCAGAACCCGCACCAGCAAGGGATAGCTAAGCAAAGCATAGGCCGCCACCAAAATGACCAAGGAGCCCCGTAGGCCGGGATAGGCCAGCAGGTAACCCAGGCCAATGGCTACCGGCGAAACCAGGATAGGCAAAAGCCCCAACCCATCCAGCCAGGGCGGCCCCCGCCAGACCGCGTAGGCGTAAAGCGTCCCCAAGGGCACCACCCAAAGCAACGCCAGCCCGGCAAAGGCTAGGGTGTTGAGCAAGGCCAGACTCCCGGGGGTAAAGCCTGGGCTTTGCCACACGCTAACCCAGGCCACAGGCCGCTCAAAAGCCCGCAACAACAGGTTCCATAGCGGGCTATAGATAAGCGCAAACAAAAGCCAGACCCCCAGCGCCAGCCCCCAAGCCGCCTTGGGGGCCAGGGGCAGGGGTGTCCCGTAGCCGCCCATGCCCAAGGCCAGGTGGGCCTGCAAGCGCAAATAGCCCGTCAGCACCAAAAGGGTAACCCCAAGTTGCATCAGCACTAAAGCGGTGGCCTCGGGAAAGGCCAGCCGCTGGGCCAGGGCCTCATAGGTGGCGACCTCGAGGGTGGCCCAGGCCGGCCCCCCCAAGAGCAGCGGCACGCCAAAGCTGGTAAAGCTGTACAAAAAAACCAGACTCCCACCCGACAAAACCGCTGGCCCCAAAAGCGGCACCCCCACCCGCAAATAGGCCCGTAGGGGCGAGGCCCCTAGGGTGCGGGCCGCTACCAGCGGGGTTTGCAGGGCCGGAAGCAGCACCACTAGAGGACGCAACACCAACCCCAGGTTGTACAGAAGACTGGCCCAGAACAGAATCCAGGGGGTGCCGTACAGGTTGAGGCCCAGGCTCCCCCTGGGCCCCACCAGGCCGAGGAAGCCCATGGCCACCACTAACGTAGGGAGCACAAAGGGCACGGTAGAGAAAGCTAGGAGAAAATCCCGCCCAGGAAAGCGATAACGGAAGGCATAGGCCAGCGGCAAAGCCAGGATACTGCACAGCAGGGAGGAGCCCAGCCCATACACCAGGCTCCATCCCAGGCGGGCCAGGTAGTAGGGGTCAGCCAGGGCCGCCCAGAGGCCTTCGCGCAGACCGAGGGCCAGAATACAGGTCAATGGGTAGATCAAAGCCAGCACCAGAAAGACCAGCACCGGCAGGGCCGCTATCCCTGGAAAGCGCACTAATACCACCCCACCCCAGCGCTGCCAGGGTGGGGGCCCCGGCACTGCCCTTGGTAAGTCCACATCTTCCCCGAGGGCACACTAGCCTGCCCGATGGCCCAGAGCTGCCCTCAGCGCCTCGAGCGCACCGCCTCGGCGCTTTGCCCCTGCAGCACCACCTGGGTCCACTCGCGAATCCAGCGGTCGCGGTGTTGTGCAATCTGCTGAGGGGTTAGGCGGGCTGCTTGTGGAGGCACTTCGGCGAAACGGAAGACCTCGGGCAAGGCCGCGTCACGCCGGGCCGGGTAGACCCACATCTGGGTGGGAATGTTCTCCTGCACCGGTTTGGAGAGCAGCCAGTCCACAAAACGCTGGGCTGCCGACAGGTTGCGGGTACCCCTTAGGATGCCCACGTACTCCACCTGGAAAAAGGCGCTGCCTGGGAGGAAAAGGTTGGCCGTGGGCGGCTCGCTGGGCTTGGGCTTAGCCTCGCTGTAGTACAGTTCAGCAGCGGGACTGGTGCTGTAGGAGACCACCAAAGGTCGGTCGCCCCCCGCGCGGGTGAAGTGGGTGTAGTAGGCCTCGCTCCAACCGCTGACCACCCGCACGCCGTTTTTACGTAGCTCTTCCCAGAAAGAGAGGTAGCCTTCCTCACCCAAAGTCGCCACCGTAGCCAGCAGGAAGGCCAGCCCCGGCGAGCTGGTGGCCGGGTTCTGCACCACCAAAAGCCGGGCGAATTCTGGCGAGGCCAGCTCGGTAAAGCGCTGGGGCAGAGGCTTGCCTTGGAAGAAGGCCCGGTCATAGTTGAGGGCCACGTAGCCGAAGTCTACCGGGGTGGCCCGGTAGGTCTGGTCAAGGCGCAGTTCTGGGCGCACGTTGACCAGCTCAGGCGAGCGATAGGGCCACAGGATATCGGCCTGCAAGGCCCGCGAGAGCAGGGTGTTGTCGAAGCCGTAGATGACATCGGCAATGGGGGCACCCCGGCTTAGAATGGCTTTATTGAGCATTTCTCCAGCATCCCCACCTTTCAAAAAGCGCAGGCGGATGCCCGAGGCTTGCTCGAACTGGGCAATCAGGTTCTTGTCTAGGCTCCAGCTATTGTGGGTCAGGACAGTCAGGGTGGTCTGGGCTAGGGCAAGCTGCAGGCCAAGGGCCAGCAGGAGTATCCAAAGCTTTTTCCACATAAAAATCCCCTCCTGTCACCGGGAGGGGCAACCTGAGCGGTGGGCCAAGGCCCGTGTCACACTTCCTACGTCGGTGCTAACCGAATCAGGTTCCAAGGGTATCTCTCAGCCTGCACACGATGCAAGCACCCCCGGTGACTAAGGCATCATACCGCGGGAAGCCCCCTGGCACCAAGCCTCAGCTCACGGTCCGGGCTGGAACAACCCAGCAAGTGGGGTAGGCCTTTTGCAATTTCCGAGCAAGGTAGCTGGCCTGGTCGGGGTCTGAGGCCAAGCCGAAGAAGCTCGAGCCAGAGCCCGAGAGTAAAACCCCTCGCAGCCCAGCCTGGCGCAGCCTTTCTTTCAGCTCCTCTAAGGAGGGCTCGAGGCGAAATACCGGCTTTTCCAGGCTGTTCCAGTAGGGAGGCTCTTCCCCGGCCTGCACCGCTTGCAAAATGGCCGCTATGTCCAGCTCGCCCCCCCACTCCTCCCGGCGCAACTGCCGGTAGGCCTCGGCTGCCGCCACGGGAATACCGGGGTTGAGGAGCACCAGGTGAGCCTCCATCGGCCCCAGGGGCCTAAGCCGTTCCCCCACCCCCCGCCCTTCGGCCAGCGGGGGCCCCAGGAAAAAGGGGACATCCGCCCCTAGCCCCAGGGCGAGGGCTTTTAGATCCAGGGGGGTGGGGTAGAGCTGGGCCAAGGCCCGCAAGGCCGCCGCCGCATCGGAAGAGCCTCCTCCCAGGCCAGCCGCTAAGGGCAAGCGCTTTTCCAACACCACCTGCACCCCGCCCGGCCAGCCCGCCGCCTCGAGGTAGGCCACAGCCGCCCGGTAAACCAGGTTGTCGGGGCCCGCGCTCAACGCAGCACCGCGCACCTTTAGGGCCACCCCCTGGGGGGCCGCCTCAACCCACAAGCGATCCCCCACCGACAAGGCGGCAAAAAGGGTATGCAACTCGTGGTAGCCGTCGGCCCTTCTACCCAGAACCGAAAGACCCAGGTTAACCTTGGCAGGGGCTAGGCATTCCATAGACGGGCCAGTCCTTCGGCCAGCTCGAGGTCCTCGGGGTAGGTGATCTTGAACATCCGTCGGTCACCCTCTACCAAGGCCACCGGGTACCCCAGGGCCCGTACCATCTGGGCATCGTCGGTGTAGTCCAGACCGGCCTGGCGGGCTTTCTGGTGGGCTTCCCACAACAGCTCGCGACGGAAGCCCTGGGGGGTCTGCACGAGCCGGTGCGCCTCCCGGGGAATCACCGCTCCGTACTGGCCCTGCTGCGCCTGCACCAAGGTGTCGGGCACCGGCAAGGCCAAGGTAGCCGCTCCCCAGCGGACCACCTCGGCCAACAGGCGCTCCACCGCCGGGCGCACCACAAAGGGCCGGGCCACATCGTGCACCAGCACCACCTCTCCACAGGCCGCTTGCAATAGGTTATACACACTTTGCTGCCGGGTAGCCCCTCCTTCCACCACCCGCACCCCAGGCAGGACGAGGCCCAGGCCTGGCGGTAGGGCGACCACCACCTCCTCAGCCCAAGAAAAGCCCTGTAAAGCCCACTGCAAAAGGGTCTTTCCCCCCACCTCGACCAGGGCTTTGGGGCCACGCCCCAGGCGCAGACCCGCACCCGCTGCCGGCAACAACACCGATACCCTCACGCCAGGCATCCTACCGTATCGTGGTATCCTCTGGGGCATGACGTTTTGGGAAGCTCTGCTGCTAGGGGTGCTGGAAGGTCTGACGGAGTTTTTGCCGGTCTCCTCTACCGGGCACCTGACCCTAGCCGCCCACCTGATGGGCCTGGATATCGAAAACGACCCCTTCATCAAGAGCTTTGTGGTGGTCATTCAGCTCGGGGCCATCCTGGCCGTGCTGGCGCTGTATTTCAAGCGCTTCTTGCGCGATGCGGAGGTGTGGAAACGCATCCTCGTAGCCTTCATCCCTACCGGAATCCTGGGCTTTCTGCTGGCTGACGTCATCGAGAACATATTCCTGGGCAATGACCTGATCGTGGTGGTGAACCTGGTGGGCGTGGGCCTCTTGCTTTTGTTCGTCGACCGCTGGTTAGAAGGGCACAAGCGTTACGACGACGTCAACCAGATACCCCTACTACAAGCGGTATGGATCGGCTTCTTCCAAGCGCTGGCCATGGTGCCAGGGGTCTCGCGCAGCGGGGCCACTATCGTGGGGGGCATGGCCCTGGGGCTGTCGCGCAAGGCGGCCGCCGAGTTTTCCTTTATCCTGGCCGTGCCCACCATGCTTTCGGCCACAGGCTTCTCGCTTTTGCGCAATTTAGAAGAGTTCCGCGCCGATAGCTGGGGCCTTCTGGGGGTGGGTTTCCTCACCGCCTTTGTGGTGGCTTTACTCACCGTGCGCTGGCTCTTGGGCTTTGTCAGTCGCAATAGCTTCATGCCCTTCGCCATTTACCGCATCTTCATCGGACTGGTGTACGCAGTCTTCTTCCTTTAGTCGAGCTCGAGCTCCACAGCCTCCTTCCAGCGGGGGGCCCGGGGATAGTCCAGGTCAAACAAATCCAGAATGCGCTGGGTGATGAAGGCCAGCAGGTCGTCGATCTGGGCGGGCCGGTGGTAGAACCCCGGGGCCGCCGGCAGAATCACTGCCCCAGCCTGAGCCGCCTTGACCATGGCCTCGAGGCTGGGTAAGGGCAAAGGGGTCTCGCGCGGCACCAGCACCAGGGGACGGCGCTCCTTGAGGGTAACGTAGGCTGCGCGGGTCAGTAGGTTGTCGGCTAGGCCATAGGCCACCTTAGCTAGGGTGGTCGCACTACAGGGCACCACCACCATCCCTAGGGTACGAAAACTACCCGAGGCCACTGCGGCTCCCAGGTCGCTGCTGCGGTGCACCACATCGGCCAGGGCCTCCACCGCCTCCGGGCGGGTACCCACCTCTTCCAAAAGCACCCGCTTGGCCCCTTGGGTCATGACCAGGTGGGTCTCGAGGCCGGGAATCCGCCGCAAGGTTTTCAAGAGATCCAGAGCATAGGGCATCCCCGAAGCCCCCGAAAGCCCCACCACCAGACGCTTAGGCAAACTCATGGATTGAGTCTAGCAGTAAAGGGAGAAAAGAAATGCAGCCAGGGCTGCGCTGAAGGCCCTGTTCAATCCTCCTCGGGAGGCTGCCAGGGCAGCCCACGGAAAAACTCCCCTACCAGCCGGCCCACCACCCCTCCCAATGCCAGCAAGGCAATTAGGTTGGGAATAGCCATCATGCCGTTTAGGGTGTCGGCTACGCTGGTGAGGGCTGCCAACCCCCCTAAAGGCCCCACAAAGGCAAAGGCCACAAAGGTCAGGCGGTAAGGCCAGCGAATCCCGTCGCCAAATAGATAGGCCGCCCCCTCCTCACCGTAAAAGCCCCAGGAGACCATGGTGCCCAGGGCGAAAACCGCCAGGAGCACCCCCAGCATGGCCACTCCCAGGGGATGCTCCGCAAACAGCAAACGAGCAGCTTCCACCCGGTCGCCACCTAAAAAACGCTGCCACAGGCCACTGGCAATGAAGCTCAGGGCCATCAGGCTGGTCACCAACAGGCTCACCAGCATCTCGGTCAGGCCCCAAAACCCCTGCCGCACGGGGTGGTCCACCTGGGCCTGGGCATGGGCGATGGCCGCTGAACCTAAACCGGCCTCGTTGGCAAAGATACCCCGCCCCACCCCAGCCTTGAGAATCTCGGCCAGCCCCAGCGATAAGGCTGCCCCCGCCACCCCTCCAGTGGCCGCCTGAAAGCTAAAGGCGGAGGAGAAGACCAAGGCCAGCGCGCCAGGGAGCTGGCCGATGTGAAGGAGCAATAGCGGCAGCACCGCCAACAAAAACAAGCCCAGCTTGATGGGCACCACCACCTGGGCAAAGCGGGCAATGCGGCGAATACCCCCACCCAGCAAAAAGCCTACCAACAAGGCCAGCAACAGACCGGTAATGGCTGGCGGTACATCGAACTCCTGGGCCAAGGCCGCCCCCACCGCCCCTGCTTGCGAGAGGTTGCCAATGCCAAAGGCCGCTACAGCGGTAAAAAAGGCAAAAAGGCCCGCCAGCCAGGCCATCCGCCGCCCTAAACCATAGCGGATATAGACCATCGGCCCGCCCAGTACCGAGCCATCGGTGTACTGGCGACGAAAATGTACGGCCAGCACTGCCTCGGCAAACTTGGTGGCCATACCCACCAGATAAGCCACCCACATCCACACCACCGCCCCTGGCCCGCCCACCACCACCGCCCCCACCATGCCGATGATGTGGCCAGTACCGATGGTGGCGGAAAGGGCTACCATGGCAGCTTGAAAGGGGCTAATTTGGCCGCCAAAGCTAAGGAAGCGCTCCCGAATAGCCCCCACGGTCTCGCGCAAAGCCACGCCCATCCGGCCGAACTGGGCAAACCCCGTGCGCAAGGAAAGGTAAAGGCCCACCAGGATAAAAACCAGCATCATCCATTCGCCGTAGACCGCCCGGTTGAGCAGCTCGTTAATTTCAAGGATGTCCATAAAGGCTCTCCCCCTATATCAGCTCCGGCCAAGCTTCAACCCTCATCCCCCGGCTCAGGCGCAACCGGCGCATATCGCGCTCGAATAGCCCCAGGCGACCCTGCATCTGAATGCGCGGCTCGGGGCGCAGGGCCGCCTCCTGGGTTTTGCTGCGCAGCCGTACCCAAAATGGCCCACCCAAAAGACGCTGCCAGTGAACAAATAGCCCCTCATCGATTACCGCCACCCCCTGCCCTCCCCCGTACAAAGAGAGTACCACCAGCGTCTCGGACTGGATTTCCCAACTTTTTCGCGCCTCTAAAAGCCCTAAGCGCAGGAGCTTGTCGAGCACCTGAGCGGTCTGGAGGGGGGTGAACTGCTGATTCATCAAAGCCTGGGCTAGGCTCTTGCCCTCAGCCAGGGCCAGCACCCGCAGTTCCAGTGGGCTGAGCTGGGTCTGGCTCGAGGCCGGCTGGGTCTGGAGGACAAGGCCCCAGTTTTCCGGCAACTCTATCTCCCGCCAGGCCTCGAACTGGTGGAGAATCAAGCGCTGGGTTTCCAGCCTAGGCTCGATGCTTTGTTCCTGGGCTTGAACACCTGCTTCGTAGCGAAAGGGCCCGGAGCGTAGACCCGTCAGCAGCTCGAGGGCCTCGAGGCCCCGCAAAGGCCCCGCTTCTGCATGTACCGGATACCCTCCCTGCAGGTATAGGCAGCCCGAAAACTGGGGGTGCTGGATAAACAAAGCCCCTTCCCTAGCAGCCCCCATTAGGGTTTCCAACAGCTGCAAAAGGGGAAACTCGGCCAGGTTTCCACTCAGCACGTTCTAGCCTCCGGCAGTGCTAACTATCTGAGCCATAAACCGAATAATCAAGCACAGCTAAGCCATTCTAACCGCCCATGGTGCCTCCCCGTTCGACCCGATGCGCTAAGCTGGGAAGCGGCCATGCCGAGCGTTTTGGTTTTGCACGGTTTTACCTCCCACCCCATTCTCACCATGGGGCCGCTACCCGAGACCCTGCGCCAAGCCGGGTTTACCCTAGCCCAGCCCGCTCTACCCGGCCACGGCACCCGCCCTGAAGACCTGTGGTCCGTGCGTTGGCAGGACTGGCTCCAGACTGCCCGCGAGGCCTACCTCGCCCTGCCGGAACCCAGGGCGGTGGTAGGGCTTTCCATGGGGGGGCTGCTGGCCGCTTGGCTGGCGGCCGAACACCCCACCGCAGTCCTAGTGGCCCTAGCCCCAGCCCTGGGGCTCAAAAACCGCCTGGCCTATCTAAGCCCCTGGCTACACTACCTCAAACCTTGGGCCTTCAGCACCGACCCCGCCGAAGAGGCCCGCAGGCGGGCACAAAGCCCCAACTACCCCAACTTCCCCACCCGGGCTTTAGCCCAGCTCATCGCGCTCCAGCGGCGCTTGCCCGAGCTTCTCCCCCAGGTTCGGGCTCCGGCGTTGGTGCTCGAGGCCACCCGCGACGACACCGTACCCGAAGCGGCGGTACGGCGCTACTTCGCCCTCATCGGCAGCCCGCACAAGGAGTACCGCCGCTACCCCAGCCAGCACGACATGCTACTCGACCCCCTGGCCCAGGCTATCGCCGAGGATATCGCCCTTTGGATAAAGGAAAACATGCCCGCCTGAGGGCGGTTTACCGGGGTTCTAGCTGCTCCGCCAGTGCAGCCCAGCGCTCCAGGGCCTGGTTGAGCTGGGCCTCTAGGTGGGTCTGCTCCTGGGCAATCTGGGTATACTCGCTGTGGTGCAGGTTAGGCTGGGCAGTGCGGGCCTGCAGGGCTTGTAGCTGGGCCTCGAGGTCAGCAATCTGGGCCTCGAGGCGTTCCTGCTCGCGCTCTAGGTGCCAGCGGCCCTTCACCCTGCGGGTTCTGCTCTGGGCTTCGGGCGGGGGTTCGGTCTCAACCTTGCGGGTAACCATCTGAGCCTGCTGGCGCTCCAGGTACTCGCCCGGCGGGCCTGGGTAATCGGCAAACTGCCCATCGAACAGGTGCCAGGTGCGCCGGGCCAGCCGGTCAAGGAAGTAGCGATCATGCGAGACCAAAAGCAAGGTGCCAGGATAGTCCCAAAGGGCCTCTTCAAGGGTCTCCACGGTCTTTAGGTCGAGGTGGTTGGTGGGCTCGTCCAGCACCAGCAGGCTGGCCTGCTCTAGCGAAAGCGAGAGCAACGCCAGCCGGGCCCGCTCCCCGCCCGAAAGATGCTTCACCCGCTTAAACTGCGCCGGGTAGGGAAACCTCCAGGCCGCTAAGGCCGCGTGGGCCTTTTCCCCTAGCATCCGGTACAGCGTCTCGTAGAGGCTCAGCTCCGGATCGAAGCCAGAGAGCTTCTGGTCATAGTAGCCGAGGCGCACCCCTGGCCCGGTTCGCACCCGCCCTGCGGGGTGGTCGGAAGGCAAGAGGCCCAGCAACACCCGTAGCAGGGTGGTCTTGCCCGCTCCGTTGGGGCCGATCAGGGCAATACGCTCGCCCTTGCGCACCAGCAGGTGGGGGATGTCGAAAAGCAGCCGCCCAGCCAGGCTTTTTTGCAGGGCCCATCCCTCCAATACCCGCTCCGCACTGGGGGGGTGCTCGAGGGGAAATTGGATGCGCACTCCCGGGGCTTCGGCCTCGGGAGGGGGAACCGCTTTCTGCACAAACTGCTCCAGGCGGGCCTCTAGGCTATGCATCCGCCGGGCATGCTTGGCGCTACTGTGGGCCCAACGGCGGGCCTGCGCTAAAACCCCCTCGAGCCGCTGTTTCTCTTTGAGCCAGCGGGCATACTGCTGCGCTTCTTGGGCTTCTTGGGTGGCCTGCTCGCGGCGAAAAGCCGTGTAGTTGCCCTGGTAGAAGCTAAGCCGTCCCTCGCGCAACCAGGCCACGCGCTGGGTCACCTGGTCGAGAAAGCGCCGGTCGTGCGAGACCGTAACCATAGCCCCGCCAAAAGACTGCAAGAAACTGACCAACCAGTCCACCCTCTCCAAGTCGAGGTGGTTGGTCGGTTCATCCAGCAGAAGCGCATCCGCCCCCGAAAGCAGCAAGGCCCCCAGGGCCAGCCGGCGGGCCTCGCCCCCAGAGAGGGCCTGGGCCTTTTCCTCCTCCCGATGGACAAAGCCCAACCCCTTGAGCACGGCCTGGTAGCGGGCCCGCTGCCGGTACCCCCCCACCGCCTCGAAGCGTTGGTAGAGCGCCTCCCAGCGAAGATAAACCTGGGGGTCGTCTAGGCCCCTCTCCAGGCGGGCCAGCTCAGCCTCCATCTGGCGGAAGCGGGCCTGCCCCCGTTGCAACACTAGGGCTACCGTCTCTTCAGGGCCGTACTGCGGGTCCTGGGGCAACAGCTCCAGATGCACCCCTTCGGCCCGTAGTATCCGCCCACGGGTGGGCTCGAGCTCGCCCACCAGCAAGCGCAACAGGGTGGTCTTGCCCGAACCGTTGTCCCCTACTAAAGCCAGCCGGTCACCGTGGCGGAGCTCCAGGTCAACCGCCCGCAAAAGCTCCTGGCCGCTTTGGGCATACTCGAGGTTTTCCGCCAGAACAATCCGCACAAAGGCCAGTTTAGCAGCTAACGGCCTCGAGCCAGGCCCAGCCCCCGCAAGGCCACCACCCCGCTGACCCCCAGAAAAGCCCAGAACCCCAGCCCTGTAGGCCAGAAGGCCAAAAGCGCGTACACATAACCCACCACCGCCCCTACCGGGATGGGATACCAGCTTGTCCGGTGGGTCTTCCAGTAGAGCTGCCAGTACAGGCCCGCCACCCCCAGGCCCAGGCCCAGGCCTACCCCCACGATGGCCGGGTAGAGAAACCCAAAAAACCCCAGGGTCGGGGCAATCCCCCCTCCACCACGGAACGCAAAAAAGAGGGGCCAGTTGTGCCCGGCCACCAGGGCCACCGCCATCCAAGGCATAGCCTGGGGAGGGGCCCACTGGCTCAGGTAGGCCACCAAAACCCCCTTAAGCCCATCGGCCAACCCTACCCCCACCCCCCAGGCCGCCCCCAGCTGGCGAAAGGTGCCACTGGCCCCAGGGGTATCCCGTTCGGCTAGGTTTATCCCCCTGAGCCGACCGGCCACCTGGCCAAAGCTGAGCGAGCCCACCAGGTAAGCCCCCACCACCCACAACCCTTCCATCTCGGGTTAATATCGTAATCGGGTTTGCGCTAGGTAGGGGTTTCGGGTTGTGGTAAAATCAGCCAAATTTTTGACGAAAGCGCTTCCAAAGTGGCCAAACGTAAACCCACCATCCACGAAGTCGCCCACCTAGCCCAGGTGGGTATCGGCACCGTGAGCCGGGTTCTCAACAACCACCCCTCGGTTCGGCCTGAAACCCGCGAGCGGGTGCTGGCGGCTATGGCTCGCCTTGGCTACAGCCCCAACCCCCACGCCCGCCGGGTCGCTGGGGGACGGAGCTACACCGTCTCGCTGGTGCTGCCGGTAGTCTCCACCGAGTTTTACAACCGGCTGCTCGAGGGCATCGAAGCGGTACTGACCGAGGAGCGTTACGAGCTGGCCCTTTTCCCCATCCTCTCCCCCATCCGGCTACAACGCTATCTGGAAAGCCGCTCGCTGGCCTACCAAACCGACGGCATCCTGGTCTCCTCCCAGGGCCTAGCCAGCCTGTTGCCCGACCAGCGCTTCCCTACCGAACGTCCGGTGGTCCTGGTGGATGCCTACAGCCCCCGCTACGACTCGGCCTACATGGACAACCGCCTGGGAGGGCGGCTGGCCGCCGAGCACCTGGCCCAGTTTCCTGGGAGCCTGTTTGCCATTCAGCTCAGGGAAGAGCTAGACGAGGTTCTGAAAAACACCGTGGGCCAAGAGCGCATCGAGGGCTTCCGCGAGGGCCTCAGGAAGGCCCGCCGGGCCTTTCCGGGCAAGCACGTCTTCCTCTCGCGCTTCTCCCTCGAGGGCGGGCGCCTGGCCCTGCAGTACTTCATGCGCCTGGCCAAACCCCCTTACAACATCTTCGCCGGGGCCGATCTGCTGGCTTTGGGGGTGCTGGAGGAGGCTGAACGCCAGGGCCTCGAGGTCGGCCGGGAGGTCCGGGTACTAGGCTTCGACGGCCACCCCTGGACGGCAGAAAAGGGTCTTTCCACCCTGGCCCAGCCCATTGAAGAGATGGGGGCCGAGGCGGCTCGGCTCTTGATGAGCCGAATTCGCGGTTTCAAGGGGCCTCCCCGGGCCCGCCGCTTCGAACCCACTTTGGTGGTGCGCCCATCCACCCAAGGGCCCTAGCCCGGTGTAATCGTTGACTAAGCCCCTGGTTTGGCGGCCAGGCAGTGTTAGGATTATCTCGATGAATGCCGCTGGGTACACCCCCACTGTGCGCGACGAACGGCTCTGGCCCATCCTCGAAAAGGTAGAAGCGGGCCGGCGCCTAAGCTTCGAGGAGGGCATGGTTCTTTACCAGACCCCCGACTACCCCACCCTGATGTGGCTGGCCAACCGAGTGCGCGAGCGCAAACACGGCCACAAGACCTACTTCGTGCACTCCTTGCGCCTCGAGTTCACCAACATCTGCTACGTGGGCTGCACCTTCTGCGCTTTTGCCGCCAAAAAAGGCGAGGCACGGGCCTGGGACTATAGCGTGGAGGAGGTGGTGGCTAAGGTACGGGAGAAGTGGGAGCCTGGCCTGACCGAGCTGCACATGAGTTCAGGCCACCACCCCACCCGCCCCTGGAGCTACTACCCTGAGCTGGTGCGCACCCTGAACGAGACCTTCCCCGGCCTGCAGGTCAAGGCCTTCACCGCCGCCGAGATCGAGCACCTCTCCAAAATCAGCAAGAAGCCCACCCTGGAGGTGCTGCGCGAGCTTAAGGAGGCCGGGCTCAAGGCCCTGCCCGGCGGGGGAGCGGAAATCTTCGCCGAGCGGGTGCGCAAGCAAATCGCCAAGAACAAGGTTAAGGCCGAGAAATGGCTGCAAATCCACCGCGAGGCCCACTCCCTGGGCCTACGCACCAACGCCACCATGCTCTACGGCCACATCGAAACCCTGGAGGAGCGGCTCGACCACATGGACCGGCTACGCCGCCTGCAGGACGAAACCGGCGGCTTTTACAGCTTCATCCCGCTGGCCTTCCAGCCCGACGCCAACGCCCTGGCCTTCAACCTGGGGAAGACCGAGTTTACCACCGGCCTGGACGACCTGCGCAACCTGGCCGTGGCCAGGCTCTACCTGGACAATTTCGACCACATCAAAGGCTACTGGGTGATGATCTCCTCCGACCTGGTACAGGTCTCGCTGGACTGGGGGGTCTCGGACATCGACGGCACCCTCATTGAGGAGCACATTGCCCACGCCGCCGGGGCCACCAGCCCGTTGGGCCTCTCCCGCCAGAGGCTGGTACAGCTCATCCAGGCTGCCGGTCGGGTACCGGTGGAACGGGACGCCTTGTACAACGAGCTTCGGGTCTATCCGGCCGTCCCTGTAGGAGCCCGGGCCTAAGGGTATGTACATCCTGGGTGTTCCCCGCTACGCCAACACCGCTCCTTTGTACCACTTCCTGGAAGAGGGCGATGGCCTGGCTTTTCGCTACGGTGTGCCCACCGAACTCAACCGCTGGCTGCTGGAGGGCACGGTTGACCTGAGTCTGGTCTCCTCCTATTTCTACCTACAGCATGCGGACAAGTTGCGGCCTTTGCCTGATTTTAGCGTGGCCGACCTGGGGCCGGTGTACTCGGTCAACCTGTTCCACCGCAAGCCCTGGCCCGACCTGCGGCGCATTGCCCTAACCACCGAGAGTGCCACCTCGGTGCGGCTTTTAGAGTGGCTTTTGCAAAAGGACGGCATCCCGGCAACCTGCACCCCCGAGCAGGGCGGCCTCGAGCTTTTGGACCGCTACGATGCGGTTCTCCTGATTGGCGACCGGGCCATCCAGACCTATTTCAGCCTCCTGTCCATCATCCCCGAGTCGGTGCACCAGGTGCCCACCCAGGCCGAGGGCATCCGCATCACCGATCTCTCCATGAAGTGGTTCGAGCAGACCCGGCTGCCCTTTGTGTTTGCGGTCTGGGCCACCCGCAAGAACAGCCCTCCACCCCCGGAGGTGGTGCGACGACTACGGGCGGCCCGCTCGCTGGGCCTAGGCAACCTGGCCGCCGTAGCCGGCACCGAGGCCCAGCGCTTACAGGTGCCCGAGCGCCTGATGCAGCACTACCTGTGGAATTTCCGCTACCACCTGGAAGCCCCCGACCGGCTGGGCCTGGAAGCCTTCGCCCAGGCGGTAGGCCTCCCCTACCCCGACGACTACTGGGAGGTATAGCGGGCTAACCGGGCCAGCACCCGCTCCTTGTCCAAAATCATCAGTAGGTCGAACATACCGGGGGTCTCCAGGCTCCCGGTGAGGGCTGCCCGCAGGGGCTGCATCACCGCCGCTGGCTTAAGGCCTTTAGCCTCAGCAAAACCCCGCAAAGCCGGCTCGGTGGTCTCGGGGAGGAGGTCGGGTAGGCTGGCCAGCAAAGCCTGCAACGCAGGCAGCAAAGGCCGCCCTTCCTCCAGCTTGGCCTGGGCCTTAGCCTGCAAGGGGTAGGCCTCAGTGAAAAAGTACAGGGCCTTATCCACAAACTCTTCCAGGGTATCGAAGCGGGGCCGCATGGCCTCCACCACTTGTTTCAGGTACACCTCGGAGGGCCAGGCCAGACCACGGCGCTTTAGGAAAGGCTTGACCCGCTCGGTCAGGTCGTCCAGGCTCAGTACCTCGCGGATGTACTTGCCGTTCATCCATTTGAGCTTGTTCAGGTCGAAGACCGGCCCTCCCAGGCTGATGCGCTCGAGGCTAAAGTGTTCGATCATCTCCTGGAGACTGAAAATTTCCCGTCCGTCGGGCATGCTCCAGGCCATGGTGCCCAGGTAGTTAAGCAGGGCCTCGGGCAGAATCCCCTGGGCTCGATAACTTTCCACGCTGGTATCCATTTTGCGCTTGGAAAGCTTGGACTTATCGGGATTGCGCAACAGGGGGGTGTGGCACCAGACCGGCTCCTCCCAGCCGAAAGCCCGCAGGATCAGAATGTGAAAAGGCGTGCTGGTGAGCCACTCCTCGGCCCGGATGACGTGGGTCACCCCCATCAGGTGGTCGTCCACCATGGCCGCCAGGTGGTAGGTGGGGTAGCCGTCGGCTTTGAGGATGACCTTGTCGTCCAGCATGGCGTTGTCAAACTCCACTGGCCCGCGCAGCAGGTCGTGCACAATGGTCTTGCCCTCTAAAGGCACCTTGAGCCGCACCACATGGGGCTCCCCTGCCGCAGCCCGCCGCTCGGCTTCCTCCACAGGATAGTCGCGGTAGCGCCGGTTGTAGCCCTGCTCGAGACGGCCCGCCCGCCGGGCCTCCTCCCGGGCCGCAGCCAGCTCCTCGGGGGTATCGAAGGCCCGGTAGGCCGCCCCTTTTTCCAAAAGTATCTGCACGTAGCGGTGGTAGATGGGCAGGCGCTGGGACTGCACATAGGGTCCGTTGGGGCCGCCCTTGGCCGGGGACTCGTCGGGCACCAAACCCAGCCAGTCCAGCATCTCCAGGATGCGCCGCTCGGAGGTGGGGTTGTAGCGGGAGCGGTCGGTGTCCTCCAAGCGGACGATAAACTTGCCGCCCTGCTGTTTGGCGAAGACATAGTTGAACAAGGCCTGATAAGCCGTACCCACATGAGGGTCGCCGGTAGGACTAGGGGCAATACGGGTCACAACCACAAGCGATAGCTTAAGGCCCAAAGCGCCAGGGGGAAAGCCTAGCCTCTCACAGCTAGCTTAGCGGGGAATGATACCCTATAGAGCAATGGAAGCAGCCGTGCAGCAATCCCCGGCTTTATCCGTCCGCGCCAACACCCGCCTCGAGGCCTCCGGCCTGGTCAAGCGCTACGGGCGGCGGGAGGTGGTGCGGGGGGTGAACCTGGAACTCTCCCGCGGTGAAATTGTAGCCCTCTTCGGCCCCAACGGGGCAGGTAAAACCACCACTTTCTACATGCTGGTGGGCTTTATCGAGCCCAACGCGGGGCGTATTACCTTAGGCGGTCAGGACATTACCCGGCTGCCCATGTACAAGCGGGCCCGGCAGGGCTTGGGCTATCTGCCCCAGGAACCCTCGGCCTTCCGCCGTATGACCGCCTTGGAAAACCTATTGGCCGTGCTGGAGTTCCAACCGCTTTCCAAAACCGAGCGCCTCGAGCGGGCCCATAGCTTGCTGGAGGAGCTAGGCATCCGTCACCTGCGGGACAAGTACGCCTATACCCTTTCGGGCGGTGAGCGGCGGCGGCTGGAGATCGCCCGGGCGCTGTGCACCAACCCCGATTTCATTCTGCTGGACGAGCCCTTCACTGGGGTAGACCCCAAAAACGTGCGGGATATCCAGAAGCTTATCTCCGAGCTACGGGAAAGGCGTGGGGTGGGCATCTTCATCACCGACCACTCGGTGCGCGAGACGCTGGCCATCGCCGATCGCATCTACCTGATGTACGACGGCCAGATGGCTTTTCAAGGCTCACCGAAGGAATTTGCCCGCGACTCCGGAGTACGCACGCACTATCTGGGCGATGAATACGAGCTTTGACTCAGTCCCTTAGGGGAGCTACCTTTTCACACCCATGACCTTCTGGGCCATTCTCACCCTTATGGTGCTGGTAGCGGGCCTGGTGGCCTACGTGGGCGACCAGGTGGCCAAACGGGTGGGCAAACGCCACTGGCGCTTTTTGGGCCTGCGCCCCCGGGCCACCGCTACCCTGGTGGCGGTGGGCACCGGCGTACTGATTGCTCTGGGGGCCTTTGGGAGCTTTTTCCTATTGGTGCGGGATGCCCGCGAAACTATCCTGCAAGCCGAGGCGGTACGCCAGGAACGCGACCGGCTGCGCAGCGAAATCCACCGACTAGAAAGCCGGGCGGCCAGCATCTTCGCCCAAAACGAGCAGCTCAAAACCGAGCGCGACGAGTTCGAGAAAAACAACACCATCCTGGCCCGCCAACTCGCCCAGTACGCCGAACTCCAGCTGCAAACCCGGCAGGAACTCGAGGAGGCCCTGCTCGAACGGGAGCGCTTGCACCAGGAGGTGCAAAAACTCCAGGCCGCCAGCAGCGCCCAGCGCCAGGCCCTAGAACAGCTCAAACAGGTTCGCCAAAGCCTTTTGCGCGAAAAAGAAACCCTGCAAAAGGAAAAGGAACAGCTTCTGACCCAGGCTCGTGGGGCCGAACTGCAGCTCAAGCGGCTCGAGGCCGCCCGCCGCGAGGCACAAAACCGGCTGAACAGCCTGCAGGCCCGTACCCGGAAACTGGAAGAGCAATTGCGCCAGCTCGAGGCCGAGAAGCGCATCCTCGAGGGGGATGTGGCAGTGCTGGGCCGCGGGGTGAGCCAGGCCCCACCTAGCGAGGGTTCAAACCGCCAGCTCGAAGCCCTTCAGCGAGAAAACAGCGACCTGCTGGCCAAGTTGAACCAGGCCCTGCGCGAGCTGCAACAATTGCGCGAGCACAACCGGCTGATGGCCGCTAGCCTAGACAAAAGCCTGACCACCAACCTACTGGCGGAAGAACCCGTGTTCCCCGGCAACGAACAGATGGCTTTGAGCGAGGTTACCCGACGAGCAGAAAACCGCGTACGCCTGATCGGCCTGCGCCCTGAGATAGTGGAAAGCCCCAACCTGAATACCCCTAAACCTGGCGTACTCCTGGCCCGGGTCCAGGGGGTCAGCGCCGAGGGACGAATCCGGGTGGCCATCGAGTACTGGCCTCGCGTACAGGCTTTTGCCGAGGGCGATGTGCTGGCCAGCACCATCCTGGTACTTCCTGCCAGGGCCAGTGAGCTACAGCGCAAGTTCAATATCCTGCGCCAGCTGGCCGAGAACCGGCTAGCCGAGGCCGGCTGGGTACCGGAAAAACTGGCCCAAGGGGGCATTGCTCTGGAAGAATTCGTCAACCTGACTACCCAGCTCACCGGAAAGCGCGGCGGTGTGCGCATCGCCGTGGTGGCCACACGCAACCTGTATCCCACCGAACCACCCCAGATGGGGTTGAAAGTTCTACCCTAGGCTTTTCTCAACATATTAAGAAAGCAAGAATCTGCTCTTAGCCCACACTCAGGCAAACTGCGTAGCTTTGGGGGGTGAGCCCAAAAGCCAGACCTGCCCCGATCCTCTACTACATGGTTGCCGGTCTTTGCTTGGGCCTAGTAGGCTGCCAGGAGAACACCCCCCCTCCCCGGGGTGAGCCACAGGTGCGCCTGGTTTCCGTGGTCTCCTCCGGTCTGACCCAGCCGCTCTACCTAACCCACGCCGGGGATGGCAGCGGCGACTTATACGTGGTAGAGAAAGCCGGGCGCATCCGGCTGATTGAGGGGGGCACGCTGCGCCCACAGGCCTTCCTCGATATCAGCAGCAAGACCTCCAAGGGAGGCGAACAGGGTTTGCTGGGCCTGGCCTTCCACCCCAGCTACCGCAACAACGGTTACTTCTATGTGAACTACACCAACAGCGAGGGCGATACTGTAATTGCTCGCTACTCTGCCAACCGCAGCACCAAGCTAGCCGACCCGAACTCCGAACAGGTGGTGCTCACCATCGACCAACCCTACGACAACCACAACGCCGGCTGGCTGGGCTTTGGCCCCGATAGAATGCTCTACATTCCCCTGGGGGATGGCGGCTCGGGAGGCGACCCCCAGAACTACGCCCAGCGCCTCGAGGCCCAGAGCGGGAACCGCCACTTCCTGGGCAAGGTGCTGCGGATTGATGTAAACAGCAGCGAACAGGGTCGAAACTACCGCATTCCCGCCGATAACCCAAGCCTGGGCGGTCGGGTGTCGGAAATCTGGGCCTATGGCCTGCGCAACCCCTGGCGAGCTAGCTTCGACCGGCACACCGGCGACCTGTGGATTGCCGACGTAGGAGAGCGTACCCAGGAGGAAATCAACCGAGCCCCCCAGGGAGGCAAAGGCCTCAACTACGGCTGGAAGATTATGGAGGGCACCCACTGTTATGCTAACCAAGTTGCCCCGGGATGCAACCACCCTAGCCTAACCCCACCCGTACATTCCTATGGCCGAAGCGATGGCATCTCGGTTACAGGGGGCTACGTTTACCGGGGCTCGCGCTTTCCCCGCATGCAGGGCCGCTACTTCTTCACCGACTTTGGCTCCGGCCACCTCTGGAGCCTGCGCCTGATCAACGGTGCCTGGACCCACAAAACCGAGGTTTCTTCGGCAGGCAACGGCTTGGCCTCTTTTGGGGAGGACGAGCAGGGGGAGCTATACGTAATAAGTCTGTTTGGGGGCCAGGTCTGGCGCCTGGAAGACCAGCCCTAGCCGAGTCCGTGACTCACACGTTGTACAAAACATATACTGTCCTGTACCCACTTTCCTCATATCTGCCCATTTATGCTAGGGCCGTGCGTCTGCTGGGTTTGCTATTTTTGTTCGGTTTTGCCTGGGCACAGCCCCAACCTACTTTCCGGGTCGAAGAGGTAGCCCGCAACCTGGGGGTACCCTGAAGCCTACGGTTTGCCCCCGATGGGCGCCTGTTTTTCACCCAGCGGAACAACCCTGTTGTAACCATAGGCGCGCTGAACTTGCGCAGTAGCCAGATCACCTTCTACCAAAGCCAAGCCCCCGTGCGCAACGAAGGCGAAGCCGGGGTCATGGGCCTCGAGCTCGACCCTGGTTTTGCCCGGAACGGCAGGCTATACATCTGCTACTCCTACTGGAAAGAGGGCATCCAGAGGGAAAACAACCGCCGTAACCGGCTCTCGAGCTTCACTTTATCGGGAAACCGCCTGACCGACGAGAAAATTCTGCTCGACGACATGCTGGGCTGGTGGAACCACAACGGCTGCCGGGTGGTGTGGGGCCCCGATGGCAAGCTCTATGTCTCGATGGGCGATGCCGGCGATGCTCCCTCCAACGTGCCCGGCGAGTTCGGCTTTGCCGCCAAGGCCCAGAGCCTGAAACTACTGGCAGGAAAAATCTTTCGTATCAACCCTGATGGCAGCATTCCTCCCGACAACCCCTTTTACCAACAGACCACCGGAGCAGCTAGGGCTATCTGGAGCCTGGGGCACCGCAACCCCCAGGGGCTGGCCTTCCAGCCCGGCACCGGTCTCTTGTGGTCGACCGAGCACGGCCCCAACACCCGGGATGAGCTCAACATCATCTACCGAGGCAAAAACTACGGCTGGCCCCGCTGCAGCGGAACCCAGCCCTGGGGCACGGTGCTCGAGGTTGCCGCCGACAACATGACCTTCAACTGCACCGGTGAAGACCTACGCCAAAGCTATCAGCCTGCCCTACGGGAGTACGCCGGGGGCGATGAACCTACCGTTGCCCCCAGCAATCTAGCCTTTTACACCGGACAGGCCTTTCCCCAGTGGCAGGGGAGCCTGTTCTTCGTCACCCTAAAAACCGGGCGGCTTTATAGGCTAGAACTGCAAAATACCCGTATTCTTGGCGAAGAAATTCTAATCGATGGCCAGTATGGCCGCTTACGCGATCTAGCCATAGGCCCAGACGGTTTTATCTACCTTTCCACCGACCAGGGGCAAATCCTGCGCTTGCGTCCTGCCAGCCTGTAGCCCAGACCCATCGGTCTCAGACTCAGCCTGGCTAGACTAGGCGCATGCGAATCCTTCTCGGTTCTGCCCTGGTATGGTTGGGCCTAGCCTCTGCCCAGAGCATCCAGCTGATTCCCGTAGCCAACAACCTGAGCCGCCCTTTGTTCCTCACCTACGCCCCCGACGATACCGGTCGGCTCTTCATAGTGGAACAAGGCGGCACCATCCGCATCCTGCAAAACGGGCGCCTTCTAGCCGAGCCCTTTCTCGATGTGACAAATCTGGTTTCCTGTTGCGGCGAACGCGGCCTGTTGGGCCTAGCCTTTCACCCCGGCTTTCGCCAAAACCAGCTATTCTTCGTCAACTACACCAACCGCCAGGGCCACACTGTGATCGCCAGTTACCGGGCTAACGGAAATCGCGCCGACATCGCCTCGGCCCAAATTCTGCTCACCATCGAACAGCCCTATGCTAACCACAACGGCGGCATGATTGCCTTTGGCCCTGATGGCATGCTCTACATCGGCATGGGGGATGGTGGGGCCGCAGGTGACCCCCTTAACGCCGGACAGCGGCTCGATACCCTGCTGGGCAAGATTCTACGCATAGACGTAAACCGCAGCGAGGGGGGACGGGCCTATGCCATTCCCGCCGACAACCCTGTCCTGGCCGGACGCCGCAGCGAAATCTGGTCGTATGGCTGGCGCAACCCTTGGCGCTTTAGCTTCGACCGGGAAACCGGGGACATGTGGATTGCCGACGTGGGGCAAAACGCTGTAGAGGAGGTACACTTCCAACCCGCCAGCAGCAAGGGGGGCGAGAACTACGGCTGGCGCATCATGGAGGGAGACCGTTGCTACAACCCCCCGCAAAACTGCAACCGCGAGGGGCTGGTGATGCCGGTGCTCACCTATACCCACGACCAAGGCCGCTCCATTACCGGGGGGTATCGCTACCGCGGAAACGCCATGCCGGCCTTTCGTGGGGCGTACTTCTACGGCGACTACGTGAGCGGGCGCATCTGGGTGGCTACCCTGCAGGGTGGACGCTGGCAAAGCCGGGAGGTTTTGCGCACCGAGCTGAACATCAGCTCTTTCGGGGAGGACGCGGCTGGCGAGCTGTATGTAATCGACCACCGGGGCACGGTCTACCGCATGGCCCAGCGCTAGGATAGGCCATACTGGAACAATGCGGACAACTTCAGGTAAAAAAGCCCTCGGCTGGACTTTCTTCTTCCTTCTTTTGCCCGCTTGGGCCCAGCCTGCCAGCATTTTCCTGAGCGGGGCTCGCCACGAGTACCAGCGCTTTAACAACTGTGGCCCGGCCACCTTAGGCATGGCCCTGAGCTTCTGGGGTAGCCCGGCCACCCAGTACCAGATTGCCCCGGTACTCAAGCCTAACAAAAACGACAAAAACGTGAGCCCCGAGGAACTGGCCGCCTATGCCCGCCAGCAAGGGTTTGGGGTGCACCTGGGTGTGGCCGGTGACCTGGGTCTGCTCAAGCGTCTGCTGGCCGGGGGTTTCCCGGTGGTGGTCGAGACCTGGTTCATTACCCCCGACCACGGTGGGATGGGCCACTACCGCCTGCTGGTGGGCTACGACGAGCGTCAGGGCCACTTCAACGCCTTCGATAGCTACCTCGGCCCCAAGGTGACCTTGCGCTATGGCGAGCTAGACCGGCTTTGGCAGGTGTTTAACCGCACCTATCTGGTGGTCTATCCCAAAAGCCGTGAGGCAGCCCTAAGTGCCTTGTTGGGCCGCCGCAGCCTCGAGGCCACAGCGTGGTCGTTGGCCCTCGAGGTGGCCCGTCACGAAAGCCAGAGCACCCCGGGCAACGCCTTCGCCTGGTTCAACCTGGGCAGCGCCTACCTCCGGCTGGGCCTGGCCCAGGAAGCGGCCAGGGCCTACGACCGCTCACGCCAGCTCCCACCAGACCTCCACCTCGACCCGCGCCGACCGGCTGATGTGGCCAGCCCCTGGCCCTGGCGGATGCTGTGGTACCAGTTCGGCCCCTACGAGGCTTACTTCAAGACTGGGCGCTACCCAGAGATGGTGGCCCTGGCCAACGATGTGCTGCGCCGGGCTGGCGACCACGAGGAGAGCTACTACTGGCGCGGCTTAGCCCGCCAAGCCTTGGGCCAGCAAAGGGAAGCCCTGGCCGATCTTCAAAGTGCACTGCGTTACCGGCCCAGCTACCGCGAGGCCGCTTTGGCGTTGCAAGGCTTGCAGGGCTCGAGGTAAGCAAAACCCCAGCGCAGCAGGCGCGCTTGCGCTGGGTTTCTAAGAACTACTGCCGCACGCTGGCATTGTAGCGGGCTAGCACCGCATCCGCTCGCCCTTTAGCCTCGCTAAGGGCCTGCTGGGCTGGTTTGCCCCTCAGGGCCTCTTCAATGGCCGACTGGACAATCTGGCGAATCTCGGTAAACCCGCCCATCAAGCAACCCGCCGAAGCGTTGTTGACCTTGGAGGTTTCCAACTGCCGCACCGCGGTGGTGTAGTTGGGCTGGCGCACATAGGCCTGCCGCACACTGGGCAGCTCGGTCACCCCCCTCACCACCGGGAAGTAGCCAGTGCCAATGATCCATTTAGCCTGAATTTCCGGACGCAGCAAAAAGCGGATAAACTCCCAAGCTGCCTGGGTTTCGGCTTCCGGGAAGCCTCGGATCAGATAAACCGCAGCCCCTCCGATAGCAGTGCCGTTGCGCTCCTGCAGGTAGGGGTAAAAAGCTGTGCGCACCTGGAAGCGATTGCCCACCTGACGCAACACCCCGGTCAGCGAGGCCGTGGAGTAGATGGCAATGGCGGCCTGTCCCTGGGCGAAAAGGCTCTGGCTGTCGGCCCAGTTGCGCCCGGTGTTGGCCGCCACCCCTTCCCGTACCAACCGGGCCCAGGTATCGAGGAAGGCCACGGCTGCGGGGTTGTTGAAGGTTACCTCGGTGGCTCGAGCCTTGCGACCGTTCTCGTTGTTGCAAAAGAACTGGCCCGAGTTATAGGAGAACTGCTCCACGAACCAGCTATCAATAGGAATGGAGAGGCCGTAGCGCAGGGTCTTACCCGAGGCGTCCTTGACGGTCAGCCTGCGCGCAGCGGTCTCGAGGTCGGCCAGGCTCCAGGTATTGCGGTAGGGAATGCCTGCTTCCTCCAAGGCCCGGGCATTGAAGTAAAGGATGGGATTGGAGCTGTTGAAGGCCAACCCGTAAAGCTTGCCATCCACCGTGTAGTAGTTACGGGGCTGGGGCACGAACTGCGAGAGGTCAAAGTTGTTGGCCCGGGCTAGATCCTCCAGCGGTATCACAGCACCCGAGTCGGCCATAAAACGGGCCCCGATATCGTAGACCTGGATAACGTGGGGCCGGCCCTGCCCCCCTGCGCGCAAGGCCGCTTGCAGCTTGTTTAGGCCCTCGTCGTAGGAACCCACAAACTGGCTGCGAACCGTAATCCGGTTCTGTGCCGCGTTGAAGTCCTTGACCAAAGCCTCGGTGGCCTCGCCCAGCACCCCACCCATGGAGTGCCAGAAGTCGATGGTCACCCGTTGCTGGGCTAGACCTAGGCTGCCCAACACTACGCCTACCAGCAGACCAAACCCGTGCTTCTTCATGCTCTTCCTCCCTTATCCCTTAAGCCCGCCTAGAGCGATCCCCCGGATGAAGGTTCGCTGGGCGAGCAAAAAGGCCAGCAAAGTAGGCAGCAGCACTAGGATGGCCACTGCCGCTACCACGTTCCAGCTCGAGACCTCTACGCTTTGCACCTGAGCGATGGCCACCTGGGCCGTCTTCATCTGGTTCTGGTTGACCACTACCAAGGGCCAGAGGTACATGTTCCAGGCCCCCAAGAAAGAAAGCGCTCCCAAGGCTCCTAGAGCCGGAGCAGCCAGGGGCAAGGCCACATGCCAGAGGGTGCGCAGGTGGCCAGCCCCGTCTATCCGGGCTGCGTCAAAGAGGTCCTGGGGTAGGCTTTTGAGAAACTGGCGCAGCAGGAAGATGCCCAGGGGCGAGGCCAGAAAAGGCACGATTAGCGCAGCGTAGCTATTGATCCAACCCAGCTGCTGCACCAGGAGGTAGCGGGGTAGAAAGGTCACCTCGTCGGGGATCAACAAAACAGCTACCACAAAGCCAAACAACAGCTTCTGCCCTGCGAAGCGGATACGGGCTAGGGCGTAGCCCAGGGTGGCCGAGGTGAACAGCACCCCTAGGGTGATGCTCAGCGAGACCAGCAGGCTGTTCAAAAGATAGCGGCCCACCGGGTGTTTTTGCACAGCCTCCCGGTAGGCCTCGAGGGTCGGCTGTGGCGGCCACAGACCGGGAGTGTATAGGTCAGCCTCGCTGCGGAAACTGGCTGAAAGCAGGCTCAACAGGGGCAGGATCAGAAGCCAGGCGTATACCCCCAAAGCCAGGTAGAAAAGCGGACGGGCCAACCAACGCGGTAGACTAGGCATAGTGCACCTTCCCACCTAGGAGGCGGAACTGCAAAGCCGCCAACAGCAACAGCACCAGGAATAAAACCACCGCCTGGGCCGCAGCATAGGTGAAGCGGAAATTGAAGAACGCATCCTGGTAAAGGCGATAAACCCAGACGGTGGTGCTTTCCATAGGACCTCCCCGGGTTAGCAGGTGAATCTGGCCAAAGGCGGTAAGGCTCGAGAGCAGGGTAAGGAGGCCCACCAAGAACAAGGTGGGCGATAAAAGCGGTAGGGTAATGCGCCAAAACTGCGTCCAGGCGTTGGCCCCATCGATCCGGGCAGCCTCGTAGAGGTCTTCGGGAATCTGTTGCAGTCCCGCTGTGAGCAGGATGGCGGTGAACCCCACCCCAGCCCAGGCCGTCACCACAGCCAAGGTGGGCAGCGCCAGTTCAGGGCTGGTCAACCAAGGTTGGGCGGGGAGACCCAAAGCCTCAAGCCAGCGGTTCAGGCTTCCACCCACCGGGTGCAAAAACCATCCCCAGGCAATTGCAGCCACCGCTGTGGGCACTGCGGTCGTTAGAAAGAAGAGGGTGCGGAACAGTCCTACTCCAGGAAAGGGGCGAGCCACCATCAAAGCAGCCAGCAAGCCCAGCAAAAGCTGCAGTGGGGCCACAATAGTGGCAAAGGCAAAGGTGGCCCCCACCGAGCGCCAGAAAGCCGAATCGCGCAGCAGCTCAGCATAGTTGGCCAGACCCACCCAGACCTGCTCCCTGCCCAGCAGGTCCTCTCGGTGAAAAGACAGACAGAACGCATTCAGGGTGGGCCAGACCATGAACATCAACAGCAAGCCCACCCCCGGGGCCACCAGCCAGAGGGCCTCGAGGGCTTCCCCTCTAGTGAGAAAGCCTCTCTTTAGGTGGGACGGTACACGGGAGATAGGGGTACGACGGGTTGCCATCAGACCTCCAGTCCGGCTCAGCATCCCGTCTTTGTATCAGGAAAGTTTCAGAACAAAGCAGATTTTCCGCTTACAAACCCGGTATAACCAGACTAAGGTAAAACCGCGGTGCAGGCTCGCTCAGCCCTTGGGCCCCGCCCAACACCAGGCTGTAGCCGGGGGCCAGATAAAACAGCGTCAGGCCCAGCCGCAACTCAGCCCCTATGGAAAAGCGAATCTGGTTCCAGTCCAAAGGCGAACCGGCCACCCCGGCATTGGCGAATAGGGTAAGGCTTAGGTCTTCGAAGAAAAGGGGCCAGTTGCCCCAGCCCCGCTCGAGGCGCCAGGGGGGCAGGCGGTATTCCAGCGCACCGGCCAGGGCCTGGGCCCCCCGGAGCTGGCCTGGCCCGTAGCCCCGCACGGCCAGCACTGGGGCACTCCCCAGCCCCAACAGGCCCCTTCCCAGGTCAAAGGCATCCAGGGCCAAAGGTGAGGTGGTCCAACCTCCCCCAAGGCGTAGCCCAACCAGGTGAGCCTCCTCTAGGGGCAGCCTGAACTGGAAGCCTAAAGCCGCCTGCAAGCTGTACTGCCAGTCTGGGTGGCCTTCCCGCACAAAGGCCGTGCCCACCACACGCAGGCTGTTGCGCAGGCGAAACAAGTCGCTAGCGCTGGTACTGGCCCCCTGTAGGCCCAAGGAAAAGCTGTGGGTGACGGTATTTCGCTCCGGGTCGAGGGCCGGCTCGAGCCTGTCCGAACGCAGGTACCCCAGGCCCAGACTGCCCTGGGGTAGCCAGAAGGAGGCCGACAAGCCCTGAAGATTGTGGCGTCCCAGACCAGCAAGCTGTAGGGTGAGGGGGAAGCCCAGGCCGGTATAGCGGTAGGCCAGATTGTAGTACAGCTCCCCCCCGCCACCGAAACCGGCCTCGAGGGCATAGCCATGCAGGCCCACCGGGTCGGCGGCGGACAGAGAAACCCCCAAAAGAGGGCTCAGACCAAAGCCCCCCACCCCGGCTACGGGGAGCCAGTAGCGGGGTACCAGGTAGGGCCAGGGGTCGTAGGGCTCGGGCGGTGGCCCTTCCGCCACCGGCTGGGGGGAGGGCCGCGGCTCGTGGGCCAAAACCACCCGTTTCCAGGCTTCCGGCCGGTAGGCCATTTGGTAGAGGTTGTAGCCGCTTTCGTCGTAACCGGTGAAGATCAGGTGCTGCCCGTCGTGGGCGAACGTGGGCTCAAAAGCCCCGGTCAGCAGGTTGGTCACCTGGAAGACCGCCCCGTCCTCCAGGCGGTAGGCGTAGAGGTTGTAGACCTGGTTCACATCGGCGCTGTAGAGCACATACCGCCCATCCGGGCTATAGACCGGGTCGCGCTCCACGTTCTTATCCTGGGTCAGGGGGATAAGGGCCCCGCTGGCCAGGGTGTACAGATACAAGTCCTGGAAGCCCCCCCGCCGCAGCAGGGCTAGCACCAGGCTCTGGCCGTCGGGAGCCACCGCCAAGGAGTGAATCACCCCGTCCTGTTGGGGAAAGCGCCGCAGGGGTTGCACCTGCTTTAGCGCGGGGAAGTAGCGGGCCAACTCGGTGGAACCGTCCGCCGTGTTGCGGGCCAGGAAGATGCTGTGACCATCGGGAGCGTAGCGGGCGTAGTAGACCCGCTGGCCCTGGGTAAGCCGCCGCACGCGGCCCTCTAAGCAGTCGTACTGGTAGAGATCGCTCTCCACCCGGTAGGGCCCCTGGGCGCTGCGGGCCACAAACAAGAGATAGCGCCCATCGGGCGACCACTCTGGGTACTGAGCCGCACCACTCCACAGCTCACGGTCCTGCCCCTCCTGCACCAGGCGCAGGCCGCTGCGCCAAGGAGAAGTATGGGCATACACCAGGCCACTCGGCGAATCGGTGGGGCTTTGACTGAAAAACCCTAGCTGGCTAAGACGGACGGCTGGGGTTAGCCCTTGGGCACGGATGCGGGCGATCTCCTCAGCAAACTGCTCCGGCAACCAGCGCACAAAATCGGCGTAGAGCTGGTCGAGGGAGACCCCAAAGGCTTTTAGGAAAGGTTGGTTGAAATCCTTCAGGGCCAGCATGCCCGCGTTGACCCGGCTGAAGCGGGTGTAGGCCTCGGGGCCGAAGCGCTCCTCGAGGTAGCGCACCAGCCAGGCGCTATAGTTGTAGACCAGAAAGCCCAGGTAGGGCCAGCGAGTGCGGCCATAGGCCTGGCGAATCTCGTCCAAACTGGGGAATGCCCCCAAAAGGGCCATCTGGCGCAGGAACATCCGGGTAATGGCCTCGTTGAGGCGCGACTCGCCCAGCTTTTTGTACTTCAAATACACCACCGCGCCTTCCACAAAGGGGAAGGGCTTGATGGCGCTTTGGGCGGGAAGCTGGCCGAAGATGCGGGTGCGCTCCTTGAGGGGCCCCTGGGTCTGGGTTAGGTCGAAGAGGTGGGCCACCTCGTGAAAGACCACCGCCTCCCACCAGGAGTCCAACCGGGGGTTGAAGAAATCGGCCAGGCGAAACTGGGCCGTGTAGATGCCCGCCACCAGGTTGACCGGGTCGGCAAAGCCGTTGACTACGTCGCCCACGTCGGCCAGCACCAGCTGCAAGCGTCCGGGGGGAGGCTCGAAGTCGGCGGCCAGCAGGCGGTAAGCCCGCTCAGCGTGCCAGGCTGCCTCTCGCGCGGGCGCCTCGAGGCCTTGGGGGTAGTGGATGTCAAAGTGCTCGGTGCGCAGGGTGAACCAGGCCTGAGTGGGGTCGAACTGGGCCAGCCCTACCGTGGTCAGCAGCGCCCACCAAAGGGCGACAAAGCGGCGTACCAACGGAGCCCCCCACTCTGGCAAAATCAGCGGATAATCTGGGGCACCACCCGCACCTCGCGGGTCTGACCGTCGCGCCAGACCTTGAGGACGACCGCCTCGCCCGGCTTCTTAGAGAGCAACACCGCCCGCAGGTCGTTGATGTTGGTGATGGGGTTGCCATCCGCCTCGAGCAGCACATCCCCGTTCACCCCTAGCTCAATCACCTGGCCGCTGCGCAGCTGAAGCTGCACGCTGCGCGTCGCGGAGCGCAGCCCGGCCCGCTCCGCCGGACCGCCGCGCTCTACTTGCTGAATCATGAGACCGGTCTCAGGCAGGCGGTTCTGCCGGCGGATATTCTCGGGGTACTGGTTCATGGGCAGGAGGGAAAGGGTGATCCCCAGGCGGGGCCTCGAGCGGATGATCTCTTCGGCGGTGATGTCCTTGCCGGCCTTGAGGTCGGCCAGGTACTGCTTGGCCAGGTTGATGGGAATGGCAAAACCGATGCCCGCCGACTGGGCCTGGCCCCCGAAAACTCCAGTGGTGCTGTAGATGAAGGTGTTGATGCCAATGACCTCCCCGCGCGAGTTCAGCAAAGGCCCCCCCGAGTTGCCGGGGTTAATGGCGGCATCGGTCTGGATAACGGTGGGCACGAAGGCCCCCTTGCCGCTGGCACTGCCGTCGTTGGGGTTGCGCCGGATGGCCGAGACAATGCCCTCCGTAACGGTAAACTCCAGACCAAAGGGGTTGCCCATGGCGATGGCCTTCTGCCCTACACGCACCTGGTCGGAGTCGGCTAGGCGCATGGGCTTGAGCTTCTCGCGCGGGGCCTGTACCCGAATCAGGGCCATATCCAGCGGCTCGGCCCGGCCCACCACCCGGGCGGGATAGCTTTTGGGATCGTTGTGGAAACGCACGGTGATCTGGTCGGCCCCCTCAATCACGTGGTAGTTGGTGAGGATATGCCCCTCTTGGTCTATCACGAACCCCGAGCCGGTGCCCTCCTGGGGCTGAGGCTGGAAGAAGGGGGCAAAAAACCCCAGGTCGCGGCTGGCTGGGGCACTGCGCACCGCCACGAAGACCACGCCATCCCCGGTACGCTGAACCACCTCGATGGTGTTGCGCTCGTTTTCCAAAAGGGCCCGGTTGGGATCGAAGGACTGGGCCTGCGCCTGAGCAGCGGGGGTCGGCTCGAGGGGCGCCTGGCTTTTGCTTAGGTTAAACCAGGCCACCCCACCCCCCACGACCAGCAGGAGGCCCAAAACAATCGAGGCGCTTCTCATAGACATCTCAAAAACCTCCTTCTTCCAAGGTAGCAAGCCACGGTGAAGACGACGTGAAGCCGGTTTATGAGACTCAGGAAAAGACCACGGTTTTGTTGCCATAGACGATGATGCGGTCTTCCAAGTGCCAGGCCACCGCCCGGGCCAGCACGGTGCGCTCGAGGTCGCGGCCCAAGCGCACCAGGTCGGCTACGTCGTGGCGGTGGGAAACGCGGGCCACATCCTGCTCGATGATGGGCCCTTGGTCGAGTTCCTCGGTCACGTAATGGGCGGTGGCCCCGATGATTTTGACCCCACGGATATAGGCCTGCTTGTAGGGATTGGCCCCCACAAAGGCAGGCAGGAAGGAATGGTGGATGTTGATGATGCGGTTGGGGTACTGGGCCACGAAATGGGGGCTGAGAATCTGCATGTAGCGGGCCAAGACCACCAGGTCGCTGCCCGATAGCAGCTCGAGCATCCGGGCCTCGGCCTCCTCTTTGCGATCCTTATCCACCGGTACATGGTGATAGGGGATGCCGAAGCGCTCCACCTCGGGCCTGAGGGTTTCGTGGTTGGAGATGACCTGGGTGATCTGGCAGGGCAGTTCACGGTTGGCGTGCCTCCACAGAAGCTCGAGCAAGGCGTGGTCGTATTTGGAGACCAGGATGGCCACCTTTTTCACATCAGCGGCATAGGCGATGCACCAGTCCATCTCAAACCGGGCGGCTACCCGCTCGGCAAAAGCTTTTTCCAAAATCTCCCGCGAAACATCGAGATGGGGGGTTTGGAATTCCAGGCGCATGAAGAAAAGCCCCCCCTCGGGATCGGTGGAGTGTTGGTCCAAAGCGGTGATGTTAGCCCCGTGGTTGAAGAGGAAGTTCGAGACCGCCGCCACGATGCCGGGGCGGTCGGGGCAGGTAATGAGGAGACGCGCGGTGGTGTCGGACTGCATACCACCCCCCAGGCTACACAGAGAGGGCCTCTGGCTCAAGGACGGTCTTGGCAGGCTGGGGCAAAGCGTAAACTAAGGCCATGCCGCTCAAGCACCAACTGGCCTGGGTCATCGGCCTGCTGGCCTTTGTGCCCAACCTGGTCATCGTGCTGACCTTCTGGATGGCCAACCCAGAGCGCCCCCCCCAAACCTCGCTTTTCCTGCTGGCCTGGGTGGGGGTGCTGGCCCTGGTGGCTGCCGGAGTGGGCTATGGGCTAGCCCACACCCTGCTCCAGCCGGTGGACGAGCTCACCCGCAGCCTGTATTACCTACGCGGAGCCAACCGCACCCTGGCCGAGCTATCCCTCCCTACCCCCAAACAGCGTCCCCCCGCCGAGATCGCCCAGCTACGCGAGGGCTTCGAGGAGGTGCTGGATCACCTGCGCGCGCTGCTCGAGGCCCGCGAGGCCACTTACGCCGCCCTGACCCACGACCTCAAAACCCCCCTGCTGGCCAGCCTGCGGGCGCTGGAATACCTGGAGGAAGCCGACAAAATCGGGCCGGAAAAGCGCAAGGAGATGTTGCGTACCCTGCAGGAAGAACTGAACCGGAGCTATCAGCTGGTGGAAAACCTGCTCACCGCCAGCCACCTCGAGGCCCAGCGCATCCAGCCGGAAAACCTCAACCTGCGCTCCGTTCTGGAGGATTTTCGCCTGCGCTACGCCCAGCAGGCGCAAAAGCGCGGCCTCTGGCTGGAGATTGAAGGGGCCGGGCAAGCCCGGGCCGAGCGGCTTTTGCTCGAGCGGGCCGTGGCCAACCTGGTGGAAAATGCCCTGCGCCATGCCCGAAGCCGGGTGGTGCTGCGGGCGGGAGAGGGCTGGCTCGAGGTCGAGGACGATGGCCCCGGCCTGCCCGATAGCCTGGAAACCCTCTCCCAGCCCTTCCGCAGCCAACGCCTGCGGGGGGTGCGGGCCGGCAGCGCCGGGCTGGGGCTGTACGTGGCCCGCCGGGTGGCCGAGGTACACGGAGGACGGCTGGAAAACCTGGCCTCCTCGGGGCAGGGCACCCGGCTCAGGCTGTGGCTGTGTGAGATTTGACCCACCCCAGCCAGACATATCAATAACCACCAAACCCGCCCCCACACGCGCAAACATCCTCTTGGCATAATGCAAGTAACCATATCTATGTAACGCCCTAACCCCCAACAGGGGGTGTTCGACTCAGCCTGCTTTCCCCAAACTAAAGGCGGTATGTCTGAAGGGCTAGAGTTAAAGAAAACCCATCCATCAACGGGGCGGCCCCTGGGGTTCACCCTGCTCGAGCTCCTGATTGTGATGGCCATTCTGGGGGTAGCAGCCGGGATCGGCATCGCCCAGTTCCGCACCCTGGGCCAGCGCCAGCAGGCTGCGGCTGCCGTGGATCAGATTCGCCAGCTCTTCTGGCAGGGGGCCACCGCAGCGGCCAGCCGGGGCGGCACCAACTTCCTGCTAGTGCGCAGCGGAAACACCCTGCGGGTAGAGTCCCAGGTCGATGGCAGCGTACTGCGCAGCGTAACCCTGCCCAGCGGGGTCACCTGTAGCCTGAGCGAAGGAACCCTGGCCACCTTCACCTCGCCGGGCAAGGTCAACTTCTCCAGTAGCTTCCCAGCCAACCGCCAGTTCACCATCTCGGCCAACGGGCGAACCCACACCCTTACAGCTACCCTCATCGGGGAGGTGCGCCGGCAATGAGAAACCGGGGTCTGACCTTTATCGAGGTGATTGTGGCAGCAGGGGCCCTGGCCATCGTACTGGGGTTGTTTACCACCCTGCTGGTGGGCAACATGCGCCAGACCAGCGTGGTGGGAGGTCGGGCTCAGGCCAACCAGCTTGGCATATTCTTGGGCCGGCAAATCCTCGAGGCCGACGACCGGGCCCTGCCCGCGGTGGGCGGCAGCCTCGAGTGGGGCTATGGCCAGCTCAGCAACCCCAGCACTGGCTTTGCCAGCCTCACTGCCGAACAGCAGTTCGGCAACATCAACCTTTACCGCGCCCGCATCGCCAACCAGGGTACCCCCTCCTGGGCAGGTAGCGGCTGGCAGATTCACCAGTACCGCATCGAGGTCTGCTGGCAAAGCCCCGAAGGCGAGCAGTGCGTGCGCCAGAGCATCATTGGCCCCTCACCCGCCGCAGCCGGCAGCGAAATCGTGACCAACATCAACTAGGGGAGGTTTCTGTGCGTTCTCAAGGTTTGACCATCCTCGAGCTTCTGCTGGCCCTGGCGGTGCTGGTCATTGTGATGGCCTTTGCCTTTAACACCAGCATCCAGGGTCTCCAGCTCAACCAGTCCAACGAGGCCATCAGTGCGGCCCAAAACAAAGCCCGGCGGGTGCTGGAGGTGCTGAGCCAGGACTTGCGCACCGCAGCTTTTGCCATCGTGACCCACACGCCCTTTGACACCAGCCCCACCAGCATCTCCTTTGCCCAGGTGGCCGGTGGCGCTGGGTACTCGGTGAGTGCCGTAGCGGGGAGCGCCCTTACCCTGGTAAGCAACTCTGCCACCCTCGCTACCGAGGTTCCCGTAGGCAGCCGGCTGGTGGTGGTGGATGGCAACGGCAACGCGGTCATCACCCGCACCAGCAGCCTGCCTGTACCCAGCGGCCTCAACCTGTTTGGCCTCACCACCACCTGTAACAACCTGCCCGTCAGCGCCACCTCCGAAACCCTGGCCGCGGTGGTCAACCTGATGGGCTACAGTTACGATGCGGCCAACCGAAAGCTAATCTACCGGGTGCAGGGCGATACCGCCCCTACCGATGTAGCCTTCGATATAAGCAACTTTCGCATCGATTATGTCTACCAGCGGCGCACCAGCAGCGCCATCAGCGAGGAGCGCAACCCCACGGGCTATCTGGTCGGCGGGCGGGTACAGCCCTACTTCACCAGTGGGGGAGCAGAGTTTTCCCTGCGGCGGGTGCAGTTTACCCTGGGCACCCAGGTTCCCCTGCAGGGGCGCAACGTGGAGCGCACCTATACCGGCCAGGTAGACATGATTAACACCCTCTACTACCAAGCAAAGGTGGTGAACCTATGCAATCCATGAAGCCCCAGGGCATCGCCATCGTGGTGGCCCTAACCGTCATTTTGCTGCTAAGCGTAGTCAGCGGCCTCATCTTTACCCGCACCATGAACGACCTGCGCACCAGCCGGGACAACAGCGCCATGGCCCAGGCCATCAACCTGGCCCGCGGTGGGGCGGTGGCTGCCTCGGCCTTGCTCTCAAACGACGTGCGGGCCAGCCTGGAAGCCATCGTGCGCTCGGCCAACCCCAGCATGGGCGGCATTAATACCAGCGACATATGGTATTACGGCGGCAACGGTACCCTGCCCAACGCAGCCACCGTGGCGAGCCGCTTGGCCACTCTGGCCGCCAACCTGCAGACCAGTGTCAACAGCATGATCTGCAGCCAAAATTTTGCCCCAGATGGCTCTGGCGCTACCGTGCAGGTACGCATCCACTTCACCACCAGCCCAGCCTGTGGCCAGCCTTTCCCCAGTGCCGCCCAGCTTCCTTCGGGCTATGTGGTGGACAACGACAACAACCCCGCCACCCCCCTCACCCGCCAGGTGCAGGGCTACGCCCTGCCATACGTGATGGTGGTCACCGCCTCGCCTGGCACCCCCTACCAGCGCAACGTGCTGGTGCAGGGCGAGTACCGCTTTCTCCTGACCAACGGTAGCTTTGCCCGCTATGCCCTGTTTACCAATCGGCACCGCACCCGCTCCAATACCGGGGTCTGGTTCACTGCCAGCACCCTGTTCGATGGGCCGGTGCACACCAACGAACGCTTTCGCTTCTCCTTCAACCCCTGGTTTGGCGGCTACGTAACCAGCGCCGGCTGCAGCAACGCAGGGGCCAGTAGCTGCAGCGGGGAAATCAGCCCCGGAGCGCACTTTGGCTCGGGTAACAGCACCACCTTCCTTTCTCCCTCCCAGATGGCCAACCCCAATGCCCCTTCCTGGACCAGCGGGGGCATCACCCATGCTCCAGTTTTCGATGGAAACCCCAAGGTCAACTGGCAGGAAGCCTTTATCCCCATGCCAGAAAACGCCCAGAACCAGCGCGGTGCAGCCATAGTGGGTGGGCTCTACCTCAACTTCAACGTGGTGCGGCTGACCCTTTACGCTGCTGACGCCAGCGGGAACCGTCCCACCTGCAACAGCTCTGGGGTCTGCACCCCTGCGACCTCGAGCTACCAGTACATCGAGGTCTGCCGCACGGCGGCCTGCAGCGGGAGCGACCGCTTTCTCTACCGCTACGGCCCCGATGGGGTGCTGTACCGGCAGCAGGGTAGCACCTGGATGGTGGAGCGCCCCAGCTTCAACGGGGTGATCTTCGCCGAAGGTAGCATCAGCAACCTCACCGGCCCGGCCCGCTCGGATAGCAACAACCCCAACACCGCTCCCCCGGCCCTGGCCAGCTTTGCCCAGATCACCGTGGCCAATGCGGGGAGTGGACGCAACATCCAAATTCAGGGCGACCTTAAGTACCAAAGCCCGGCCTGCACGGGAACCCTTGCCCGCAGCGGCAGCACCGTGACCCGGCCCACCTGCAACAACCTCTCCGCCGACAACATCCTGGGGGTCTACAGCCAGGATGGCGACATCCTGCTGGGCAACGGTACCAACACCTCTTTGCAAGACCTGACGGTACATGGGGTGTTGATGACCTCGAGGGGTGAGGTAACGGTGCAGAACTATAGCACCATCTCTCCCCGCGGCTCCATCCGCTTGCAAGGAGGCATCATCCAGTACTACTACGGCGCTTTTGGTCAGTTCAACAGCTCGACCGGACAGATGACGGCTGGTTACGCCCGCCAGTTTACCTACGACCCCCGTATGCAAGACCGGGCCCCGCCGTTCTTCCCCACCACTGGCGTGGTGCAGGTGAGCGTGGCCACCCCTCTCAGCTTTGGCCAGCGCGAGCAGGTCTACTAAACTGCCCCAGAACCCTACAAGCCCTAGGGCTTGTAGGGTAGGCTTTGGTGTTAGCCTGTAGGAAATGCGCCTAATCATCGCCGACGACCACCCCCTGTTCCGCATGGGGCTGCGCTTAGCCCTCGAGCGCGAGGGCTTTGTTGTGGTGGGCGAGGCCAACGACGGCCAGGAAGCCCTAAGCCTGTGCCTAGCGCACTTGCCAGATGCGGTGGTGCTGGACGTGCGCATGCCGCAGATGGATGGGATTACCGCCGCCCGCCTGCTGCGGGAAAAACGCTACTTGGGGCTTGTCGTCCTGCTGACCACCTTCAACGAGCCGGTCTTGATCCAGCAAGCCGCCTACGCCGGAGCCGACGCCTACTGGTCGAAGGAACTGCCTCCCGAGGCCCTGGCCGAACGCCTGCGGCGCCTCAGCCAGGGTTTGGAACCCCGCCTGCGGGCCCCAGAGCTGCCCCGCCTCACAATGCGCGAGCAGGAGGTGCTCCAGCAGATGGCCCAGGGGCTTTCCAGCAAAGAGATCGCCCGCAACCTGGGTCTATCGCCCGAAACCGTCAAAGACCACCTAGTGCGGCTGTATGAAAAGCTTGGGGTGCGCAACCGGGTGGAGGCCCTCGAGCGGGCCCGCAGCTTGGGTCTATTGCGCTAAACCCAGCCTGGACCCCCTGTACCCCCTAAATAGGGGGTGTTACAATCTAGGTAATTGCAGACCATTACCAAAGGTTTACTGCAACGGGGGGATTCGATGCGAAGCCGTAAGGGGGTTACCTTAGTTTCAACCCTGGTATTCCTGTTTATCGTGATTATCCTGGTCAGCGTCTCGATGCTGACCTCCCTTTCCAACCGGCGCAACGCCCAAGACGCCCTGCGCACCTCGCAGGCCCAATTCGCCGCCGAGGCTGGCCTCGAGCGGGCGGTAGCCCGGTTATGGCACCAAGTTTTAGCCGAGGCCAGCTCCCCTAGCGTGGTAGCCTACCAGCAGGCCCTGGATCGCATAGGGCTACCTAACC
Organism: Meiothermus rufus DSM 22234; assembly: GCF_000423425.1. GTDB lineage: Bacteria > Deinococcota > Deinococci > Deinococcales > Thermaceae > Meiothermus > Meiothermus rufus. The sequence continues at coordinate 9,175 of NZ_AUHY01000015.1, read as the reverse complement.
GCGCCACTTTGCCAAACCTGTTCGGCTCACCCCAGGCACTAAGCGATGGTAGCCGCTTCGTGGTGCAGGTCTCGCGCAACGATACCTCTAGCCCTTCGGGCGAACCTATTGTTCAGCTCACGGTGATCTCCACCGGCACCCTACCCGACGGCACCACCCGCCGGCTACGTCAGATATTCCAAGTCGCCCAGGCTCCTTTTCCCTTCGATTTCCCCTTCCTAACCAACAAGGCCGACTGCATCTTCTGCCACCTCGAGGTACGCAGTCTGGATGCGCTGCGGGGCGAACCCAACCCCAACGACCCCAGCACCTGGTGGCGCCGGGTGAAGGTAGGGGTGCTGGAAAGCCTGGTCATGCGAGACAACCAAGAGGCGGGTACCGTGCACGGGGCCTTGCTCACCCGGGGTACCGTCCGCCAGCAGTACAGTGGCCGCCTCGAGCCCTCGAGCCAGTACTTCACCACCCTGGAACCCGGCCAGACCCGCATTCGCTCTACCACGCGGCAAAGGCCCACCCCCGCCGACTGCGCCACCCCCAGCCACTGCGCCACCCCACAGAACCTCTACTACAACTACCCCACCCGCAACGACCTGGCCGCCTTTGGCAACCGTTTCCCCGACGGCGAACTGCCCGACCACTTCCCCTTACCCATTCCCGACGCCAACGGCAACCGCCTCATCGACGACGAAGAGTGGCTGGCGGAGGTGCGCTCGAGCCTGGAAAACGGCAATGCAAGCTACCGCGCGGGTAACCTTAGGGCGGCCATCCTGGTCAACCCCACCCGCCCCGACTGGCCCAGCGGCGGGGTGCAGACCCTGGACTCCCGGACCCTAGGCCTCAACCCCAGCCACGTCATCATCGACGGCAGCACCACCCCCATCACCCTCTCCGGCACGGTCTTCATCAACGGCGATGTGGTCATTCGGGGGCGTGCGCGCGGCAACGGCACCATCCTGGCCCGGGGCAACGTGTACATCCTGGGCGATTTGGTCTACGACTGCGGCCAGGACAATAGCCTCCAGCCCTGCGACTACCGCGATCCCAGCCGCCTGCCCCAGCTCAATCTGATCGCGGGAGGCAACATGCTGATGGGCGACTTCCTTAGCATCGACACTTTCCAAGCAGAAAACCTCAACCTGCTGGAAGCAAACCGCCTGCAACTTCCCCTGAGCCTCTGCCGCGAAAACCCCCAGCAGCCGGGCTGCGGTAGCGGGGCCAGAGTGGATTGGCAGGAGAGCCCCCTGTACCGGCCCAACCTGGCCCTCACCGAGGTCACCAACTTCAACCGCAGCGAGCTACAGCGCTGGCTGCGCGACAGTAGCTACCGTCCCCGCTTTTACACTTACGGCGAGGATCAAGTCTACTTTGCCGAGGGCTGCAACCACGACCCCGCCAACTACAACACCTACCAAACCCTTACCGCAGGGGCCCGAGTGCACACCTGCAACGGCGAAACCTCCCTGGGCAGTGTAGCGCTTACCGAAGCCCAGGTGGCCTTCCTCCAAACCATGCCGCGCTACGCCCTGACCTCGAGCGTCTTCGACAACGCCACGCTCAAACGCCTTTGGAACGCCAGTGCTCGCACCCGTCCCGCTGGAGCCTTCCGCACCGACGGGCTTTTGTACTCGGCCAACGCCATCTTCAGCGTGATTCAAAACGGGCGCGGCTACAACCTGGAGGGCCGTTGGGATTTGCGCGGGGCCCTGGTAGCTGCTGATACCGGGGTGCTGGCTCCGGTCAAGCTGGACATCTACCACGATGCCCGTCTGCGGCCCCGCCTCCCCGGTGGGCAGCAGGCCCAGCTTAACCGCGGCGTCTGGGAAGTGGTGGGTCAATGAAAGCCTTGGTCAAACGCGGCTTGAGCCTGGTGGAATTTTTAATCGCGCTGGTGGTATTGGGCATCCTGCTAGGGGTGGGCTTCGTCTCGCTGCGCACCTACCAACAAAACCTGATTATCCGCGAGGCAGCCACCCAGGTTTACGCGGACTTACTCAACATCCGCCAGCAGGCCCGTCGACAGTCGGTCAACTTCACCTTTCAGGCCAACGAGGGGGAAAGCACCTACCGGGTGGGCCACAGCAGTGAACTAGCCTCCTTGTCCCCTAAGTCGCTGCCCGCAGGGGTGGTTTTCCAGCGCGTGCCCAGTGGGGGAACCGTGACCTTTACCGCTCCCTATGGGGTAGTGAACGCTCCTAACCGTACCTATACCCTGCGGGGCCCCGGCAACCGGGAACTCAACGTGCACATCGTGGGTAGTACGGGAAAGGTGGTGGTACGTGCGCCCTAAGGGGTTCTCCTTTGTCGAGGTGATGGTAGCGCTAGCCATTTTGTCCCTGAGTATCTTGATCCTGAGCTATTTTGGCTCGAGCTTTACCCTTACCCGCAACGCCCAGATAGACACCCAAGCCCAAGCCTACGCCCGCAGCTATTTCGACAACCTGCGGGCTGCCTGGGCTACCCAGGCGGCCTTCCACACGGGAGCACTACCCGAGCTAAACCCCCCCCGGGGGTTTAGCAACCCCACCGTTCGCCTCGAGGACATCCAAAGCATTGGTAACCGGGTGATCCTGCGGCGGGCAACCCTGGAGTTTACCGGCCCACAAGAGCGCATGTTCCGCTTTTCCACCGAGATCGCCCTGCCGCCACAGTAAAGAACCTATGCGCAACATCGGTATCACCCTCATCGAAATGCTCATTGCCGCGCTGATCGGGGTGGCCATCCTGGCCCTGATTGCCAGCGGCCTGAAGAGCGGCAGCGAGAGCCTGCGTTTTGTGCAAAATAACCAGCTCCTCACCGAGGATTTGCGCAATGCGGGCAACCTGGTAAGCGACTATATCGCCACTGCCGCATTCGTGTATCCCCCCGGAGTGACCCTTACCATCGGCAGCTCCGGGGGGTACACCGTACGCAACCCTAACACCCACACCAATACCTGGCGCATTGGCCAAGACCCCGCCATTGCCCTGCTCCAGCCGCCCGGAGCCGACCAACGGGTCAAGTTCATCATGATCTACCCCCTAAACCGCGGCTGGGTGGTGGGCCGGGCCAGCGGAGCGGAGAACCCCGGCCCCGACCCAGCCAACAACGATAAATGGCTGCTGTACGTGTACGAGGAGTATCTGGAATCCAATACACCCCGCCTGCCCAACGGTCTACCCCAGACCATCCCCACCGCCCTGAGCCGCTCCAGCGGCAACCTGCTGGCCGACTATCTGCAGCCGGGCGGGTTTGTGGTACGCCTGGAGGAGTGCCTGGGCTTCGACGAGTCGGGCCTAGCTATCCGGCAGCCCTGCCCAGTCCCCCCACCCACCCCCCTGCAAGCCCAGTACAGTGCGGCTCGAGTAAGCTTCGCCCTTCAAGGCGAAATCCGCCAGGGCGGGCGCGACTCGCGCATACCTGCCAACCCTCTGAGCTTTCAGGCTGCCCCGCGCAACCTCCCAGCGCGGCTTGGCGAAATTAGCCGGGACTGAGCCCAGCCCCGGTGGCCCCACGCATAAGGACAGACCCTCTCTCCCAAAAGGGGACGCTCCCTTTGGTCGGGAAGTTCACTGCCCAGCCGAGAGGCAGCTAGAAAAGGCGGCGAATAGCCTCGCCGCCTTTTCTGCAGGGTTCAATGGAACTGAGCTTCCTCGGTCGAGCCGGCCAGAGCCGCAGTGGAAGCCTGGCCCGCGGTGATGGCCATGAGCACCTCGTCGAAGTAGCCCGCGCCCACCTCGCGCTGGTGCTTGACCGCGGTGAAGCCCTCTTTCTCGGCGGCGAATTCCAGTTGTTGCAGTTCCACAAAGGCGCTCATGCCGCGCTCCTTGTAGCCTTTGGCCAACTCGAAGGTGCGGTAGTTGAGGTTGTGCCAGCCGGCCAGGGTAATGAACTGGAACTTGTAGCCCATGGCCCCTAGCTCGCGCTGGAACTTGGCAATGGTCTCATCGTCGAGGTTTTTCTTCCAGTTGAAGCTGGGCGAGCAGTTGTAGGCCAGCATCTTACCGGGGAACTCCTTATGCACAGCCTCGGCAAACTTGCGGGCCACCTCCAAGTCGGGAGTGCTGGTCTCCATCCACAAGAGGTCGGCGTAGGGTGCATAGGCCAGGGCACGGGCAATGCAGGGCTCGAGGCCATTGCGCACCCGGTAGAACCCCTCAGGGGTGCGCTCACCCGCTTTAACGAAGGGCCGGTCGCGCTCGTCGATGTCGCTGGTGAGCAGGGTAGCCGCCTCCGCATCGGTACGGGCGATGATTAGGGTGGGTACCCCCATCACGTCGGCAGCTAGCCGGGCGGCGTTGAGAGTGCGGATGTGCTGCTGGGTAGGAATAAGCACCTTACCCCCTAGGTGCCCGCACTTTTTCTCGCTAGAGAGCTGATCTTCCCAGTGCACTGCGGCGGCGCCAGCCTCGATCATCTGCTTCATTAGCTCAAAAGCGTTCAAAGGCCCGCCAAAACCGGCCTCGGCGTCGGCCACAATCGGGGCGTACCAGTAGCGACCGGTCTTGCCCTCCGCCCGCTCAATCTGGTCGGCCCGCATCAGGGCATTGTTGATGCGCCGCACCACCTGGGGCACCGAGTTAGCCGGGTAGAGCGACTGGTCGGGGTAGGTCTGCCAGGCCAGGTTGGCGTCGGCAGCCACCTGCCAACCGGAGAGGTAGATGGCCTCGAGGCCAGCTTTGACCATCTGCACCGCCTGAGCCCCGGTGTAGGCCCCAAAGGTATTGACATAGGGGCGGGTGTGCAACAGCTCCCACAGCCGCTCGGCCCCCACCTTGGCCAAAGTCTGCTCGGGCAGAATGCTAGGGCGCAGGCGCACCACATCCTCGGCGGTGTAATCGCGCTTAATGCCCTTCCAGCGCGGGTTGGTCTCCCACTCGCGGCGGAGCTTTTCGGCTTCCAGTTTCATCTCAGGGGTCAGTGTGGCCATGTCTTCCTCCTGCTCTTTGAGTATGCGGGCAAATGGCGCGCTTCTTTGCGTGTATATCCAGGTAAGCGACACCCCCGAAAATGTGTACTTTATTTCTGGGTACACTTGCATATTATCTACACACTTATTGGGAGCGTTACAAATCTACGCGCCTCGACGGCATCTCTCGTACCTCATCTGTTATGATGAAGCCAGCTTTGGAGGAACCATGAAGCAACTTTTAGCTCTGCTAACTCTGGTGCTTGGTTTGGCCTTTGCCCAGGCCCCGGCCTATCCCGAAAACACCCTAGGGGTGGGTTTCGGCATCGGGCGTGGGCTGGTAGCGCAGGGCAGCTTAGGGTTGCCCTTTAGCCCGCTAGGGATTGACACGGGGTTGGACCTCGAGGCCATCGTGCCTACCAGCTTCAATGCCCTGGAGGTTTGGGCCCTCTTTAAGGCCAACCTGCTGCCAGCGCTCAGCGTAGCCGATCTTTCGCTTTCAGCAGGCTTGGGGCTGGACCTGAGCTTTAACACCGTAGGTAGCCTTTTCGGCTTCCACCTGGGGCCGGTAGCCAGCCTCGAGATTCCCGGTGGGGCCATCTCGGGCTATCTTGGACTAGGCTTCAAAGGCGGCTTCAGCCTGGCCTATGGCCTGGGCGGGCGGCTCTACCTCGACCCGGTAGCCCTCGAGGTGGCCACCTCCGACCGCTACCCCATCAAGATTGCCCTGCTCTACCTCTGGTAAGGTCGCTTTTGCCAGTCTTTTTGTAGAGGGTGCTTGAACCCGCACCCTGGCCCCGGACACAGCCTTGAGACTCCCTTATTTAGCAGAATACAACCATGCGCTGGATGATGGTTACAGGTTTTCTGCTGGGCGTGGCCTGGGGTCAGTCGGTGTTCGTGCTGACCCCCCAGGGCCGCCTGCAAGGCGGGGTCAATGAAAAGGCCCAGGTGGCCTACTTCCTGGGGATTCCCTACGCCAAGGCTGGGCGCTGGCAGGCCCCGCAGCCGGTTTTGCGCCTGGAAGGGGTCTTCCGCGCCATCCAGCCCGGCCCGGCCTGCCCCCAGCGGGGGGTCTTCACCACCCGGCTGGGGGGCTACCTGCCCCCGCAGGACGAAGACTGCCTGAACCTGGGGGTCTGGCTGCCCTTAGCCCCCCCACCCCCGGAAGGCTACCCGGTGATGGTCTGGATTCACGGGGGGAGTTTCACGGGCGGGGGTTGGGCCGAGCCCCTCTACGATGGCACCGCCCTGGCCGCTCAGGGGGCGGTGGTGGTGGGCTTCAACTACCGGCTGGGGCCCTTGGGCTGGCTGGCCCTGCCGGCCTTGCAGGCCGAGGATGCCCAGGGCAGCACCGGCAACTATGGGCTGATGGATATGCTCGAGGCCTTGCGCTGGGTCCGGCGCAACATTGCGGCCTTCGGCGGCAACCCCGACAACGTGACCCTTTTCGGCCAGTCGGCGGGGGGAATGGCGGTCTGCACCCTGCTGGCTAGCCCCAAGGCCCAGGGCCTGTTTCATAAAGCCATCCTCCAATCGGGGGGGTGCACCTATGTGCGCACCCTGGCGCAGGGCTTCCAGGCCGGCCAAAAGTGGGCCGCACAAATGGGCTGCGAGACCCACGACCTGGCCTGCTTGCGCCGGATTCCTTTGGAGCGCATCGTTCCCCCCGAGGAGCGTAGCCCCGCGGCCCTGTTGCAGAGGGTCGAGGCCGGGGAGTTTGCCGAGGTGCCCTGGAAACCCCACTTAGACGGCGTGCTGCTGGACAAAGTGCCCCTGCAGGCCCTTCAGGAGGGGCGCGCTGCGGGGATTCCCCTCATCGTAGGGGCTACGGCCCAGGAGGCCTGGGGCGACCGCCTGAACGGGCCTGCTAGCTGGGGCGAGTTTGCCCGGCGGGCCGAGGAAAAACTGTCGGGACGGGGAAAAGAGGCTGCCCAGCACTACCAGGCCCGCTACGCAAGCCCTGCTGAGGCCTGGGCCTATTTCCAGACCGACCGCATCCTGCTCTGCCCCAGCCTGGCCGCGGGGGTGGCCCAGGCTGCCCATGCCCCCACCTACGCCTACCTGGTGCGCTGGCGCTCGCCAGTGCTAGAGGGGCTGGGCAGCTTCCACGGCATCGAGCTACCCCTGCTTTTTGGCACCGAACGCACCTGGCCTGCTCTATTGCTCTTTCTGAGCGCCGAGGCCCTGGAACGTTCGCGCCCCCTGGCCCAGGCCCTCCAGTCCCAGTGGCTTCACTTTGCCCGCAATGGCGAGCCCTTTTTGCCGGACTGGCCCGAGATGAAAGCCGGCTACGCTATGGGCTTTGATACCCTCCCTGGCCGAATGCCCAACCCCTACCCCGAGCGCTGCGGGTTGTTCCGCTGAAAGCCCAGCCGGTAGCATGGGGGGGTGGGTGTGCTGCAGGTCTCCCTCGCCGACCAGTACCTCATCGCCACCGGCCAGACCCGGCTGCTCGAGGTCTGGGACGCCCTTCCCCCTGGGCTTTTTCCCCCCTTCCCCCCGGTTGAACTCCCCGGGGGACTGGATGGCTGGCTCCAGCGGGGCGGTTTTGCCCAAACCTTTTTTTTGGGCAGCGAGGTACTGGGGCTAAAGTTCCGCTCGCCTAAGGGCCACGTCCTGCAAGCGGGGGGGCTTACGGTAAAAAATGTGCAGGGCTACGACCTGGTACGCCCCTTTATGGGCAGCTTTGGCGCTTTGGGAGAGGCCCTCGAGGTCACCCTGCGCTTGCGCCCGGGGCGGGCCTCAATCTTCCTGCGACGCCCAGGAGAACTAAGTCTGCCGCCCTACAAACCCCGCTTCTTGTGGCAGGAAGGGGCCCATACCTACGCCTTCCACTTTGGTCACCCTTCCGAGGTCACCCGCTTCCGCGAGGTCTTTGGCGGGGAAAGCGTGGCGCAACCACCAGACTACACTCCCCTCTTCCCCAACGGCATGGGGGTGGGGCCGGGGGGGCTGATCGACCTCCGCTTTAGCTGGGCCAATGGCGGGGCTGCGCCTCCAATACCCGAGGTCTTCCGGCGCCTGGCAGAAGCTCTGTAAGGAACCGCGGGTATACTGGGCCTGGGCCTATGACCCTTTCGTTCCAGATTCCGCAAAACCTAAAACCCTACCAGGGTAGGCTCGATGTGGGTGGCGTCAATCTGCATCTCTACGACTCCGGCCCGGGCCCTCAGGGCCCGGCCTTTCTACTGCTGCATGGCCTAGGCGACGAGGCCGACACCTGGCGCCGGGTCTTCCCTCTGCTGATGGGGTTGGGACGGGTGGTGGCCCCCGACCTACCCGGTTTTGGCCGCTCGGATCACCCTCGGCGGGCCTACACCCTGGACTTTTTCGCCGATGTGGCCGCCGCCCTGTTGGAAAACCTACACATACCCCAGGCTGTGGTAGTGGGCAACTCCATGGGGGCTGGGGTGGCCCTACGGCTGGCGCTGCGCCGGCCCGAGAAGGTCGCCCGCTTGGTGCTGGTCAACGGCCCTCCACTGCCCAGCCGCCTAAACCGGGTGCAGCTTGCTTTCCTGCTGCCGGGCCTGGGAGAAAGTATTTACAACAGCTTCCGTCGCTCCCGGGAGGCCGCTTATGAAAGCCTGCGCCCTTACTACTACGACCTCGAGGCCCTCCCCCCAGAGGAACGCCACTTCCTGCGCCAGCGGGTCTGGGACCGGGTCTGGAGCAACGAGCAGCGCCGGGCCTTCTTCTCCACTTTTCGCTGGCTGGTTTGGGAAGGGCTAAAAGGATGGCCCCAACCCACCCGGCTTGCCCGGATTAAGGCTCCCACCACCGTGGTATGGGGAGAAAAAGATGCTCTTATTCCCCTCGAGGCGGGCCGGCGGCTCGGCCAGTGGATTCCTGGTGCCCGGCTCTACGGCATACCTGCCTGCGGACACCTGCCCCAGCAGGAACAACCCGAAAAACTGGTACGCTCTATTCATGAAGCTACGCTGGCGTAAGGATGGCTCTTTGGTGCTCGACCTGCCCCAAGGCACGACCTTCACCCTCAACGGAGAAAAGCGGGTGTTGGAACGGGCCAAACTAGCCCTGTGCCGCTGTGGTCATTCGGCACAAAAGCCTTTCTGCGATGGGAGCCACAAACGGGTGGGCTTCCAGGCTGAAGAAGGAGAGCTCGAGCTAGCCTTTGAGAATCCCTCGAAAGGCGCTTGATTTGATTAGGAGTTACGCAGTTGCAGTTGACTGGACATTCTTCTGTGTGCTAGGAGGAGAGTGCTTAGCCAAGCTTCTCCAAAGGGGGTGATGCCCATGAACCCACCGAAGTGCGATGACCTGGACTA